>NZ_VUMN01000002.1 GCF_009696165.1 Stecheria intestinalis | reverse complement strand
CATATTAAAAATTTACGATTCTTTTCCTGACAGGGGCTTTTTTGCGCTTGCGAAAGCTGCAGCTTCCTCTCTTGCGACCAATAAGAAAATAAGGCGTGAACCTTGAATTGGGTTTACGCCATTGACCACCCTTCAGGCATTTTTTCTCCATGGAATCGAAGATCAGAATACTGTTCTCCGGTAAGAATCTGAAACAGTCTGCGTTTGGAATGGATGTTATATTCCACAATTGAATAAATACGGCCATGCTGAATCTCCAGATTATATGGAACGTGGTTTATTGAAATCTCTGCTTGGAAGAATGGCTGTTCTTGTTCTCTGCTTCCGGTTTTCTTCAGAGCAGGAATCATGATATCTTCTCTGGCAATATTCTCCAGCTTCTGCATGCTTCCAGGCCATCTCATATCAACCTGCTTCACAATCGTTCCCCCGAAGAAATACATGCATCGATCTGCGATCTGACCAACTCCTCTCATGCCATTGGTGTTCCAGACAATACATAGATGGTGTATGCGCTTGATTCTGCCGATCAGCTGTGAAAGCTCATTTATTTCCAGGTTATTCAAACCTTCCAGATCATTTTCCAGAGCAATGATTCTTGCACCGGAATAGATTGCTTTCGCAAGTTCTGCTTTCAGCCTTTCCATCGGAGTAAAACTGGACATCTCATCCTGAAGCTTCCTTTTTAGGCAGACTTCCTGCAGAAGAGCTTTTCCTTTCTCCTCCAGCTCTTCTTTACGGATCAGGAAGGTGCTGCAGCCGGATGAAGACATCAGAAACAGATAATCCTCCAGAAGAATGCTTGAGTTCTCTCTGATTTTCAGCCTCATGGAATCACTCAGCAGAAAGACATTATTATTGAGGAATTGTTCAGTGCTGATATCTGTATCAGGTATCACCTTGCCGGAGTATTCAGCAGCCTCTCCGCTGAGCCAGCCGAAAAAACTATATCGTCCGCTGTTGCGTTCTCCAAGCAGAGCAATCGTTTCGCCTTCTCTCAGAAGCATGCAGATATCGTGGCAGGATTCTGAGTTATTCCCCTGCGACGAAAAATCGATCAGTTCAAGGATTACCCGCTTCATATGCCATTTCTCTCCCATGGATTGCTGATCTTCGGGAGAAAGATTTCAACATCTGTTCCGCTCCCCGGTGTCGAATATACATGCATGCCATAGTTCTGCCCGAAAAGAATTCCGATACGCTTATTCACATTTTCAAGGGCAATGCCGTTTCCATGAGATTTCAGAGGTCTGACAATGCTATCCTGCTTTCCCGCAATCCGGTCGTTCAGATTCTGAAGTGTATCCGGGTCCATTCCGATCCCATCATCTGAGACAGTGATGACCAGTTCTTTTTCATCCGCATCGATGCTGATCGTGATCGTCCCTTTTATCCGGTTTTCGAATGCATGAAGAATCGAGTTTTCAACGATCGGCTGTAGCATAAGCTTGGGAACAGCACATAATTCAAGCTCTTTCTGATCTTCTTCAAAAATGATGTCCAGCTGATAGTGGTTGGAAAAACGGTAATTCTGAATATACATATAACTGCGGATATTCTGCAGTTCGTCAAAGAGAGTGACAATGTTGTCTTTCCTGCTGATACTGTATCGGAAGAAGCTCCCTAGCTTTTCCAGCATTTCTGCAATATCACGATTATCATCAAGCAATGCCTGACCGCGGATACATTCCAGCGTGTTATAGAGAAAGTGAGGATTGATCTGTGATTGAAGTGCTTCCAGCGTTGCCTGCCGATCATATTCTTCTACATCACGTTTTTCGTTCTCTTCAGAAATCTTCTTTCTGAATAATTCATCAACTTTCTGATGTTCCGGGAATGACTTCCAGGCATCAGAATTCTGAAATGATGAAAGATCAGCTTTATCCAGCGCATTTTCAGCTTCGGTTCTGATCCTTTTCCTCCACCTTTTGTCAATAGTAAAAGCAATCATGAAGAAAAAAAACATCAGAATCAGAATCCAGCTCCGGAAAGAACGATTCCATCTAAAAGCTTCTTCGGCGATACCGATGCCAAGAAGAATTGTCTCAGCGATCAAACAGCCTCTCCATCCGTTTTTCATGAGTACATCTTTCTGTAGAGAGAAGGCTTCATTCCCACAATCTTTGCAAAGCATTGTGAAAAGTACCGCACATCTGCATATCCGACTTCTGCCGCCACAGCTCCCATCGTATTCTGAGTTGTGACCAGAAGTTCTTTTGCTTTTTCAATCCGGAAGTTCGTCAGGTAATTCTGAAAATTCTCTCCGGTTTCTTTCTTGAATAATGTTGAGAAATAAGAGGAATTCATCTGGAGCTGATCGCAGATACTATCCAGAGTAATCTTTTCCTTATAATGATTGCCGATATACTCAATGGCTTCTCTGACTGGCTTGCGCGTCTGCATCCGATVCTGTCTTTCCTGATCCGCAACAACATCAGATATTTCCTTTTTCAAAGTCTCTGTGATCTTCTCCAGGCTCCAGCAATGATCGATGGTCTGGAAAATTCTTGCCTTCTCAGCTCTCATCTCATCCGTCGGAGAATAATTTGAGAAGACACAGTCTGTAAAGTCATAAGCTAGTCCGGGGATAAGGTAAGCTTCTTCCAGCTTCAGGTCCGTCAATGATTGGAATGCTTCATTGATAAGTTTCTGAAGCTCCGGAATATCAAATGATGTAGTCGCAAAGGCAATTCTTGATTTCAGTTTTGATTCAAGGATCTGCTGATGCTCATGGGGAGTGATTTTCGTTCCCGAAATCACCCGGTCTACTCCATAGCAATATCTCTGAAGAATACGCTCATCGACCGTACTCTTTGCTGAAGGAATACTCCAGAAGCTGCACCGATCAGAGATTGCCATAGTCGCATAATAGCCATGAATGCTCGAAACCTTGTTTGCCACTTCCGGGAAGATTTTTTTCAGAGCTTCTTCGGCTTCTTCCCATTTTCCGAACTCAGTATTCAGAAGACCGAGCATTTCATCTTCGGATACCGGAGCATACAGTTGTTCATAAACATGATTTCTGAAGGCATCTTCAAAGATCGAAAGAATAGTGCTGATCAGAAATTTATTCTGCAGCACATCTTCTCCATCCGCCTCATAGTCCAGCTTGATCCCGAAAAGCAGGAAATCTCCGCTTTGAAGGCTTGTCTTATAGTTGAAATTGAATGTCTCAAGTTTTTCCGGATAATTCTCCTGCATCAGTGCCAGAAGAGCTTCTCTTCCTCCCAGAATATGTTCACGCTTTGCAGTTTCTTTCAGCTCTCTGGTTTCTTCTTTTTCCTTCAGCATCTGATTATGTTCGCTGCATACCTTTTTCAGAATCTGATTCAGTTCTGTTTCGTTCACCGGTTTCAGAAGGTAATCTTCAACGCCATATTTCAGTGCGGTTCTTGCATACTCAAATTCTTTGTAGCCGCTGATCAGTATGAAATGCGGAAAAAACTGCGATTCATGAACATGGCGGATCAACTCCAGCCCGTCAATCACCGGCATCTGAATATCCGAAATCACAATATCCGGATGTTTTTCCAGAATAAATACAAGTGCTTCGCTGCTGTTGTCAAAGATTTTCAGAAGTTCTACATCAATCTCCTGAAAATGGATCAGCCTCGAAATCAGCTGACCGATTCTGTATTCATCATCAACAATAATCGCTGTGAGTTTTCCCATATCATCTAATCCAGAATTTTGTATTTTCTGCTATGGATCATTATATCCTTAAAACGAGCCTGAGTCTGTTATCAATTTTCCTTTGCAGTTCCATGCCGCGACGGTGGCTCTGCTATCAAAAGCAGAAGAACACAGGACTGAAAAAAATTGTGGTTAAGCCATTTCTGCGGCATCGGCTTCGTCAAGCTAACGCTCTGTATCGTCAATGAGTGCGGAATACTGCTCGATACTGAATAGGACCCTGGTGCCGCCATATCCATTCTTTTTGAGAAAGACAGATTCATCTGATTCCATGGCAGTCTTTTCAGGTTCCGGGAACTTATTCCGGAGATCATCAGAAACGGGACGAATGTTAATCATAGTTTCTCCTCCTTTCCTATCAATGATGATAATGCAGACTGTTCCGTGTTTTCAGATCTGTTGACAGAGTGATGCGATGCTCTTATCATTTAGAAGCAGAAGTTGCATATATATGCAATTAAAGCAACTATAAGGATCAGATTATGAATTCAATTGCGTTTGTGCAAGGAGCTTCATATGGAACATCAGGCGGAACATATCTATATCTGCATTGATCTGAAGTCCTATTATGCATCTGTGGAATGTGTGAGCCGCGGCCTGGATCCATTGAAAGCCAGGCTGCTGGTAGCAGATGAAACCCGTTCGAATAAGACGATCTGTCTGGCAGTCTCCCCTGCTCTGAAAGCAATCGGCGTGCCGAGCAGACCGCGGCTGTTCGAAGCAAAGCAGAAAATCCGGGAATATGAATACCGCCATCGCTGCAAGGTAGACTATCTGGTTGCCGTGCCGCGGATGGCGGAGTATGAACGGGTTTCTGCTGAAATCTATTCCATCTACCTGGAATATGTGGCATCCGAGGATATCCATGTCTACAGCATCGATGAATGCTTCATCGATGCAACGCCTTATCTGCATCAGTATGCAGAGCAGGCCGCATTGCAGCATATTTCTGCGGCTCACTGCATGGCGATCACGATGATCCGGCATGTGCTGAAGCAGACCAGAATCACGGCAACTGCAGGAATCGGAACGAATCTGTTCCTGGCAAAGGTTTCGATGGATATCGTTGCCAAGAAGAGTCCGGCTGACAAGGATGGGGTGCGGATTGCAGAGCTGAATGAAGAAAGCTATCGCTATCTGCTCTGGGACCATAAGCCGCTGACGGATTTCTGGATGATCGGCGCAGGAAAAGCGGCCCGGCTTGAGGCGGCCGGCATGGATACCATGGGCAAAGTGGCTTATGGCTCCCAGATCAATGAAGAATGGTTCTACCGGACGTTCGGAATCGATGGTGAGATCATCATCGATCATGCCTGGGGAATCGAGCCGGTGCGGATGTCAGATATCAAGCAGTACCGCCCTTCTTCGCACAGCCTGAATCTCGGGCAGGTACTGGCACGGCCCTATCGGTTTTCAGAGGGACGGCTGATCTTCATGGAGATGATTGACAATCTCTGCGCAGATCTGCGGAAAAAGCATCTGACCGTGAAGGATCTGTCGTTCTGGGTCAGCTATGATCCGATCACGCTGGACAAGCTTGAGGAGTATGACGGACCGGTCGTTGTGGATTTCTATGGGCGCAGAATGCCGAAGTATACGGTGAAGGCGGTGCATCTCGGGCATCGCACGGACAGTCTTTCTGAAATCCGGCGGGCTCTGCTTGCACAGTTCGACAGCAGCGTGGATCATCGTTTCTATCTCCGCCGCCTCGGAATCGCTGCTGAGAATACGTGGCATGGAGAATATCTGCTGCAGATGGATCTGTTCACGGATTATGAGCAGAAAGAAAAAGAAGAGCATCTGCAGGATGCGATCCTGGAGATCCGGAAGAAGTATGGTACCAATGCGGTGCTGAAAGGCATGAATCTTCTGAAGGAAGGCACTGCACGGGAACGGAATCTGCAGATCGGAGGACATAAGGCATGAGCGAACGCAGCGAAGTCTATCAGATCGGGATGATGCAATGCCCGGAAAATTTCCGCTACCGCAGCGTGCTGGAGCGAGGAAAGCCAGTGCATAACGGGGATTATTTCAGTCTGCGGCATCCGAAGATGGCATGTTCCAGGCGGGCAAAGCTGTTTGCACCGTTTGCGGCATTAAGCGGGTTTGAAGAGAAGATCCGGGCGGAAGAAGAAACACTGGCGCCGCGGCGGTTCCCTGATGCAGAAGCGCAGGAAGAACTGAATAGAAAACTGAACATGCTTGCAGAGATGACTGCGCAGAAGCAGAATCCGGTGAGAGCAGAAGTCTGCTTCTTCCAGTCCATGGAGACCGAGCGGAAGAATGGATTCCGGGAGCTCGGGGTCTATGAAACGATATGCGGCAGAGTCATGGCGGTCTGCTCTGAAGAACAGCAGCTGATTCTGGAAAATCGCTGCATCCGCTTTGCGGATCTGTACCGGCTCATCATTCTCTGAGTCTCAGCCGGCATAGCCGGTCAGATCATGAATCCAGGCGCCGCGGTGAACTAATATTCCGCCGATCACGCACTTGATCAGTTCTGCCGACTGCACCAGGGCAAACAGAGGAAGAATGGAAAGACTGGTGTAATGTGTCAGAAAATGTGCAGCCGGAATCGAGATCACCCAGACGAAGCATGAATCGAACAGGAACGTGATCCAGGTCTTTCCGCCAGAGCGGAGCGTGAAATACTGGGCATTCTCACATGCATACATCGGCATGCACAGAGCAGAAATGCGGATCAGTCCAGCAGCGATCTGACGGATTTCGCCGGAAGTATTGTAGATTTCCGGGAACAGGCCGGAGATCAGAAACAGCAGCAGTCCGGATACGCAGCAGAGCAGGATCGAAAAGACCGTAAGCTTTGCGGCATCATCACGGACTTCGGAAGTCTTTCCGCTGCCGAGCTCCTGGCCAAGAATGATTGCGATCGCATTGCCCATCGAGATGAAAGCGATATTGAAGACATTGCAGATCGTATTGCTGATATTGAAGGCAGCGACAATATTGAGTCCAAGCATCGAATACTGCTGAGACAGCGCGGTCTGGCCAAGCGACCAGAGTGTTTCATTGAGCAGCAGCGGAAACGCCTTCACAGCAATCTTTCCGAACAGATTTTTCGGCACATGGAGCGATGCCAGCATGCCATGGACAAACGGAAAGCGGTCTGCGCTGCGCAGCAGATAAAGCAGTACCACTGCCATTTCCACGAATCTGGAAATGACGGTCGCAATCGCGGCGCCGGTGACACCGAGAGCAGGAGCGCCGAAGTGCCCGGAAATCAGAATATAATTGCCGGTCAGGTTCACAAGGACCGCAATGAGTCCGGCCTTCATCGGCACCATCGTTTCGCCGTTCTCACGCAGCGTGCTGGCAAAGACCTGGGTTGCCGCAAATGGCAGGAAGCCGAAGTACATGACGAGCAGATAATTCTGGGCAGACGACATTGTCAGCATCATATCGCCAGATCCGCTCTCCCCTTTCAGCCACAGGCCGATGAGCTGGCTGCCGGAGAACTGGAAGATCAGCAGTGCCAGGATCGAAAGCAGAATGGCAAGCATCGCCTTCATGCGGATCGTATAGCGGATTCCTTCCTGGTCGCCTTTGCCGGCAAACTGAGCGGTGAAGATGCCGATTCCGGCAAGGCCCCCGAAGATCATCAGGTTATAGACAAAGATCAGCTGATTCACAATGGCGACGCCGGACATCTGGCTGGTGCCGACCTGCCCGACCATGATGTTGTCGAGCATGCTGACGAAATTCGAGATTCCATCCTGGACCATGATCGGAATTGCGATCTGCAGGGTATGACGATAGAATTCCCTGGTTCCGAAATAGCGGTTTTTCTGAAGCATCTTTTCCTCCCATCTGATGCACCGGTCCGGTACTCAAAGTGCTCCGACGGGTGTACAGCGGATACAAGTATAGCGGATTTCTGCAGATCAAGAAACCGCAGATCATCATGATTTGCAGGGCCGGATCAGAAGAGATCCGATACAATAGAAGAAGAAAGGAAAGGAAGGATTCTATGAGTTTTCCAAAAGGATTTCTATGGGGCGGCGCAGTAGCCGCAAATCAGTGTGAAGGAGCTTATCTGGAAGATGGAAAGGGACTGTCAGTGCCGGATATGCTGCTGGGCGGAGATGCGCAGCGTCCGCGCACCTTTCTTCCGGTCATGGATCCGAAGGCATTCTATCCGAGTCACGAGGCATCTGACTGCTACCATCATTACAGGGATGATATCCGGCTCTTTGCAGAAATGGGCTGGAAGGTATTCCGTCTGTCCATCAACTGGGCAAGAATCTACCCGAATGGCGATGATGAGGAACCGAATGAAGCAGGCCTGAAGTACTATGAAGACATCTTCGATGAGTGCAGAAGCTATGGCATCGAGCCGCTGGTAACTCTCTGCCATTACGAGATTCCATGGAATATCGTGGTGAAGTACGAAGGATTCTCTGATCGCAGAGTCATCGATCTCTTTCTGAAGTACTGCCGCACCGTATTCACCAGATATAAAGATAAAGTGAAATACTGGCTGACCTTCAACGAGATCAATATTGCATGCATGGACAGCCCGATCGGCGACCTGTACGGGCTTGGGGTCATGGATCCGGAAGATATTCATGCCTCAGAACCGATCCCCTTCTCCCGCCTGAAACATGATAAGCAGCGGACCTTCGAAGCGCTTCATAATGAATTCGTCGCTTCTGCTCTGGCCGTGAAACTTGCCCATGAGATCATTCCGGATGTCATGGTCGGAAACATGATCTGCCATATCACGAACTATCCGCTGACTCCGAAGCCGGAAGATGTGCTTGCGTGCATGCAGCAGGATGATCTCCGCAATAACTTCTGCGCAGATGTTCAGGTCAGAGGAGAATATCCCTCCTATATCTTCCGCTATTTCCGTGAAAACGGGATTGATCCTTCCTTCATCACAGAAGAAGATCAGAAGATCCTGAAAGAAGGAACAGTGGACATGTATACCTTCTCCTACTATTCCTCGGGCTGCGTGACCGTCTCAAAGGATGCAGAATCTGCATCCGGCAATATGACCGTCGGCGCAAAGAACCCGTATCTGAAGTCTTCGGACTGGGGCTGGCAGATGGATCCGGAAGGATTGCGGTATACGCTGAATACCGTGCATGGCCGCTATCCGGATCTTCCGCTGATGGTCGTCGAGAATGGCCTGGGTGCTTATGATAAAGTTGAAGCAGATGGTTCCATCCATGATGACTACCGGATTGATTATCTCCGCCAGCATATCAGAGCTCTGAAGGAAGCGGTGGAGGATGGCGTTCCGGTGATCGGCTATACGACCTGGGGCCCGATTGATCTGGTCTCAGCAGGAACCGGACAGTATGCAAAGCGGTATGGGTTCATCTATGTGGATCGTCATGACGATGGGACCGGAGACTTCCATCGTTCCAGAAAAGATTCGTTCTGGTGGTATCAAAAAGTCTGCACTTCCAACGGTGAAGTGATTGAGTGATCATACGGTTCATTGATTCCGGCAGCAGGGCACGATCCTGCTGTCTTTTCTTCTTTCAGGCAATCACCGCTTCAGATCTGCAGGAAATCCATGAATTCACCGGAAGGATGCTGTTCTATAATGGAACCCAATCAGAATGAGGAGGCTGCAGAATATGTTCCATACGATTGATATGCACTGTGATACCCTGATGCATGCGTTCCTGGAAGATGGCGGAAACGCCGATGTCTATCATCGCCCTGAGCTCTGCATCGATGCAGAGCGTCTTGCAGAAGCAGGAGCGCTTGCCCAGTTCTTTGCCATCTACATTGTCCCGGACAAAGCTTATGAGCACTTCCATCGTCCGGCACTTTCGCACGAAGAATATATCAGCGGATGTGCGAGGGTCTTCCGCAATACCATCGAACGGCACAGCGATGTGATTGCCCAGGCAGAAAATGCCTCTCAGATTGAAACGAACTTCCGGAACGGAAAAGTATCTGCAGTGCTTACCATGGAAGATGGTGTCGCAGTGAATGGAAAGATGGAGAAGCTGGATGAGTTCTATCATATGGGCATTCGAGCGCTGGCGCTGACATGGAACTTTGAGAACTGCTTCGGCTATCCCAACAGCAATGATCCCATGATCAATGGAAAAGGCCTCAAGCCATTCGGCATTGAGGCAGTGAAGCATATGCAGGACATCGGCATGCTGGTAGATGTCTCGCATCTGAATGATGCCGGCTTTGATGATGTCTGCCGGATTGCAAAGGTGCCCTTTATTGCTTCTCACAGCAATGCCCGTGCGATATGCAGGCATTCACGGAATCTGACTGACGACCGCATCAAGGCTCTTGCAAAGGCAGGCGGGGTCATGGGGCTGAACCTCATGCCAGGATTCCTGAATGATTCCGAAGGCAGCCAGATCAGCCGTATCGATGACATGGTCCAGATGATCCAGCATGAAAAAGAGATCGCAGGCATCGATGTGATTGCGATCGGGACGGACTTTGACGGCTTTGACGGAGACAAGGAAATCGCTTCCTGCGACCAGCTGAACCGGCTCTATGATGCGCTGGCAAAAGCAGGATTTTCTGCCGGGGAAATAGAAAAGATCGCCTGCGGAAATGTCATGCGGGTGATCCATGAAGCAATGCATTGAGCGGGAGGAGCCTCCTTCCGCTTTTTTCAGCTGCTATTCTTCACGGATCTTCGGCTGGCTGAATGTCTTTGCGACAAATTCCATTTCGTATTTCCTCTGATGTACTGGCAATCATCGAAGAAAAAAGAGAAGCCGGTTGGTGCGATATTCCGCTCAGAGAAAAGGATCTCTGCAGAGATCCTCATTCTATAGCAGCATGGTCTTGTCTTCGCCCATCCCCATCATTCCATCCAGGGAATATTCATTGCCATCTTCATCCCGGACCATTCCTTCCAGTTCTCCGAAGGCGACATAGTAATCAATATTCACGATTCCTGCATGCATGACCATCGGACTGATGCCCTGCACATGGAATCTGACATTCACCATATCATGCGCATCATGCACCTCCCAGACTGCTTTCCCATGGAACTGGCTGCTTGGAATATCACGGTCGAATACCACAGGCGGCAGCAGGCTCGTCTCTCCTTCCTTCCAGATCAGGTTCTCATTGTATTTTTCCTGATCGATAGACTGGTTTCTGGTCAGATTGAAGGCAAAGAATTTTCTGGTTCCGTTCTGCTCATTCTTTCCCATTGTCGTGACCCAGTCATAATGCATATGACGCGGGTAATATCCTCTGTGGTCATCTACGACAGAAGTCGTCTCTTCATCGGTTTCCATCTTCTCCCCGTTGATTGTGAGGCTGCCCTCTGCATGGAAGAAATCCTTCTGACTGTACAGCGGGCGGTTCTCTCCGAAGGGAATGCTGACGACACTCGGCTTGCTGAGACGGGTCAGCTCGAAGTCATAGGAAATCGAATCCGTATCATTCTTATGAAAGCCGGAGAGATGGCATGATCCCTTTTCAAAGTGATTCACGTATTTCACGTGGCTGACATCCGTTTCTGCTTCAGCAATGCTGCCATTCAGAAGATTCGGTGCGATAACGGTCTTTCTGCTGGAAAGATTATGATCCCAGGAATAGACCTTCTTCGTGCGCTTATCAAAGAATAAGCAGAGGGTCTTGCCGAAGATGCCCATATCGCAGACCACTGCAAGCAGGATCCCGGTCTTCAGGTTCACTTCGGTCGCTTCCCACAAGGTCAGCTTATAGCGATTGAGAAGCTGCGGAGCATGGGTCGGCTTCCTTGCATGAAGCAGATCCATAGTTTCGAATTCCCGGTCGAATGTTCCGAATACGCATGTTCCGGAAGAATCCACAAGATCCTTCGGTACCGGAGCAGATCTGCGCTTCGGACTGATGAAGTTCCTGTAATCGGTCATAAAACAGTCCTTTCTGAATTGTCTTCTGAAATCAATTCCCTGACTTCATTGTAGAGAACTATGACCGAAGCGTCAAACCGCATCAGGCAGCCGGCATGGACTTCTGTCCTGCACGGATTTCAGAAAGCGGAGCAGGCCTGCCAAGATAGAAGCCCTGCGCATATTCGCATCCTGCTGCTCTGAGAAGATCAATCTGCTCCTTCGTCTCTGCTCCTTCACAGAGTGTATGCAAGCCAAGAGTTTCTGCAAGGCGGATTACAGCTGTGATCATATCTGCAGCATGTGCGGCATTGCCATTCTTCTTTTCCAGCTCATAGCTTCGCAGGAATCTGATATCCAGTTTCACGAGGTCCACTTTCATGGACTGCAGGTTTCCGAGGGACGAATACCCGCTGCCGAAGTCATCCATCCATACCTGGAAGCCTGCCTGATGAAGCTTTTCTACCTGGTCATTGAGAAAGTCCGGATCAGCGGAGAAGGCACTTTCCGTGATCTCAACGTTCAGCAGGTGATGCGGAATGTGATAGTGATCTGCGATCCTGAGTATCGTTTCAAAGACCTCTTCTCCATTGAAGTCTGCACGGCTGATATTGAATGAGAGAGGAACCTCCCCGATCCCCATCCGGCTGCGCTGCTCTGCTTCTCTGCAGATTTCCGTAAGCATATACTGATCAAGCTTTGCAATGAGATGATGTTCTTCCAGGACCGGGATGAATTCTCCAGGAGGGATCAGTCCCTTTTCGGGATCCAGCCATCTCGCCAGGCATTCATAGCCTGCAAGCTTTCCGGAAGAAAGATCATAGATCGGCTGATAGAACACCTTGATCCTGTTTTTTTCAAGTGCGTCCGGGAATTCCAGGAGCACATGTATCTGGCGATTGTATTCCTCTGAAGCGCTGCCGCTGAAGTAAGCCCATGACTTTTCTGCATCTTTCCGGATCGAAGCACAGGCAAGTCTTGCAACATCAAATGCCTGCGAGAAGAAATCATCAGAATTGTGTTTATCAGAATCTTTTTCTTCTTCTGCATAGATTCCTGCTTTCAGCTGCAGAAACGTATCCCTGGAACATTTCCGCACTTCTTCGCAGGCTTTCTGAAGTCTCTTCTCCAGCTCTGATGTTTCTGAAAGCAGCAGGAAATGATCCTCCGATACCCTGCAGAGGGCAGAATCTTCAAATACGCTCTTCAGAATCTCCCCGGTACACTTCAGAATCCGGTCTCCTTCCGTGATACCGAATCTGGCATTGTAGCTCTTCATGCCATACAGATCGAAATATACGAAAGCAGGAGTTTTCCCCGCAGCACGGATTGCATTCATGCGATCCTTTGCATGCACGCGGAAATAGGTCAAATTCGGAAGACCTGTCAGACTGTCATGATACAGTTCTTCCCACGGCTCAGAGCGGATGAAGAATACTTCCCTGCCTTCCCACTCCTGGGAGGAAACCCGGATGGCTAACGGTCTGTCCTCCGGGCGGAACCGGATGATCTGGCTGCCTGAATCCGCGATTTCCCTGACCTTGCGAAGCAGAGACTGGTCTCTGACCCCGGTCACGAATTCTGACAGTGTCATGCCGCTGTCAAAGTTTCTCACCGGCTTCAGGATCCGGGACATCGGAGAATTGCAGTAAAGGAGTTCTCCGTCAGATCTCTGGATCACAGCAATTCCGAGATCGCTCTGATCCAGGAACCTTCTCAGGGAATTATCTGCTTCCGCTTCGGATTTCAGATGTTCGGCGACAGCCTGGCTGATATCACTGTAGGTAACGATGGCAATGCGGCTGCCATCCTCAAGATAGTGATGATATCCGACTGCATGCGTCAGCGTATACTCTTTCTGCTGATAGATCTTCTCATGGTAGAACACATTGTAGCGTCCGCCTTCTTTTGCAAAACGAAGGGCTTCTGCGGCAATCCTGGCGGCATCCTGCGGCAGAGTCATCCGGTACATATTGCGGTCATACCTGGCAATCAGGGAAGCCTTATCCGGCTCATCCTCGCAATGCATCATGTCATAAAGCCCGTCAGAGACACAGACCGTGCAAACTCTTCCGTCTCTGAAGCAGTAGATGGCCTCCGGTATTTCAGAGTGATTCACGATCCGGATCATTTCTTCCAGTTCATCGGAATTGTCTCTTCTGCGGTCCTTCCCGGATGTTTCATAATATCTGCGCTTATCGTCATACATGTGCTGCTCAGCATTTCGAATCAGCAGGTTGATATCCATTTCTTCTTTCTTCTGAATATCAGTGCCGATCGAAGCTGAAAAAGACTGGTCAGAAATCTTCGAGCGGAGAATCCTGATCTTCGTCTGAAGTTCTTCCTCGGAAATATCTGCCGCAAAGGCAGCAAATTCATCGCCGCCGATCCGGTAAGTATCCGCATCTCCGAAGACATCTCGCATTGCCCCGCCGACCGTGATCAGCATCTCATCGCCTGCTTCATGCCCTTTCGTATCATTGAGCTCATGAAGACCGTTGGCATCAAGGTAGATACATGCAAGCTGATTCTGACATTGGTCCGCATAGCGGAAATACGACTGGTCATAGCAGTTGCGATTTTTGAGGCCGGTCAGAACATCACGCTGGCTCACATCGGAGAGTTCTTTCTGGTATAGCAGACCCTGGATCTTCATATGGTTCATCCGGTCATTCAGAACGATGCTTAGCATCCCGAATACAATCGCAGAAAACCCGTCGATTACTGCATATTCTGCCGAATCAAACCGGATTGCCATGATCAGAAACACCGCTGTCACTGTGCAGATGAGCCATCTGAACTTCTGAGGCCGATTGATGAAGAACATCGGAATTCCAAGCAGAACTCCGAAAAAAGACCCGGCAGTGCTGCTTTTGGAAAGATAAGTTCCCCGGATGATTGCAGATCCGCACAGCGCCAAGATCAGAAAATAGCATAGAAACTGAATGGTCTTCGGCTGTTCCGGCTTGCGGATGCGGAGATACAGAAACAAGGAGATCATCAGAATCATCATGATTCCGGATAATGTGCCGGATCCATAGAATGCTGGCGTCGTAAACGCAAAGATCAGAAGCACTGCATAAACAATTGCAGCTCCGGATGACACAAGAATCAGGGATTCCTGATTCTCCCGGATCACATCCGGTTCGATTCTATTGATTTCCTCTTCAGAAAGAGCAGAAATCGCACTGCCTTTCCTTCTGCTGACTGATTTCATATCTGCCCCTCATGAACAACGCTTTCTTTATGATATCACTGTCATTCCTGTGTGATCACTCAATGAATTACGAGGGAATAAAAACATCGATCGATATTTGACCGGAAGCAATTCGAAAATGCTTTCCAGCAGAATTGTCACAGAATTCCGACTTTGTTCCTCTCAGATCCATGGATATTCCCCTTCTTTCCGGCAGAAGGCAGAGACAAGCGAGCGGAATCTGACCTAAATTAGCTTTGCGGCGGAATGCCTTGTCTTATGAATCTGACGGAAGATCTGCAGAAAAATGACAAGCGAACTGGATTCTCTGCCTGGCAGAGAGCCTATCTTCGATGTTCTGCTCACGGGCAATCCGGTTATTCTGCATCCGGCAGAAGAAGTCCGGGAATCTTCTCTATGCTGATGCAGGCTCTGAGCAGTCTTCTTTTCAAGGAAGGAGCATATCCGTTGACCCCCGGGCGTGAATTCCGATAATGTTTGCATAATGGAGATTGGTCATGAAACGAGTAATCAAGCGAAATGGAAGCGAAACTGCGTATGAACCTCAGAAGATCCGCAATGCGGTTCAGAAAGCGTTTGCAGAAGTAAATCAGGAGTATACCGAAGACCTCGGGAACCGGATCGTCCGATCCGTGGAGAGTCAGTTCCGCATGCGGAACTCGGCATCAGTGGAAGAAATCCAGAATGCCGTGGAAAAGAGCCTGATGAAGGAAGGCTGCTATGATGCCGCCAAGGCTTATATTCTCTACCGGGAAAAGCGTACGGCAGCCAGAAATGCACGGCTGAGTCTGACGGCGATGATGCAGGACCCGAATCTGTATGCCCTTCTGGAAAAGATGGAAAAAGATCTTCCGTCGTGCGATCTGAGCAGACTGGCAGCCAAGTTCCAGTCGATGAATAAAGAAGCATTATCCCCGGACAGCCGCATGGAACTGCTGATCCGCAGTGCCGAAGAACTGACGACCAAAGAAGAACCCGAATGGGAGAAAGCAGCAGGAAGACTGCTTGCCTATCAGTTCCATAAGAATCTCCGTCAGGAAGAGAAGAAGCTCGGAATCCGCAGCTTCTATGAAAAGCTCGTCTGGCTTACGAAAGAAGGCTATTATGGCTCCTACATTCTGGAACATTATTCCGAAGAGGAAATCGGAAAGCTTGAGCAGATGATGGATGACGGGCGCGATGATCTTTTTGCCTGGGCGGGACTGGATCTTCTGCTTTCCAGATATGTGATTCATACGCATTCGCATATTCCGATGGAATCACCGCAGGAGCTGTATATGGGCGTAGCGATGCATCTGGGCATGAATGAGAAAGAAAACCGGCTGGAGATCGTGAAGCGGTTCTATGACATGATGAGTCTGCACAAGGTAACGATGGCTACTCCTACCCTCGCCAATGCCCGCAAGCCTTATCATCAGCTCAGCAGCTGCTTCATCGATACGGTTCCGGATTCGCTGGATGGTATCTATGCCTCTATCAGCAATTTTGCGGAAGTCTCGAAATTCGGCGGCGGGATGGGAATGTATCTCGGCAAGGTCCGGGCAAGAGGCGGCAGTATCCGCGGCTTTGAAGGTGCGGCTGGCGGCGTGATCCGCTGGATCCGGGTGATCAATGATACGGCAGTTGCCGTCGATCAGCTCGGCATGAGACAGGGAGCAGCGGCAGTATATCTCGATGCCTGGCATATGGATCTCCCGGAGTTCCTGCAGCTGCGTACCAATAACGGGGATGACCGCATGAAGGCACATGATCTTTTCCCGGCAGTATGCTATCCGGATCTGTTCTGGAAGATGGCAAAGGAAAACCTGAATCAGAACTGGTATCTGATGGATCCGCATGAGATTCTGATGAAGAAAGGCTATGCCCTCGAAGACTGCTATGGAAGGGAATGGGAAGAGAAGTATCTTGACTGCGTGCGTGACAGCAATATCCGCAAGCGCACGGTGAAGCTCAAGGAAATCGTGCGGCTCATCCTGCGTTCCGCCGTGGAAACCGGAACTCCATTTGCTTTCTTCCGCGATGCGGTCAATGAAGCGAATCCGAATAAGCATGCAGGCATGATCTACTGCTCCAATCTCTGCACCGAGATTGCTCAGAATATGAGCGAAACAGAACTGGTATCAGAAACTCTGAAGAACGAAGACGGAGATCCGGTCATCGTCACTGTGAGGAAGCCGGGCAGCTACGTTGTATGCAACCTGGCATCGCTGTGTCTGGGAAACATCAATATCGATGACCCGGAAGAACTGAACTCTGTGACGGCCGATGCCGTCCGGGCGCTTGATAATGTCATTGATCTGAACTTCTATCCGGTTGCAGCTGCTGAGCTGACCAATCACCGCTACCGTTCGATCGGGCTTGGAGTTTCAGGCTATCATCACCTGCTGGCAAAGCATCAGGTGAAATGGGAGTCTGAAGAGCATCTGAAGTTTGCGGACAAAGTGTTTGAAGACATTGCCTATGCAGCCATCAAGGCTTCTTCAGATCTTGCCGAAGAGCGAGGCAGCTATTCCCTGTTCTCCGGGTCGGAATGGGAGAGCGGCGAATATTTCCATCGCCGTCACTATGACAGCGAGCGCTGGCAGAAGCTGGCGGAACAGGTCCGCGAGCATGGCATGCGCAATGCATATGTGATGGCCGCAGCCCCGACGAGCTCGACTTCGATTCTCGTCTCGACGACGGCCGGCCTGGATCCGATCATGAACCGCTTCTATCTCGAGGAAAAGAAAGGAGCGATCCTGCCGCGGGTTGCCCCGGATCTGTCTCCTGCCACCTGGTGGTTTTACAAGAATGCCCATTCCATCGATCAGACCTGGTCTGTCAGAGCTGCAGCAGTGCGGCAGCGTCATATCGATCAGGCCCAGAGCTTCAATCTCTGGATCACGAATGAATACAAGATGAGCGAGCTCTTGAATCTGTATATTCTGGCAGATGAGCTCGGCGTCAAGACGATCTATTATGTGCGTTCCCGCTCGCTCGATCCTGCGGAATGCGAAAGCTGCTCAGCCTGAAGGAGGAACTAATGGAAGATACTATCCGCAGAAAGCCCTTATTCAACCCCGATGGAGATACCGACGTCCGGGATCGCAGACTTCTCAACTTCAATACGACCAATATCAATGACTTCAATAATCTGAAGTATCCATGGGTTTCCGACTGGTACCGGAATGCCATGAACAACTTCTGGATTCCGGAAGAGATCAGCCTGAATCCGGATAAGTCGGATTATCCGAATCTGCTGCCGGCGGAACGGACTGCGTATGACAAGATTCTGAGCTTTCTGGTCTATCTGGATTCGCTGCAGTCAGCCAATCTGCCGAATATCAGCCAGTATGTGACCGCCAATGAAATCAATCTGTGCCTGTCGATTCAGACCTTCCAGGAATGCATTCACAGTCAGTCCTACAGCTATATGCTCGACACGATCTGCTCGCCGCTGGAACGGGATCAGATTCTGTATCAGTGGAAAGAAGATGAACATCTTCTGAAACGGAATACATTTATCGGAAACCTGTACAATGAATTCGTTGCTCATCAGGACAAGCGTTCCTTCCTGCGGGTCTGCGTGGCAAACTTCATTCTCGAGGGCATCTATTTCTATTCCGGGTTCATGTTCTTCTACAATCTCGGCAGAAATGGAAAGATGCCTGGTTCCGTGCAGGAAATCCGCTATATCAACCGGGATGAGAACACGCATCTGTGGCTGTTCATGGAGATCATCAATATCCTGCAGAAGGAAGAACCGGAACTCTTCACCCAGGAGAATAAGCAGATGATCTATGACATGATCGATGAAGGCGTGCGCCAGGAGATTGCCTGGGGCAGCTATGTCATCGGCGATCAGATTCCTGGTCTGAATCAGTCGATGGTCGAAGACTATATCAGGTATCTGGGCAATATCAGGCTGAAGTCTATCGGCCTTGAACCGCTGTATCCGGGTCTGGAAGAAGAACCAGAGTCCATGCGCTGGGTATCCCAGTATGCCGATGCCAATCAGGTCAAGACCGACTTCTTTGAAGCACGCAGTTCGGCCTACGCAAAAAGCAGTGCCATCGAAGATGACCTCGATTCTTTTTGACACTCCCACGGCTAAAGCACGTGGGATTCTTGAGAAGTCTGACTGCTTACGCAATCCTTATTCTCAAAGGGCTTGCCAAAAGCCCGCTGCACAGTCCCTCGATGCCGAGGTTCTGCTTACCTGGCAATGTTGCACGCTCCGTTGATGTCCGCATTGACGAGCGTGTTTTCTTTGGTACGGTACAGCCCGCGTTTCACCCGTTTGCCGGAGAATATCCCTGTATATGGATGTTCCGCATCGTAAACGGGAATCTCGTCACCGTCTAAGAACGATGCTTTTGACGTGTAGGATTCTTCCGTCTCGATGTACGCAATACCGTATCGCTCGCACAGCGTTTTTAAGTACGTGCGAAGCAGATCAAACGGGATCTGAACAAACTTCTGATTGTTCGCTTTTCCCATGTTGGCCGACTGTTTCTGGTCAACGTTGTGTCCGACAATAAGCGTGCCGATATCATTGGCAATGCAGTAATCAGCGATATGGCGTGCAGCCTTGTGCATGTGGTCCGTCACCTGCCGGTTACGCTTGTCTGTGATGAAGCTCATGCGAGCTGTAAAGCCTTTGACGTTCTGATGGTCTTTGATCGATGCATAGTGTGCAAGCTGCTTGTTGTACCACTGGTTCATTGATTTGAGCTTACGTCTGTCAACGATGAAGGACGTCCCTGTGGTTGTTACACACGGCGCAAGATTATCGAGACCGACATCAATGGCTAATACATTGTCCGCATTCAGATTCTGCGGCTCTTCTTCCTGTTCGTAGCAGTACTGAATCTTCAGTGCCTTGCCGTTCAGAACAGGCACGATGCGGACTTCAGCGATGTGCTTGCCTGAAATTCTGTCAGGCACTGGAATTCGTATGGAATCCAGGTCCGGATGCTGCTTTGAAAACGCACGACTCATCGGAACGATCAGATTGCCGTTTTTGATGCTGATTGCGTTCGCTGAAAGCACCAGCAGATACTTTCCGCCTTTCGTGCGGTAGTGCGGAATGCGCACTTCCTTTTCGTAGCCGCCGGAGTTCTTTTTGCTCAGCAGCGCAAAGAAAGACCTGAAGACATGATCGCACGTCCGCAAGATCTGCTGAGAAATGCCGGCCTGCAGCAGCTTGTAATTTTCATTATCTTTGCAAAGATGGTAGTTCTCTTCATACCGCAGATACTTGTTCGTCGCAAAGAAATGCTGGCGTATCTGATACAGTCCAACGTTGTACAGATTATTTGCATATGCACACATCTCAAGGATCGCTTCGTACTGGTCCTTCGGCAGATGCCGAATGTAGTTTGTCTGCGTCAGATACATGACGTCACCTCCTTTCTGCTTATATGATACGGGTACAGCGGCCTTTCTCCCCATGGCTGAAGCTCATGGGTTTCCCCGGCCGTTTTCTATAAGTTCAGTGCAATGGCAGCCGTCAGGGCACCGAGCAGTGCGCCGGCGATCACATCGCTCGGATAATGCACGCCGAGATAGACTCTGGAATACCCGGTCAGGACTGCCAGGATCATCAGCATAGATCCGAAGTGAACCGGCAGGAACCGCATCAGCACCAGGGTGCAGGCAAAGGCTGCTCCGGTATGACCGGAAGGAAACGACCAGTCCTTCGGAAGCCGGATCAGCGGTTCCAGGAACGGATATTCCTGGAATGGTCTTTCCCGGGCGGTGATGCGCTTAAGAAGAAGATTGATGAGCAGGCTGTTCGCGATCAGTGAAAGGCCTGCTTTTTTAGCGATGAAGGTATACTTCGGAATCCGGTACAGGAGAAGTACCAGGGCAATCCAGAAAATGCCGAGATCGCTCAATGCGCTGACTGCTCTCATGAAGGCCGTAACCCATTTCCTGCGGCTGTTCTGCATCCATATCATCACCCGGATATCTGTGTCGAGAATCGTCTTCATCACTTCTGTCCCCTTTCTTTCTTCCTGTATCATGCGCCTGTTCCGTAAAGAATAACATTAAGTTAATGTGAAGAATTACTGAAGATTTTTCCGGAATGTCAAATCTGTCTGAACATTCGCTGAGCCTTCTCTGAGAACTGCTTCCGGAGCCTTGCAGTGCTTTGTTCCGGCGATTAAAGTACGGGCAAGGAAGGTGAAATCTGATGAAAACAAAACACAGACTAAGAGAGGATTGCGGACACATGCTGTTCACAATCCTCTTTTTCTATTCTGCCAGAATGATCTTCACCAGGATTTTGTCTCCCGGTTCTTTTCCGATCTGTTTCCGGATGTCTTTTCTGATGCCGATGAGATAGCAGGTGGAGCCATCTGCATTTTTCAGGCCCATATTGACGATACTGCCATCATACGGAACGCCGTCAAACCAGGCATGGACTTTCAGGCGGCCTTTTCCGAATTCTTTCTTCAGATCATACGGGAACCTGACATAGGCTCCGCCATGATCCGGAACGGGTTCGATCACCGCTTCATACTGAATTTCTTCCGGTTTCATGAACTGTCAGATGAGTTCCCCCTCTGCCTCAGCCTTGCTGAAGTCATCGGCCTTGGTCTTTACCGCCATGCGGAACAGAATCAGGCCGATGACGAAGAAGATTGCGATCGATCCGACGCCGGCATTGACGGAACCGGTGAGCTGAGAGCCTTTGGATACAACAATCGTGCCGAGGAATGCAGCACCCTTGCCGCAGATGTCCATCAGTCCGAAGTATTCACCGGACTGATCTGCAGGAATGATCTTCGTGAAGTAGCTTCTTGACAGCGACTGAATGCCGCCCTGGAACAAGCCGACGGAAACTGCGAGAACCCAGAACTGCCACTGATACTTCAGGAAGAACGCAAAGATCGCAATGCAGAAGTAGCCGATGATGCAGATGGTGATCAGCTTCGAGGATTCATATTTTCCCGAGAACTTGCCGAAGGCGATGGCACTCGGGAAGGCAACGAACTGGGTGACGAGCAATGCCAGCAGCAGTCCGGTGGAATCAAGGCCAAGTGCAGAACCATAGGCAGTTGCCATATCGATGATGGTATAGACACCGTCGATATAGAAGAAGAATGCAAGCAGGAACAGGAAAATCTTCTTATGATGCATGGCATTCTTCAGCGTATGGCCAAGGCGTGCAAACGTGCTGCCGATGGAAGCAGTGGAGTTTTCGACATAATGGACCTGCTTGTAGGTTTTCAATAACGGAAGTGTGAATACCACCCACCAGACTGCCGTGATCGCAAAGGCAATGCCCATGCATACCGAAGTCGGAATGCCGGCATTCGGGCCGAGCAGGATCAGAACGAGCGACAGGATGAACGGAATGCAGGAACCGATATAGCCCCAGGCATAGCCCTGGGAAGAAACATAGTCAGAGCGTTCATCGGTAGTGACGTCTACGAGCATGGAGTCATAGAAGATCAGGCTGGCCTGATAGCAGCTTCTTGCGGTGACGAAAATGATCAGGAACAGCATCCATTTCGTGATGACGCCCATCAAGGCACAGAGCAGTGCGCCTAAGATCACTGACCACATGAAGATCGGTTTCTTGAAGCCTTTGTTGTCGGTAACGGTACCGAGAATCGGTCCGAGTATTGCGACAATCAGCGTTGAGATCGAGACTGCATATCCCCAGTAGGCAAGATAGTCAACATGAGAAATACCGTCTGCAGTTGCCAGGCTGTTGAAGTACAGCGGCATGATGGTCGAAACCAGCAGTGTGAATGCGGAATTTCCGACATCATAGATTACCCAGTTCTTTTCAATCTTCGTAAGCTTGCTTTTCATATTGTTCTCTCCGTCTTCTATCTTAGGAAACACCCGGCCGTTCTGATACCAGCGGAACATCAAGTTTATGTAAAGTTCTGGTTAAACAAGAGGATCTGCAGATTCTCCTGAAGGGCTTCCGGTTTACTTTATCTCATCTCATCGATAAGATAGCTTCAGAAAGAGGTCTGACTATGAAGAAACCTTTGATCTGGGGGCATCGCGGTGCGAGCGGCTATGCTCCGGAGAATACCCTGCCTGCATTTCAGAAAGCAATCGAGTTAGGTGCCGATGGCGTCGAGCTGGATATCCAGCTTACGAAAGACCGGGAACTGGTGGTCTGCCATGATGAGACGGTAGACCGCACCTCGACCGGATCCGGATGGATCCGCGATCTGACGCTTGCAGAGCTGAAGAAACTGAATTTCTGTGCATCTTACCCGGAGCTAGGCAAAGTGGAGATTCCGACGATGCGGGAAGTGCTGGAAGTGATTCAGCCTTCTGCGCTCACGATCGATATCGAGCTGAAGACCGGCATTGTTGATTATCAAGGCATTGAAGAGAAGATTCTTGCCCTGGTCCATGAATTCGGCATGGAAAACCGCGTGATGTACTCCTCCTTCAATCATTATTCCATGGTCCGGATCAAATCTCTAGACCCTTCTGTGAAGACCGGCATTCTTTATGAAGACGGTCCGGTCGGAATTGCGCCTTATGCAAAGAAGCTGAAGGCATCTGCCCTGCACCCTGCTCTGTACAATCTGCGCTTTGATCACTTCATGGAAGATGCGGCAGCAGAAGGTCTGGAAGTCAATGTATGGACGGTCAATGAGCCTGAGCATATGGCTCTCTGCACGAAGATGGGCGTGAACGCGATCATCACGAATTACCCGGATACTGCCTGGAAAGTCAGTCAGGAAACCGAATGAGCCCGGAATATCGTTCTTATATCGATACGGTCCTGAAGCCCTGGGTCAGAGATCATGTCGAGCAGGGAAATCTGGTCACCGAAGACGGGGTCCGTCTTCATTACTGCCATGCAGTTCCGGAAAATCCGAAGGGCTGCATCGTCATGATCCACGGATTCTGCGAGTTCTTCGGAAAGTATCACGAAACAGCTTACCGGTTCTATGAAGCAGGCTATGCGATCTGCTTTGCGGAACTGCGCGGGCATGGCAAATCCGAGCGAATGAGATATTACCCGGATGAGCGGGTGTATGTGCGTTCATTCCAGGACTATGTGCTGGACGCAAGAGCGCTTGTCCGCTATGCCAGAAAACAGCATCCTTCGCTTCCTCTCTACCTGTTTGCGCATTCGATGGGCGGCACGGTCGGAGCGCTGTATCTGGAGCAGAATCCGGGCGTATTCCAGGCGGCGGTTCTGAGCTCGCCGATGCTGCAGATGAACTACGGTACTGTTCCGGATGAGGCAGTCGGACTGCTGGCAGTCTATTCGAAAGCAGTCAGCCTGGATGATCCGTATGCGCCTGGTCAGCATGTCTTCACCGGAGAAGATGAATTCGAGACGAGTTCTGCCATGGACCGGGATCGGTATGAATACCAGATGGAACAGCGGCGCGAAGACCCTTCCTATCAGACCTGGGGTGCAACCTGGAGCTGGGCGAAAGCTGCCAGAGAAGGTGCTTCTGAAGCAGTGAAGCATGCCGATGAGATCTCGACGCCGGTCCTCGTGCTTCAGGCAGGAAAAGATACGATGGTCAAGTCCCAGGGCCAGGAAACCTTCGTGAAGAACTGCCTTGCTGCCGAACTGAAGAAGTTCGAGGATTCAAAACACGAGATCTTCAATGCCGAAGAAGAAACGCGGAAGAAATACTATTCCTGCATCCTGGACTATTACGCAAGCCATTGAGAGATCTGCCGGAAACGGCAGATTTTCTTTCTGCGCATGATTGTGCATAAAATCATCATTTCTGATCTTTGCTGAATGCAGTGTTGCATATTTCTGTGTTTTATGCGCTATAATAGGACCATGGAACTATTCAGGAAATATGTAGATGTCGATGTGCTGTTCCGGACAGACGGATCCGTCATTCCGCTGGCAGTGTGCTGGAAAGAAGGCCGCCCTGCTTCCTACCCGATCGATAAGATTCTGAAAGGGCCATCCCGCATGGCTTCGCAGGCGGGCGGATGCGGAGAGTGCTATGAAGTCATGATTCACGGGCAGCCCCGCCGGCTGTACCTGGAGAAGGTTCCTTCTCCGTATGAGCAGAAGACCAGATGGTTCATTGAATCCAGAAAACCGTGAGCATTTATAAAGGAGCAGATCATGAGTCCGGGAATCAGATATCTGAATGTCATTGCAGAACAGCAGAAAAGCGGAGCGATGGTACCGAAAGCAATTGTGTGGAGCGATGAAGACGGCCAGAGAGTCTACCAGATTCAGTCTGCGGTATACTGCAGTGCTTCAAAGATCCCCGAACGGCGTTGCTCGATCCTCCGCTATCTGATCACGGTCTCCGGAAAGCGCCGGAACCTGTTTGCGGAAGTGAGACAGGATGGCAGCGTGCGCTGGTATGCGGAGACTTCTTTCTGAAACAGAGAAAAAACTGCATGCATGACGGGATTTTCCCGCAATGCGTGCAGTTTTCATTCAGTCAAGATTTGTATATCCCATTAAGGCCTGATCGACTTCTCTGGCACATTCTCTGCCTTCTTCAATTGCCCAGACGACCAGCGACTGGCCGCGATGCATATCACCTGCCGTGAAGACGCCCGGAACGGAAGTACGGTAGCTGCCCGGTTCTGTTTTCACGGTATGACGAGGACCGAGCTCTATGCTGAAGGCTTCCGGAACATAGGATTCACAGCCGGTGAAGCCAGCTGCGATAATCAGCAGTTCGCACGGAAGCTTGCGGATCGATCCTTCGTCCGTGACCCATTTCCGGTCGATGAAGCTCCCCTGCTCCACTTCTGCGGCAGCAAGGTTTCCTTCTTTGTCCGTGATCAGCGAATGGATCGTGGACCGGTAGATGCGCGGATCGCTGCCGAATACGGCAATCGCTTCCTGCTGGCCGTAATCCGTTTTCTGCACATCCGGCCACTCCGGCCATGGGTTATCTCTGCGCCGTTCTCTAGGCGGGCTCGGCATCATCTCCAGCTGGGTTACCGAAGCCGCATGCTGACGGATGCAGGTTGCGACACAATCGTTGCCCGTATCGCCGCCCCCGACGATGATCACATGCTTTCCTCCGGCAGAGATTGCCGGCTGGTGTTCCGGATCCAGCACGGATCTGGTCGCTTCAGTTAAGAACGTCACAGCCGGGAACACCTGGCCGCATCCTTCGGTCTGCGGAAGCGTTCTTGCCTGCTTGGCCCCGCAGGCCAGCACGATGGCATCATACTGCTTCAGGATCTCTTCGCTGCTGATGTCTTTTCCGACATCGACGCCGCAGACGAAGCTGATTCCTTCTGCTTTCATGAGATCGATGCGGCGGGTGATGACTTTCTTGTCGAGCTTCATGTTCGGAATGCCATACATCATCAGCCCGCCCGGAGCATGTTCCCGCTCATACACCGTCACGGAATGGCCGCGCTGATTCAGGCGATCCGCTGCGGAAAGGCCAGCCGGGCCGCTGCCGATGACCGCGACCTTCTTGCCGGAACGCATGGCCGGAATATGCGGCTTCATCATGCCTGCCGCAAACGCAGATTCGATGATGTAAAACTCATTCTCGTGAATCGTGACCGGTTCATCTTCCACGCCGCAGGTGCATGCCTTCTCGCACAATGCCGGACACACTCTGCCGGTGAATTCCGGGAACGGATTCTTCTTCGTAAGTCTGGATAATGCATGTTCGAGATTGCCGTGCCAGATCTCATCATTCCATTCCGGAATGAGGCTGTGCAGCGGGCATCCGGTGACTTTTCCCTTGATCCTGATCGCCGACTGACAGAACGGGACGCCGCAGTTCATGCAGCGGCCGGCCTGCAGTTTCCTGTCCTTCGGATCCAGCGGAATATGAAATTCGCCATAATCCTTGATGCGCTCCGATGGCGAGCGAAGCGATTCTTCTTCACGCTGATACAGCAGGAATCCATCTGTCTTACCCATTTTTCTGTGCCTCCTTCTGCTTCAGCTCATAGAATGCCTCGAGCAGTGCGCTCTGATGCGGAATACCCTGTTCTTCAAACTTGCCGGTGATGCTGAGAATCGTCTGATAGTCATCCGGCACAAGTTTCTTGAACTTCGGAATGTAATTCTCAAAGTCTGCCAGGATCTTTCTTGCCTTCACGGACCCCGTTTCTTCTGCATAGTCGCTGATCAGGGCCTTGAGTTCCTGGATGTCATAGCGTTCCTTCACTTCATGCATGGTCACGAGGCTGCTGTTGAGCCGCTGATACAACGTGTGATCTTCATCAAGCACATAAGCAATGCCGCCGCTCATGCCGGCTGCCAGATTTCTGCCGGTACTCCCGAGAATCACGGCAACGCCGCCAGTCATATATTCCAGACCATGATCGCCGCATCCTTCGACGATGGCAGTTGCGCCGCTGTTGCGGACACAGAACCGCTCGCCGGCGATGCCATCGAAATAAGCCTTTCCGGAAGTTGCACCATACAGCGCAACATTTCCGATCAGAATATTCTCTGCTGGGTTGAACGTGCTGTTCTCCGGCGGCATCACGACGATCTTTCCGCCGGAAAGACCTTTTCCGACATGGTCATTCGCATCGCCATGAAGCCTGATCGTCATACCATTCGGTATGAACGCACCGAGCGACTGGCCGCCGCCTCCGGTAAGGTTCAGCACATACGTATCATCTTTCAGCGAATTGCCGAAGCGCTTCGTGATCTCATGACCCATGATCGTGCCGAGGGAACGGTCGGAGGAGCAGATCTTCGCTTTGCAGGAATGGGTCTTCTTCTTTTTGAAGTACGGTTCGAACTCCGGCAGAAATACTGATTCATCCAGCGTCTTCTCGAGATGGAAGTCGAAGCAGTCGGAAGGATCATGACTGCGGACCGGTGCTTCTGCATAATGCGGATCCAGCAGTGCAGAGAGATCTGCCTGCGGCATCTGGTCATTCTGCTTCAGGCAGTCGGTTCTGCCGATCATCTCCTCGACGGTGCGGAAGCCGAGCGATGCCATGATTCTGCGCAGTTCTTCGGCTGTGAACTTCATGAAGTTCATGACATATTCCGGCTTGCCGGCAAATCTGCCGCGCAGTTTCTCATTCTGGGTAGCGATGCCGAACGGACAGGTATCCTTCGAGCATACCCGCATCATGCGGCAGCCCATAGCAACCAGCGGAGCCGTGCCGAAGCCGAATTCCTCTGCTCCCATCAGGGCAGCGATTGCGACATCTCTGCCGCTCATCAGCTTGCCATCGGTCTCGAGAATCACGCGGCCACGCAGACCGTTGTCAATCAGCGACTGCTGGGCCTCGGCAAGACCAAGCTCCCATGGCATGCCGGCATGATGAATCGAAGAAAGCGGAGCTGCCCCGGTGCCGCCGTCAAAGCCCGAGATCAGAATCACCTG
Organism: Stecheria intestinalis; assembly: GCF_009696165.1. Lineage (GTDB taxonomy): Bacteria > Bacillota_I > Bacilli_A > Erysipelotrichales > Erysipelotrichaceae > Bulleidia > Bulleidia intestinalis. Next base: position 101,787 of record NZ_VUMN01000002.1, on the reverse strand, counting down.
GGCACCTGCTTTGGCAACGCCGCAGGCCACGGTTCCTACCCCTGCTTCCGAGACCAGCTTCACGGAAATCCGGGCATCCGGATTCGCGTTCTTCAGATCATAGATCAGCTGGGCAAGGTCCTCGATGGAATAAATATCATGATGCGGCGGCGGGGAGACCAGCGAGACACCCGGGGTCGCATAGCGGATCTTCGCGATCCACGGATAGACTTTCGTGCCCGGCAGGTTGCCGCCTTCGCCCGGCTTGGCTCCCTGGGCCATCTTGATCTGGATTTCCTTTGCGCTGTTGAGGTATTCCGAGGTCACGCCGAAACGGGCACTTGCCACCTGCTTGATGGCACTGTTCGATTCGGTTCCATAGCGTTCCGGATCTTCGCCGCCTTCCCCGGTATTGGACCATGCGTGCAGACGGTTCATCGCAATCGCCATGCAGCTGTGAGCTTCTTCGGAAAGAGCACCGAGAGACATTGCCGAAGTCTGGAAACGCTGCACGATCGAATCCGCAGATTCCACTTCTTCCAGCGGTACCGGCTTGCCAGCCGGAACAAAGTCCAGCAGGTCCCTCAGCGTATGCGGATGCTCGCCATGGAGCAGAGAAGAATAGTGCTCGAACTCCTCATAAGAACCATCCTGCACTGCTCTCTGCAGGGCAACGATAACTTCCGGGGAATACAGATGTTCATATGCGGTCCCGCCCGAACGCAGCCGGTGGAAGCCAACGCTGTCAAGCCTTGTATCGACGCCTAAGCCGAGTGAATCAAAGGCATGGTCATGATTGGCCAGCACATCTGCTTCGATCTCCTCAATGCCGACGCTGCCGCACCTTGCGGTCGTTCCCGGGAAATACTGATCGGTCAGTTCTTTCTTCAAACCGAGGATCTCGAAGATTCTGGCGGACTGATAGGACTGAAGAACGGAAATGCCCATCTTGGCAGCGGTCTTCACGATGCCGTTGAGCAGCGCATGATCAAAGTCATCCATGGCCACATGCGGATCCTTGTCCAGGATGCCGGCAGAGACCAGCTCACCGATGCACTCATGGGCAAGATACGGATTGACCGCCCGGGCACCGAAGCCAAGCAGTGCAGCACACTGGTGCACATCGCGCGGTTCGCCGCTTTCGAGAATCAGCGAGACTCTGGTCCTCTTCTTCGTGCGGATCAGATGCTGTTCCGCCGCGGAGATTGCAAGCAGAGACGGAATGGGCAGATGGTTTTCATCCACGCCCCGGTCGGAGAGAATCAGAATATTCGCACCGGCGCTGATCGCCCGGTCGCAATCGACATTCAGTGCCTCAAGAGCTTTGGCAAGCGAGGTGTGCTTGTAGTAGAGAATCGGCAGCACCTTGACCTGAAAGCCCGGACGATCCAGGGCCTTGATCTTCATCAGGTCAGTCTCGGAGAGAATCGGGTTGGCAATCTCGAGGACCTTGCAGTTTTCCGGAGAATCCTGCAGCAGGTTTCCGTCGGTGCCGACATAGACCGTGGTATCCGTGACCAGATGCTCGCGGATAGAATCGATCGGCGGGTTGGTGACCTGTGCGAACTGCTGATGGAAATAATCGAAGATCGAGGTTCTTCTCGAATGCATGAGGGCAAGCGGAATATCCCTTCCCATCGAAGCAGTCGGCTCAATCGTATTCCGGGCCATCGGCAGAATCTCGTCCTTGACGTCTTCATAGGAATAGCCGAACACCTGATACAGGTGATCGCGCATATCCTGAGTATTCACCGGCGGCTTATGTGCAGGGATCTTCAGATCTTTCAGATACAGGAGATTCCGGCTGAGCCATTCTCCGTAAGGAGCTTCAGATGCACAGGATGCCTTGAGCTCTTCATCGGAGATGATGCGCTTCTGCTTCGTATCCACCAGAAGGATTCTGCCAGGCATCAGACGGCTCTTCGTGATGATCTGATCTTCCGGAATATCGAGCACGCCGACTTCGGAAGACAGAATCAGTCTGCCATCTCTGGTCACATAGTATCTGGAAGGTCTCAGGCCATTGCGGTCCAGAGTTGCTCCGCACACCTCGCCATCCGTGAACAGCACGGCAGCCGGGCCATCCCACGGCTCCATCATCGTTGCATAGTAATGATAGAAATCCTTTCCGGCCTGGCTGATTCCCTGTTCATAGCGCCAGGATTCCGGAATCATCAGCATCATCGCCTTGGCCAGCGGCATGCCGTTCATGCAGAAGAATTCGAGCGTATTATCCACCATCGCCGAATCAGAACCGCTGGCATTGACAACCGGGTATATCTTGCCAAGATCCGGCTCCAGCACGGAAGAAGTCATGGTCTCTTCCCGGGCCAGCATACGGTCCGCATTGCCGCGGATCGTATTGATCTCGCCATTATGGGCAATCATCCGGTACGGATGCGCCCGCTGCCAGCTCGGCGACGTATTTGTCGAGAACCGTGAATGCACGATGGCAATTGCCGTCTGATAATCCTCGTCCTGCAGGTCTTCATAGAACTTTCTCAGCTGCATGACCAGGAACATTCCTTTGTAGACAATCGTCCTGGACGACAATGAGCAGACATACGTATTTTCGCTGCCCTGCTCGAATTCCCGGCGGGTCACATACAGCCTGCGGTCAAACGGAAGCCCTTTGGAAATGCCATCCGGCCGCTCGATGAAGCACTGCATGATGCATGGCATGCACTTAGCTGCAGGTTCGCCGAGTATTTCCGGATGAACCGGGACATTTCTCCAGCCGAGCACCTTCAGCCCGTTCTTTCTCGCAATGACTTCAAACGTACGGATCGAAAAGGTCCGATTGAGTTCATCCTGCGGGAAGAAGAACATGCCGACCCCGTAGTCGCCTTCTCCCTTCAGCTCAATTCCGCATTTCTTCGCTGCTTTTGAAAAGAATGAATGCGATACCTGCAGAAGAATTCCGACGCCGTCGCCGACCTTTCCGGTCGCATCTCTGCCTGCTCTGTGATCGAGGCGTTCCACGATCTTCAGAGCATCATCCAGAACGGCATAGTTCTTATGTCCATCAATGTTCACGATGGTGCCGATGCCGCACGCATCGTGTTCCATACAGCAAGGTTCCAGCCCTGAGTGATACTGCTCCATGTTGTTCTCTCCCTTCCGCCCAGTCAAAAAAAGCCGCACGAACACATCACGCGGCAGAATCAGGATGATCATTACGGTCAGAAAGCAGCTGCTCCATTATTTTATCCAGCAATGAAAAAAGCGTCAATCGCTTATGAAATAAAAGAATCATTTTCTGAATACAGTTTCATCCTTCTGTCATTTCCCGGACAGTCTTCAGAAAGATCTCTCCGGTCGCATAGGAATCTCCGAGCGAATTATGAGCCGGAAAGTCCACATTCAGATACTTCGCAACCGTGCCGAGCTTGCGATCCGTCAGGAATCCCTTCGGGATCCGGCGGAATACATACCATTGCGCATCATAGATCGTATGGCCGCTGATGAGATCCATCCCGGCGCACCACAGCATCCGCAGATCAAACAGGATATAGTAGCCGACTAAAGGATCAGAACCGACGAATTCCCGGAAGCTGTCTGCGATCTCGGAGAAGTCCGGTGCATCTTCGAGAAACTCGCTGCGGATATTCGTGACAGATACCGCCCCGTCCGTCATCTCTTTATGCGGATTCAGATACGTATTGTAGGACTCTTCCGGTCTGCCGTTCACGTAGCGGATTGCCGACAGCTGAATCAGCCGGTCCTCATACGCAGAAAGACCGGTCGCCTCCGTATCCAGCACGACGAAGTGATCCAGCTGATGCAGATCGAAATTCCGGTCGATCCGGATTTCCGGATACGAAGGAAAATCGAGCGGACTTTTCCGCTCATAGACGGAATCCGTCCGGTAGATCTCAAACTGCTTCACGCCATCCAGAGAAGCAACTTCCTGCTCCGGATGAGGCATGCGGCTTTCCGCAGATGCCGCAATGGTTGCCGGATCGAAGTCTTCGTTCTTCAGTCCGGCCTCCTTCATGAATGTTTCCAGCGGCATGCATTCCTTCTTTCCCCGGGCGCTGAGATGCACGCCATCCTGCGCAACCGCTTCGACCGTCCAGAATGTTCCGTGAATCGGCAGCTCTGCTTCCACAAGTGCCTGATATGACTGTTTTTCCATAGTGATTTTTTCTCCGTTCTCCATTCTACGCTGTTAAGATAAAACCGGACAGGAGAATCAGAAACATGCTGGAACAGAGACAATGGACTGCAGAATCAGAGATCCGGGAACAGAATGCCCTTTCCTATGTGCAGAAGACCCTCGGCCTTTCAGACTCCGATACCAGAACTGTGCTGAAATACCATCTGGCTGGCGTGAATCATCATCTGCTCGTGAAAGACACGATCATCCATCCTGGTGATGAGCTTGATGTCTCCATTCCAGATCAGCGGCCGGAAAAAAGTCTCCCGGAAGACATTCCGCTGGACATCCTCTATGAAGACGATCAGATCCTCGTCGTGAACAAGCCCCGCTTCATGACCGTTGCGCCAGCTCCGGGCAACTGGACCGGAACCCTTCACAATGCCCTGCTTGCCAGATATCAGAAGTTCTATCTGATCCACCGCATCGACCGCACGACCAGCGGCTGCATCCTGGTCGGAAAGAACAAGCACATCGCTGCCCTTCTTTCCGTCAATGAAGGGCCATTCCGGCCGAAGAAAACCTATACTGCCCTCGTACAGGGCATCATGGACCCGTCCGGAATCATCGACGCTCCGATCGGCAGAGACCCGGACAATTTCCGGCGGATGGCAGTCACGGACATCGATTCCAAGCATGCCTTGACGCATTATGAATGTCTGCAGACTTTCAAAGACACCTCAGAAGTGCGTTATCGCATCGATACCGGCAGAACCCATCAGATCCGGGTTCATTCTGCTTATCTCGGCCATCCTCTGCTTGGCGATACCCTGTATGGAGAACCATGCAATCTATTGGAAGAACAAGCAGCGATGCTGCATGCGGAGTCCATCACGTTCCTCCATCCCCAGAAAGAAAAAGAGATCACCGTCACGGCACCGCTGCCAGACGATTATCTCAGTCTCATCGAAGCATTGAAGCGGCAGTGATCCTGCCGTTTTCTATTTCATATTTGCAAGGATGCTTCTTAACTGCTCAGCAACCTTCTCGCTGCCCTTGCAAAACGACGCCTCTGCCCCGTACAGATTCGTCAGAATCAGCTCTTTCTCGGTGAATTGGAATACCTCTCTCATGTTCTGATATTCCTGCTCCAGCGTCAGATTCATCAAGAACGGATCATCCGTATTGAGATTCAGCTTCACGCCTGCATCATAGAGCTTCCGGACCGGATGCTCTTTCAGAGAAGGAAACGAAGACGCATAGATATTGCTCGTCGGACATACTTCCAGCGTCACGCCATGGGAAACCAGATTCTTCACGACATTCTCGTCGGAGATGCTCTTGACGCCATGGCCGATCCGCTTTGCGCCAAGATCAATCGCATACTGCACATTGGATGCAGGCCCGCTTTCCCCGGCATGAATCGTGAACGGAATTCCGTTCTCCTTGGCCAGAATGAAGCAGGATTCATAGTCAGACAGCGGATTGCCTGTTTCATTGCCAGCTAAGTCGATGCCGACAACGCCTTCCTTCAGATACTTTCCAGCCAGCAGAACCGTGTTCCGGTTCTCTGCTTCATTGTCAGTGCCATGCATCATGCAGAGCAGAATGCCTGCACAGAGATCCGGGTGTCTCGAAACGGCTTTCTTCTGTCCGGCAATCACTGCCTGCACCGCCGCTTCCATCGAAAGCGGATGATGAGACTGCGGAGAAAAGCGGATTTCTGCAACCCTGACTCCCTCCTGATACAGATCCTCAAGCAGTTCTTCCGTGCATTCAGACAGTCTTTCTTCTCGGTTCAGAAGCGCAAGCAGAATATCAAAGTTCGCCAGTGCTTCTGCCAGACTCATAGATTCTTTCAGCTGATGCGCACTGATCCATGCCCCATCGCTCATTTCTTCCGGAATCATGCCGTCTTCCCGGCTCCACTTTGCAAACAGGCGGGCTGGCATCGCACCATCAAGATGCAGATGCAGTACAGTCTTCGGATAATCCATCGCTGCATTCTCCTTTCAGAAATTCATCATACGGAAAGTATACAGCTAACCGGATCGGAGCTGAATGAAATTCAGCCCTTGAATCCGGTTTCTCCGCCGATGCTGTTAATGAACCATTTCTGCGTGAACGCAAACAGGATCAGCAGCGGAACGATGAGGCTGTCTTTCTCCATCTTCGGCAAAGTTCCGTACATGGTCCCTGGTCAGTTTCCGGATCCTCTGGGAGATTCCGTATCCATGCCTCTCCTTTTGCAGGGAGAGCAGAATATAGAAGGCAGTCTCCGTCATCGGCACATAGCTCTTTTTCAGTTTTTCATCCATTGCGTTTCTCTTGTTATATCGAGTCTCGATGTATTTACAATATATCGTGCCAAGATATATTCCGTAATTTCAGAGAGAAAAAAAAAAAAAAAAAAAAAAAAGCTCTCCTGTCCATCACAGGAAAGCCGTTATCAGATTGATTTGAGCACTTCCGAAAGCTTCGGGATCAGCTGCTGCTTGCGGGAGATGATATGCGGATCVAATCCGGAATGATCATCAAACTTCGTCTCGATGAGATCAGAGATGACATAGGAGAGTGGTCCGTAGTAGACAAACAGGGATCCTTCTCCCATCACATCGGTAAACAGCATGACCAATAGATCCAGCTTGTCAGCTTCCTGTTCTTTCTCCAGGTTTGCCTTGAATTCCGGCAGGATCTTCTGCACGTCTTCCATATGGCTGTAGTTGGTCTGACCGATTGCGAACTTGTAGGAACCGATCGCATAGCTCTTGAGGTCACGGTTCAGAATCTCATGCGGCGTGGAATCCTTCAGCGCTACCGATGCGCCGAGCATCTCTCTTGCATAGGCATCAATATTGTCGATGCCAGCTCTTCTTGCCAGCCATTCTGCTGCCACACGGTCCTGCTTCGTCGTCGTTGCCGACTTGAAGTTCAGCGTATCGCTGAGAATTGCCGACAGCAATAGTCCGCTCATATCCGCATCCGGCAGCAGACCGTTTTCCTGATACAGCGTCGAGATGATCGTGCACGTGCAGCCGCAGCGGACATTGCGATACATGATCGGATAGTCGGTCTGGATATCGCCGATATGATGATGATCGATAATTGCTTCGATGCGGGCTTCTTCTACATGTCCGATCGACTGATTCGTGGCACTGTGGTCGACGAGCACGAAGCGGCGGTGCGGATAATTCACGGTATGGAATCTGGAAATCGCACCGACAATATTGCCTTCATGATCAAGAACCGGATAGGAGCGTACACGGGTCTTCGTCATCTTGGCAGCGACATCATCGACGAATTCATCTTCTCTGAAGGTCACGAGGTCCGTGGTCATCACATTCTCCACCGCATAGGATTCGGTCACGATGCGGGCGACATGCATGGTATCGTGATCAGTTTCAATCACGGCGCAATGATGGGCAGCGGCATCTGCGATGACCTCGCTGCCCGCTTTATGACCGCAAGTCAGAATCAGGCACCTGGAGCCGGCATCGATGACCATCTTCTGCTTGGCAGGATCGGAGCTCAGAATTGCGATGCCGCCATTGAGATTGAACATGCGGGCTTCATTCTCATCGAGCGTGATCACATGCACAATTCCGGTCGAATGGAAGTCCTCTGGCCGATATACGATCGTTCCGGCAATCGTGCGGGCGATGTCTTCCAGCTTTGCGGTAGACATCAGCTGGTTCAGATCCCCTTCCGGCTTGAGACGGACATAAGAAAGATTGGAAGTCGTGCAGATGCCGCACAGCTTGCCGTCATCATCCGTCACAAACAGCGACCGGTTCTGGGTCTGCAGCATCACGTGCCATGCATGATGAACTGTCGCATGGCGGGAGATGATGGCAGGCTGGTCGATATCGATATCCTTCACCATCGTTCTGGCATCCGTCAGAAGAAGCGGATTTTCCTGGTGAAATCGTTTCAGAACGAACTTGGTCTCTTCATTGAGAGGTCCCTGGCGGCATGCCTGTGCAGGTTCTTTGCAGCGGTTCAGAAGATCTGCATACGTGATGGCTGCACAGATGCTGTCGGTATCCGGATGCCGGTGCCCGGTCACATAGATTGTCGGATTCATAGAACTCCTTAGTTATCTGATATAAGAAAATACGTCGGTATTCTGATGGTCAGGCAGGTCTTCTTCCTCATCGGGGAAGCCGATCGCAATCGAGCCGATGCACGTATAGCCATCCGGAACTCTGCACAGATTTCTCAGATCCATGTGTTCCGGATGATTGAGCAGGTCTTTCAGACTGCCGATCATGCAGGTCCCGAGTCCTTCATTCACGGCCGCATTCATCATCGAGGAAAGGGCAAATGCAGTATCCACCACAGCACTGACCGCATTGTCTTTCGCAAATGCGGCAATCAGCGTCGGCGCTCCGTAGAACGGATCATCCAGACCCGTCATCTCTGCCATGCGATTCAGAATCTCCTGATTCTGAATCACTGCGAAGAACCATGGCTGTTCTTCGCTCTGAACGCTGATTCCATAAGCTTCCAGATCATGAAGCTGGGCATCGGAAATCTGTTCTTTCCGATAATGAAAGGTTCTTCTGCGCTTCTTCAGCAATTCCTGATTCTGTTCCATGCAATCACCTTCTTCAGAATCATCAGTAGGTCAGAATCTCAACTCCGTTTTCTGTCATCAGGAACGTATGTTCCCACTGGGCACTGTCTTTGCCGTCTTCCGTATAAATCGTCCATTCATTATACGGATCAATCGTGACGCCTGCCCGGCCGGCATTGATCATCGGTTCGATCGTGAAGATCATGCCCGGTACGAGCACCATGCCGGTATGAGCCTTGCCGACATGCGATACGAACGGATCTTCATGGAATTCGATGCCGACGCCATGTCCGCCCAGCTCGCGCACGACGCTGTAGCCCTTGGAATGAGCATACTTCGAGATCGCGTAGCCGATATCGCCGACCGTGCCCCATGGCTTTGCGGCAGCAGCGCCGATATCGAGACACTTCTTCGTCTCTTCGACGAGCCTGCGCCGCTCTTCGCTCACTTCGCCAATCATGAACATCCGGCTGGCATCGGAGTAATAGCCTTTGTAGATTGTCGAGACATCGACATTGATGATGTCCCCATCTCTTAACTTCCGGTGTCTTGCCGGAATTCCATGGCAGACTTCATCATTGATGCTCGTGCACACACTCTTCGGGTAGCCCTCGAAGTGGTAAGGAGCACAGATGGCACCATGGCTGTGCGTGTATTCGACGACGATGTCATCGATTTCCTGGGTGCTCATGCCCTCATGGATCTTCGCAGCAACTTCGTCCAGGACACCGGTATTGATCTTCGAGCTTTCCCGGATGCCTTCAATCTGGGAAGGACGCTTGATGAGACGTTCCGACGGAACGGTCATATGTTTCCGGCGGCATTCTTCCATGCGTTCCCGGATATGTTCCGGAATCGGCTCGGTTTCAAAATAACTCTGAATCTGTTCTTGTTCTGTCATAGCAAATCTTTCTAATGATCTGTGCTGCCGAACCCGCCGACGCGTTCTCCTTCTGCTTCGTCATCAAGCGTGATGCCGAACGGCAGGAAGATTCCCTGCACCATTCCATCTCCGGCCGAAAAGCTGACGGTCTTCCCTTCATGCGTATCGTTCGTCAGCTTGCACCAGATATGACCCTCATTCCGGGCAGAATAATAATCGCTGTCAATGATGCCGACGGTATTATTCAGCTGCAGACGATAGCGGAACCCGAGACTGCTGCGCGGAAACAGCATCAGCACATATCCAGGATCCATTTTAGCACGGATTCCGGTCGGAATACGGATCTCGGCCCCCGGCGCAAGTTCAAAGGCGACCGGTGCACGGAAGTCATAGCCGGCCGATCCTTTTGTTGCACGCCTTGGCAGCTGGATCGATTCATAGATCTTCTCTGCTTCTGCGCTTCCGGTTTCCGGGGAAAACTCGTGCCAGTCCTCAAGGAACTGGCTGAGACTTACTTTTTCAAACTGTGCGATCCGCTCCATAATCACTCCTGTTTCAGTTCCAGCATCAGGTATTTCACGAACAATGCCAGCGCATATTCAAACGGATATACCGTAAGCTTCATATTCTCGCTCAGGAATTCCTGGTCCGGGTACAGAATCGTATGCACCATCTTGGCCGTGACTCCCGCCATATTAAGACTCTTCATATAGGCAAGCAGCTTATCCGGAGCCAGCGAAGGCGCCGAAGGATAATCTTCCTTCGCCGCATCCGCGAACTTTGCCAGAATCAGGTCTCTGCCCTCTTTATACGTATACACCCTGGTCGGATCTGCTTCGGCAAAGTCCATCAGGTTGTCGAGAAAACCGTAAAACATCGCCTTGTCTGTAAGCACCCGGGCATGCTGCTGGGCAAGCAGGCGGTCCGTGACTACCTGGCTGCTGCGGAAGCGCTCATTGAGATTCCCGGCAAGCTTGATCTTCGCTTCCAGAATCAGAAGATCTCTCTGGAACCGGGCAAACCAGTCAGGAAGCTTGGTCAGTTCAAACGTATACTTCACGCCGTCAAAGACGTGGAATGCCTTCATCGTATCATAATATCCGAGGGCTTCCAGCTGCCCGATCACCTTCGGATCAAACGACAGGAAGCTGCCGGTTTCTACTTTCGGGAAGATATACGTGATATGCGAGCGATCCATGTAGCACGGATGCTGTGGTTCGCTGTTGAGATCGAGTGCGATCACCTCATCGGCTCCCATCTGCAATGCTTCATCAATCGGCAGGTTGTCAAAATATCCGCCATCGATATATTCTTTTCCCTTGAACTTATGAACCGGGAAGGCCGGATAGGCACTGGCAGTGGAAATCAGCCAGTCCACCCCGTCTTCTTTCATCATTTCCTTATTCACATATACCGGTTCCTTGGTCCGGTGCCTGCACACCACGCAGCCGAAGTCTATATGACTTGCAAAGAACTTCTCGGGCTGATAAAGCTTTCTGATATACGCAATCAGCGGAGAGATATCTGCTCCCTTGTCTTTCAGAAAATCTTTTGCGAAGTTCATGATCTGTGCCCGGTCATTGATCATGTCCTGCAGATCCATATCAACGGAAAAGGAACCATTGATAATCTGTTCCTGCTTCAGATTATGCCACATGGTGTCCATTGCTTTGTAATCCTTCTGAACGATCAAGGCTGCATTCAGGGCGCCGATCGAAGTTCCGGTCACCAGATTCCAGTCGTCCTGTCCGATTCTCCGAAGGGCTCGCACTGCCCCGTTCTGATAAGAGCCCCGGGTACCGCCGCCAGCCAGCACAAGTGCTTTCTTCATACCAGATCCTCCCTCGTGGGTATGATAGCATACGCCCTGCGAATGTCTCTCTGCAATTGCCGCTTTCTGTCGTTTCGAAGCAGGAAACTGAGTATAATGAGGAAGCAAATTCCTAGGAGGGAAAGATATGAAACTGAGAACAGCCGTTTTCTTCGGCGGGGAATCTGTGGAACATGAGGTTTCCATCATCAGCGGACATCAGGCCATGGAGGCTCTGAATCCGGATAAATATGAAGTAATTCCGATCTATGTCGCAAAAGACCGCAAGCTCTATGCCGGAGATGCCCTGCGGGATATGAGAAATTTCCGCGATCTTGATGAAGTGAAGAAGATGTGCACGCAGGTCACGCTGGCCAGCATCGGCAGTCAGGTTGTGATCCAGCCGGTGAAGAGCGGCCTTTTCGGAAAGAAAGATCTCGGCACGATCGATGTGGCAATTCCGGTCATGCATGGCACCAATGGCGAAGACGGGACGATCCAGGGACTGTTTGAGATGCTCAAGCTTCCTTATGCAGGCTGCGATCTGATCGCCGCGGCGGTCGGCCAGGACAAGGTTCATCAGAAATATATTCTCTCCGGAGCAGGACTGCCGATCACAAAATGGTTCTGGTGCTATGGCAGCGAACTGGAAACAAAGAAGGATTCTATCCTGGATCAGGTTCATAAACTGATCTATCCGGTCATTCTGAAGCCGGCCTGTACCGGTTCTTCCGTCGGCATCTCGATTGCTCATAACGATGAAGAATACCTGAAGTGCTTCGAGAACGCTGCTCAGTATGATCTCAAGGTCATCACCGAAAAAGTCGTGAAGCCGATGCGGGAAGTCAACTGCTCCGTGCTCGGAGACTCATTCCACGCCGAAGCATCAGTTCTCGAAGAAGTATTCCATTCTTCCGATGATGAACTGCTGGATTACAAAGATAAATACCAAGGAGGCTCTAAGGGTGCCAAAGGCGCCAAGGGATCCAAAGGCATGGCAAACACCTCCCGCAAAGTTCCGGCAGAACTTCCAGACGGCGTCACGGAGCTCATTAAGAACTATGCGCTGGAAACCTTCCGAGTGCTCGGTTCTTCCGGTGTCTGCAGAATCGATTTCATGATGGATGCTGAGACCAATACCGTCTATGTCAACGAAATCAACACCATTCCGGGCTCTCTGTCTTTCTATCTCTGGGAAGAATCGGGTCTGAAATTCCCGGATCTCATGGATCGGCTCGTTCAGCTTGCGCTGGACCGCGAACGCCGCAGATCCCGCATGATTTTCTCGTATGATACCAACCTGCTCTCGACTTACAGCGAGAACAGTGCCAAGGGAGCGAAGCGCTGAGCTTCGCTTCTTTTTCAGAAGAATAAGGAGACAGAATATGCAGGAACCATTCTGGACCAGAAGATCCATTGTTTTCTTAGCAGCCTTTGCGGCCTGCTTTCTATGGGGATCTGCTTCGCCATGCATCAAGATCGGCTACAGCCTTTTTCAGATCGGTGCTGACGATACGCCTTCCCGGATTCTCTTTGCCGGGCTTCGTTTTTTCCTGGCCGGGTGGATGGTCGTCCTCTATGAAAGCATCCGCAATCACTCCTTTTCGCTTCCGAAGAAAGGAAACTGGCCGATGGTTCTGAAGCTCATGTGCTTCCAGACGATCGGTCAGTATATCTTCTTCTACATGGGTCTCGCTCATACTTCCGGCGTGCGCGGATCCATCATCAATGCCTCCGGTACCTTCTTCACGATCTTCCTCTCTGCCTTCGTGTTCCGCTTCGAAAAACTCACGGTCAGAAAAGTGGTCGGCAGCCTGATCGGCTTTGCCGGCGTCATGTGCGTGATCGCCGATCAGAGTGCCTTCACTGGCGGATTGCGTCTGGATGGAGAAGGAGCGATGGTCATCGCTGCCATCAGTTCATCCATAGCCGGCAACCTGATCAAGCGCTATGGTCAGAAAGAAGATCCTGCCATTCTCAGCGGCTGGCAGTTTCTGCTCGGTGGTGCTGTGATGATTCTCATCGGTCTGATCTCCGGCGGTCATCTGCATCCGGTTTCCTTCTCTGCCTGGATCCTGCTTGCATACATGGCGTTCATCTCGGCCGGTGCCTATACGCTCTGGTCGATCCTGTTACGCTATAACGATGTCAGCCGCATCTCGATTCTCGGCTTCATGAATCCGGTGCTCGGGGTTCTGCTTTCGGCGGTTTTCCTGAAGGAAGGAGAGGAAGCCTTCACGCTCTCCACCATGCTTGCAATCATTCTGGTGACGCTCGGAATTTTCATCTCTGATTCGAAGAAGCACTCCCGGAAGAACGCCTGAGGGTTCCCTTTTCAAGATGGTCTGCTATAATTCCCTTAGAAGAAAGAGAGTGATCTGAATCATGTCAACACCACATAACAATGCAGAAAAAGGCGATTTTGCCAAGACTGTTCTGATGCCTGGCGACCCGCTCCGGGCAAAATTCATCGCTGAACATTTTCTGGAAAATCCGAAACTTGTAAGCTCTGTCCGCAACATTCTTGCTTATACCGGCACCTATGAAGGAAAACCGGTATCTGTCATGGCCAGCGGCATGGGCATGCCGAGCATCGGCATCTATTCCTATGAACTGTACAAGTTCTATGAGGTCGAGAACATCATCCGGATCGGTTCTGCCGGTGCTTATACCGCAGATCTGAACCTGTTCGATGTCGTTCTGGCAACCGGAAGCTATTCTGAATCCACTTTTGCACTGTGTCAGTCCGGCGACCCTGACGACACTCAGTATCCTTCTGAGAAGCTGAATGATACGATCCGCGCTGCAGCCGCAAAGCTTGGTATCCCTCTGCATGAAGGAACGATTCATAGCGGCGATGTCTTCTATGCTGAGCCAGGCGCAGTCGATGAGAACAAGATCATCCGTGAGAAGCACTGCTTATGTGCTGAAATGGAAAGCTTCGCACTGTTCCACAATGCCAAGGTTCTCGGCAAGAACGCCGCATGCCTGCTGACGATTTCCGACAGCCTTGTCACCCACGCAGAAACTACTGCCGAAGAACGCCAGAACTCATTCACCCAGATGATGAAGGTAGCTCTGGAAACCGCAGTTCAGCTGGATCAAGAATGAGCGAACCGCCAGGTGATTCTCCTGTTTTCTGACGGAATCTGATGGTGTCTGTCAGCCGGAAATTTATGAAAAATTTCCGGTTGACTCCTCCATTTGCCCATGGTATATTATGTAGGCACTGTGAAGACAGAAGCACACTTGGCAGACTGAAGAAGTACTCAAGAGGTCGAAGAGGTGCCCCTGCTAAGGGCATAGGTCGGGGTTCCCGGCGCGAGGGTTCAAATCCCTCCTTCTTCGCCATTCAAGTGGTTCGGTGGTGTAGTGGCTAACATGCCTCCCTGTCACGGAGGAGATCGCGAGTTCAATCCTCGTCCGAACCGCCATTCTAGTGCAGATGTAGTTCAATGGTAGAACGCCACCTTGCCAAGGTGGACACGGCGGTTCAATTCCGCTCATCTGCTCCATTCGTTAAAAAACCGCATAACAATGCGGTTTTTTAATACCCTGGTCAACTTTTGGTCAACTTTTAGCCACCTTTACGCGTCCAAAATAAAAAAACCGCTCAGAGATATCCGAGCGGCTGTCCGAATTAATTAGATGTCGAATGCTTTGTTCACACAAATAGTTACGATTGTCACGATCGGGCGTGACGGCCCGGTCCCGGTCTTTCTCCGGTACGTCGGGGCAGTGATGCTCAAATGGACCGTCTTCATAGATGAAAACGTCCATAGATTATGGATCACCCCCTCTCAGATTGTGCCTCTGAAAATAACCCTTATCGGGATATCAATCGTCGGAACAGTACCCAGGGCTTTCAATGTCAACTTACCTGCTGACTGCCCGCCATCGATGATCTGCGCTTTACTTAGTGCATTGTACTGTGCTGCTGTGATGGTGGTGGCCGGAAGGACTTCCTGGTTACTGGATGCCGTGATCAGACTGTCGGATATGGTGTAAGCTCCGGAAGACCAGCTGGAGGCAGAAAGTGTGAAGGATTTGACAGTCGAGATATTTTTTGTTGCTCCGCTCGCTATTCCGTTAAGTTTTGATTTATCAGCCGCAGTCATCAGACCGTGCGCGCTTGTCGTCGCGTCAGAGTACGTAGTATTAGTATCCTGTCCTGGAATACCCAATGCAGTAATATCAGCCTTTGTTACAGCTGTTGCAGCACTTACATGCCCAGTTCCATCGACGGTTACTTTGTACAGACCACTCGATTTAGCAGTGTATGCAGGATGAGTGTACTTGTTAGCTCCTGCAGCAATCCCATCCAGTTTCGCTTTATCACCTGCACTCATTAGTCCGTTAGAACTGGATGATGCTACTCCGTATGTTGTGTTGCTATCCGGCGGTACAGCCCAGGTGCCGTCGCTGCGGAGATATCTATTAGCAGCACCGGCAGCAGGAGCAGGCGCAAGTCCTGCTGATCCCGCGGCACTAGTAGAAGCACCTTTCATGTTCCCGTATGTTGTGTTGCTGTCCTGCTGGTCGAATGTGGTTTGGGTTCCATCCAGCGCCGTGGCTGTGAACGTAGTCCCGCTCCTGGTAATGCTCTTGATTGCCTTGGACTGGTCAATGTTCGTAACACTTCCCAGGCCTACCTGCGATTTCGTCACCCCATGCGGATTGCTCTTGTTGGACGTATGGGCTGAAATCTGGCTTGCGATATAGGTCTTGAGCTTACTGACCAGGTGAGACAGACCGTCTTTATTTAAAAAGGTGTTAGCCATAGCTCACACCCATCATCCGATCATCGCGTCAATTTCTGCAGTCGTAATTGCAGACATGTCCGAAATCTTCAGATACCCGCTCAGATCCACATCGGTGTTGCCCAATTTCTCGTATTTCGATGCGCTCGCGATCCATGCGTACTCATCGTAGGAGTCGCCAGAGTCGGAGTGAGAATGTGAAATCAGGTAGATTACGCCATTCTGCCCCGTTGTAGGCAGTGACTCAACGATACTGAATGAGATCCCAGTGATTTTCCCGACCGCTGTTGCGATGGCCGTAGACACCTGGGATGCCGTCTGGTATGAGCTATCATTCGACAGCTGAGATACGTTCGTCGGAACCGTGATGGATACCTTCTTGCTGGTGTCAGGGTTCACGACCGTACCGTTTACTGCAATCGTGTTGATTTTGTTTGCCTCTGCTCCACCAGAGACCAGGTTGTTGACGTTTGTAACAGCTCCGTCATAGCTCTTCTTCAGGGCATCGGTCAGATCGTTTGCAGACAGACCCTTGCCTGTTTCCTGATGCACGAAATACGTTTTCAGACGTCCCCAGAAATACGATAGGGTTGTGTCGTCCAAATACTTTTTAGCAGCCATAATTTTATGTTAATTCCCTCCATACATTAAAATGTCAATGTCGTGTTCTGCGATTGCTTCCATTGTGCCCTGGAGCATCAGATCTTCCGCCGTCTTATCTCCGATCAGCTCGACGGAGTTGATCATAGGCTTGTTGGCGAGGTACCTGTAATCCTTGGTTCCACCGCCTTCTTCCAGCGAAACAGAGAGTGTTCCTCCGCCCTCTTCCAGCGTCACATCCAGCACATTGTCTGTCATAGGATTGCCTCACTCAGTGACTGGTTCACCTCGCACGGGATCGGCATGTGCGTCAGAACCTGTCCGCCTTCCGTTTTCACTCGCATCTGAATGCTGGCAGTACCGACAGAGAGCTTCTGTGTCTCCTCCTGAGTCAGCGTGAACGATACCGTTCTTAGCTCGCTGTTCACAGATAGATTTTCCTTGATCTTGGTAATGGTCAGATTCCGCTGCTTGATCGTCACTTCAATCTGCTGCGCGGCAGACAGATCAATGTCAGAGTTTTTCAGAGCAATCGTGATTTCCGGCGTAGTTACACGGAACATGTGATCGCCCCCTTTCAGTTTTCGTCGCCAGAGTCGCTGCTATCGTTGTAGAAATTGCTGTTGCTGATACCGATCAGAGCGCCAACGAATGTGGCCACGGCTCCGATGGTAGCAGTGATGATAGTCGTGTCATGGCCGTAGATCGTTCCCAGCGTGCTGATCAGCGTGATGACTGCTGGCACTGCGATCAGGCAAGCCCATTTCAATACGTCATAAACATTATTCGGTAGTTTCATTGTCTCCTCCTTAAATGAACGAGTTCTCTTCGTGCGCTTTGTCGTAGGCGCTTTGAATGTGACTGATTGCGGATTCAGCCTGGCGGTTCTTGAACTTCGGATGCGCTTCACAATAATCTTCGTACTCTTTGACTGTACGTAAGATGTCCTCGAAATATTCATAACTGTGCCGGATGCCTATACGGAGCTCATCGTCAAAGCGGAGGATCTTAGATCTATTGTTTTTTGCACGCTCTTCCAGGTTTTCGTCATGGTGTGCCCTGAACGCTTCCGCCATCGCTGTGATGTCGTCCTGCATTTTGGCGCTTCGCCGATCCGCTTGATCCATCCGATCAGACAGGTCTTTGTTCGTGATCTGTCGTTTACCGGTCAGCGCAGTATATGCAGCAGAGCACACCCAGCGGATAAATTCCCAGAATCCGGGCGCAGCGGCGGCTACCATGAGCACTCCCATCAGCTGCTGCCGCAGTTCTGGATCCTCGCCTAAAATCCTCATCCAGCTGTTACGCCCTTGAGAATGTCGAGGGCTTCATTGATCGCTTCCTCGTATTTCTTCTTCAAATCGGTTGCGGTCTGCAGATTCTCCTGATTGGTCTGCTGCAGGGCTTCGTATTTTGCCTGCAGAGTGGCTAGTTCTGCGCATTTTTCCTGGTACATGGACTGATAGTCGTCCTTCGCAGATTCGCTCGAATCATCTGGTTTCTCGGTCTCAGATGCAGGCTCATAGAACACGATGATATCCCCAACAGCTCTTCCTGATGTCTGTGCGTCTACCGCTTTCGATCCATCCCAGTATCTCTGCTGTGCTGATCCGATCCCTCCGGACCCTCCATCCATGATGGCCAGGCTGTCTGCTCCGTATGCCTGCAGTCCCGCCCAGAGAGCAGCGGCTTTCAGCGGCCCTTTGGAGACTCCCTTAACAAATGATCCATCTGCCAGGTGCGCAACGTAGGCCTGCCATACTGATTCGCTTAGTGCGCGGATTCCATACTGCGGGGCGTACTTCGGAGTCTTTCCGACCGCGTAGATTGCCTTCGGGCTGAACATGCACTGATATGCTGCCGGGTCTTTGTACTTGCCATCCCAGTCTCCAAAAGAAAGCGATCCGTCTTTCAGGATCGCGTAATATAGATAGTTCTTGCTGTCTTCCGGTTCATCAACCTTGCCATTCAGGCAGATCCGTGGTCCGTAGACTGTACCTGCAGCGTCAAATAGATCGTTGCCGGATCTCTCATAGATCAAGATGCCGTCCATGTCGATCTGATCCAATCGCTTCAGACCGCCAGCATTGATCAGCCCGACCTTCTTATCTGATTTGTATGCCGTGACTTTGACACCGGAGATCGTAATCTCCTGGTATCCGTCTTTCAGTTCCATTTTCTCCCATCCTTTCCACCGTAACGCACCTAGTGCATCGGAATAGTTTGTTCTCTTGTCGCATGCTCTCCTGGATATGCTCTGGTTAGTACCGAACTCGATATCCGGGGAATAAAAAAAGCAGACGTGACTACTCTTGTGTGTCTTGCCCCCTCGCTTTGCGTGAGGGAATAGTACCATGTCCCCGTCCTGGAAATGGCCAGGCTTGATAAAGTCAAACCACTTTGCCCATTTCTGGCGGTTGTACCAGATGTTGTCAGCGTAGCCATCGCCACCGATCGGTTCGGAGTAGTTCGGGACTCCTACTATCCGGAAAAACTCTTTTGCCAGATCAACGCACTGAACTCCTGCCACGCCATCGATATCTTCCCCCCAGCCCTGATACCGGGAATGAAATTCTGCTGGTGTCATTTTCTACCTCCATAATAAAAAGCTCACTGTCTAGTGAGTTTATAATGCAATTAGATACGCAAACTCCTGGCTGTCTGTCATGAATCCTCCATTTAGTTCCCGGAAACTGTGGCTATTACTGCACCGCTTTTGCTTCCGTCGTACCAGTCTTGAAAGGAAACCCGATAATATCTATAGCTATATGTTTTTATTCCATAGATCGCATTGTCACCAGAGCAGGTTTCAAGATTTTTCCATGTAGAGCCATCGGTGGATCCCTGAAGTTCAGCTGTGCCTGTTCCCGTACCACTCCTGACTGCATAAGCGATGGTCGCAGAAGAGTGCCCAGAATCCAGAACTGAAGAATAATAACTTTTATAATGATAACCCTGAGAAACGTATATACCTTTATAATGAACTTTTTCTTCATTTGCTCCCGCCGTGTACTGCTCTGACCCGTAGCTGTTGTATTCATCGTTGGTATGAGCATGACTGGATTTGTAATTGTTGAATTCATTCTGTAAAGATTCGTAGTCACTCACGGGGATACCCCCCCCCGCACCGAATTATTGTTGGCATTGGTTTCCTCCTTTTAAATTGTAACTGTGTAATATACCGTACGGCTGCTATCCCCATTTTGTCCTGTATATCCAATTTCGTTTCCATCAACAATTAACTGATGGCCTTTTTCTCCACCATACCACCTGCACCAAATTCCAATAGTCTTGCTGCGAACAATGTCATGTGCTTCGTATTCTTCGTTTGTGTGCGCATGCGTCTGCCTGTAATAGGCATAATCACCAACCAATGTATTATGTTCGCTCTGCAAACTGTTGTATTGGTTCTGCAGACTGTTAAGCTGCGCCTGCAGCGCCTCATAGTCCTGAACCGGGACTCCGCCTCCGGTTTTGATGATTGTTGACATTGATCCTCCTATGCTGTTCGTTTCCACATGTAAACCGCCAGATATGGCGGTATTTTATTCACTGCATTCCCTCCGCTCGGAGAATTGTATTGACCCTGCAAATAGGCTCCATATCCACCGCTTTTTGCATCGTCACCATTCCATACTCCGAGGCTCCAATCTCCAGCCGATAGCTCCTTAGTGAGAGCAACACCTTGAGGAAGCTCTGCCTGAGTGAGCTGATGCCACGGTGATCCGCCTGTCTCACCAGCCGGCCAGTTAATAGTTCCTGAAGCATATTCTCCCCAATCGTTATTTGAATTTGCATCATTCTCACCGGCGCCGATTAGGAACCTTCCTTTGATCCTCTCCCAAGTCCCGCCGAACAATTCTGAAGGGTCTGTGTCGGTAACTGAAAGATAAATACTACCTACAGGGTAAGGGTTCATACCCCCCCCGAAATTTATGACGTTGGCCATTATTCCAGCTCCAGCCCAAACAATTCAAAATACGCTGCCTTCGTGGCTTCCTGGTACTTTTCAGGAACGTCCTCCAGTGTTTTTGCTCCACGGCGGATGATTCTTGCATAGATGTATCCCATCAGATCTCACCTCCTGCCAGTTCAGCAAGAGCGTTCTGCAGCTCGTTGATCTGATCCTGGACAAGCTCATCATGCGTCTTTTCACGGAGAACAAATGTCATCGTGATTTCCCCAGACAGCTTGCAATTCATCATCACAGATTCCGGAACGAGATTGGTATGCTCGGTTCCATCAAGATTTACATGCGTGCAATCTTTCAAGTCTGCATAGATAGCATCGAACTCTGCCATAGTCTTTGCAGTCATGCCGATAGCGGAAAAGGTAGATCCTTCATTGATCTCGTACTCATGCGTGTTTACAATCAGTTTCATTTATTTCTCTCCTCTGAAAATAACGATGATCGGAATATCGATTGATGGAACAGTTCCGAACGCTTTGATCGTGATTGATCCAGCTGCTTGAGCAGTCTGTACAAGAGACGCCCTCTGAAGTGCATTCATCTGATCAGTTGTGATCGATTCTGCAGGAATGATTTCCTGATAGCTTGCAGCAGTGATCAAACTGTCGCTGATCGTATATGTTCCGCTCGACCAGCTCGATGCCTTGAGCGTGATGTTCTTTTTCGTTGTGGCCATCTTGGAATTCAGCGAGTTCACAGATGTCTGCAGCTTGCTGACATTCGAGTTAATCGTATCAACCTCTGTCTGAAGCTTACCTGCAGCATCGGTTGTCAGCTGTCCCTTCATGGCATTGAACCATGCATCAAAGTCAGCCTTGTTCGACGCCTTGAACTGTGAATAATACCCGTTGAACTGTGAGGCAAACTGGCTGTAATCCATTTCCTTAACTGTCCCGGTAACAATTCCGCAGATAGAAGTATTGCTTCGGGTATCAGTGATATTCGCCTGCGTGATCTTGGTGGCACCTGCTGCAACATAGATCTGTGCAAGAACGATCTGATATATTGCTGCAGATCTGACCGGAGCCGTAGGAGATGGATTACTGCCGTTATACGTACCGGTCACAACCTTAATAGAGATCTTCCGATCCGTGTCATTTCGCTCTACAACGACCGTATCTATTCGCGGATAGGTTGCCCCAGCTGTGGCAAGGGTATATGTTGTAGCAGAATCAAAAAAGCGAACCTTACCTTTCAGATTCGCATATCCGGATGCTACTTTTATATCCATGCCAGAAACCGCAGTTACCTGCAGCTCCCCGGAGAAAACCCCAGTCGTAAAGAAGTGATTCAGCCATTCAGCAAATGAATCAGCGGTATATCCTCGGTCATTGTTAACCGAGTTCCAGAAAAGCCCATACTGATCCGCCATCAGCTTTCACTCCTCTCTACCGTAAAGAATTTCACGTTCTCATTTTCCGTAAGCCGCTGAATATTGCTAACGTTCTGCCCGGACAGGTCGATATATTCGCCTCGCTCGAAATCAATTGCGATGCATTTGATTCCTTTCTGCAGCTGAGCGAATACATTGTCCGGCTGCATTTCTGATATCTTCAATGTCATTTCAATTCCTCACTTGTCAGACCAGTCAATGCTGTCAGGAAGCGGCGATCCGAAGGTCGGGGTGATCTTATAGATCCCGTTCTCATAGATTTCATTGATCTCTGTAATCCTCAGATCCTTCGATACTCCAAACGAATCTTTCCTGACTGTAACTACATCTCCAAGGTCATAGTCAGATCCGTATTTGAAATTTCCGTTCGGATCCACTTCACTGCTGACTGATACTGCCAGGTTGTCTTTCTTCAGTTCGTCGGTTCCGCGCTGGATCAGAGCAGCCTTGTACTGGTCGTCTGTCAGATTCTCATTCTGAATATCTGATGCAGAAAGAAACACTTCTCTGCGATCCAGGCCAGTCAGAGAATCATTTCCAGCAGTGACATACGTCCTGGCCGTTCCTTCCCCCTGCCCGCCGACATAGCATACATTCTTGTATGCCTGATCATTCTCGGAATAATCCGTTTTGGATAGATTNCCATACCAGTCAGAGAAGATAATCCTCTGGTTTGTATTCTGACCTGCAGTGTGGTCAACTCCTCGGTACAGTTCGAAAATGATCTTCTTATTGACGAAGTCAGGGCGAAACCGGAAACCGGTCTCGCTGTATTTCGCCAGCTTTTCTACATATGTCAGCAGATTCTTATAGGTTGCCTGAAAAGTTACCTTTTCTGTATATCCTCTTACTGGTCCAAGCTCCACTAACGGAATCGCTGCAGCATTGCTGAAGATCGCTCTGATCGCAGTCTCGACCAGGCCATTTTCAATGTGATAAAAGGGCCTAATCAATCTCCTGCTCATGTACGACGAAAGGAATCTGCCGCTGGCAGTGATTTCCGCCTTGGAGGCGTCTTCGTGATAGGTCAGAGATTCAATCACTCCCGCCTCCACGGCTCCCCGCTTCCATACCAGATTTCCCCGTCTCAGCAGATCCTTATTGCTGTCAGTAATCGGGCAGTGCAGCTCAAACTTTCCGGGTTCAAAGTATTTCCTGGTCCATTGAAAAGAGGACTCGTTTTCCACGAGTCCCTGAAACTGCATATCTGCCGTATAAACTCTGATTTCCAGATTCATGCGCTTGCATACCTGATCTTATATGTGATCTTAACAATCATGTTGTCTACTCCTGCAGCAGCACTGTATCCGATGCTGTTTGTGCCTTTCTCCAGCTGAATGAAATAGGAATCCTCGGACAGATACTGATTGATCTTCGTAGTAATCCCTTCATGCACCAGATAAACCTGCTTATCAGCGTCATAGGTCGTGATGATCACTCGATCGCCAGCCACCAGATTCAGCGGCTTGCTTGAAGTACCGACGGTAATGCTCTGCGTGGACTCCACACGAGTGATAGATGGATTCTTCACGTCACCATTGCAGGTGATCTCGATCTTCATTCCGGTACCGCCAATACCAACTTCGTTGTAGATCGTCTGGATCTTTTCTTTCTGGCGATATCCGAACTCTTCTTTCGCTGATTTGAAGTAGTGCGTGAAATAGAACGACGGCAGGAACGAAGACATGGTTACCTCAGAATCTTCCAGATCATAGAAATACGGATCCGGGCAGATCAGCGAAATGGTATAGGACCTGTAAGCATCAAGTCCGGTTGATTTCATGCTTTCGACATAGTACTCAATCTTCCGATGCTCACTCCCTTCATCCAGTGTGAGAACTCCAGAACTTTTCGGAACAAACAGTTCATTCAGAAATGCCCGATGTTCGGTATGATCGCCTACATCAGACAATGTCAGCACGATATTTCGCTTCTTCAACGCCGAACTGTGATAAACAGCTCCGTCATTCATCGTATTGGACGACAGATTGACGGATGCTGCCATCTGATACAGCCCGTCTGCATCCGAAAGCAGAAAAGGAAAGGATTTTTCACTGAATATTCCTTTGATGTTGAACTGGTTCTCACAGGTGATAACTCTGTTTCCCATGTCAGACCCCCTTCATTGCAAGAATGTACTCTCGTGTTGCATTCCTGGTCTGCCGAGCAATCTCGCTAGGATCCAGCTCTGTAGGAGCATTGATCGTGATAGACTGGTTGAAATCTCCTCTGGCCGTATATTCGTTCTCGCTTGAGAGCAGATTGCGAAGATACGATTCCGACATAATGACTTCTTTTCCTGCCTCTCCACCTCCCAGCAGATGATCACCGATAGCCCCGAATATTGTTGCCCCATTCAAAACAAATGGCTGTTCCATTGCCTTTCGATACCAGGAAACAGAAACAGACGGAACTTCCCCTGTTTTTCCGTTAAAGCTCCCGCTCATCGAGAAATGCGGCATCTCGATATGATGGTTGAATTCAAATTTTGTATTCTTGAATTTCTTTGCCATCTCATCGATGCTGTCGATGACCTTCTTCTTCATGGTATCCATTGTTTTCGAGATTTCATCATTTGCCTGGCTGAAGGATGTTTTCATGGTCGAAAGATCCGCCTTCAGGTTCGTGATTCCGGTTTTGATCTTCGGAAACTGCTGAATCAGCTTGTCAAAGTGCTCTGTCATCTTCTTGATCGCCGGATTGAATGCAAGGCTTGCAGTAGATACAAGTGTCATGCTCCCAGACATCCCGGTAAACCCAGTTGCCAGAGCAAGCGCGCCTGCAGCCGCAATAGCTGAGCTTGCCCCGAATGCTGTCATTGAAGTAGAGAGCATCAGCACAGCTGTTGCCGAAGTCGTCCCATAGACAGAAACCGTCGGCAGCTGCTCTGCAAGCTTTGCGATTCCAGTTGCCGCAAGATCAACTCCAGCTCCAACCCCAAGGACTGCCGCTCCAAATGCTACAAAGCCAACAGACCCAGCTGTCAAAGCAGGTCCCAATGCTGCCGCTCCTGCTGCCAATCCAGCAATCGAAGCGATCATCAATGCCATCGCTGCGCCAGCTCCCGGACCTGCCTGTGTTACCTGTACAGCCGCAGATGCAACCTGTTTAATGCCAACGCCTGCAAGCGCAATTCCTGCCCCCAGAGCAACCAGAGACAACGCCTGACCTGCTAACTGTCCGAATGACGTTGCCGCGGATCCGACTCCTCCGGATGCAGATGCAGCTGTGGATCCGAAACTGCTTAGCTTCGAAGTCGCACCTCCTGCCCTAGAAGCAAAACTTCCAAGGTGAGAAACCAGGGAAGAAGTACCACTGATCAGCTTCCCGCCTACTGACATCACAGGCCCTGCAGCTGCAGCTACAAGAGCTGCTTTGACAATCAGGTCCTGTGTTGACGGAGACAGAGAAGACCATAGATCAGTAAACTTCTGGATAATCGGAATAGCCGTCTGAACAACGCCCGTAATGGTCGGCATTACCGCTTCTCCGAACTGATACCCAAGAACCATCAGATTGTTCAGCACCGTCTGCCACTGATCAGCAGGATCCTGCATCGCATCAAAGGTATCTCCGGTCGATCCCAATGCATCCTGAAGTGAATACTGAGAGGTGGTAAACATATCTGCATTCAGCGTCCCGTTGCTGAAGAGCTCATACAGCTTTGCACCGGCTCTTGATCCGAAGATTGATACAGCTTCATCAGAGCTTCCTACTGCCTTTGCAAACTCTTCCTGCATGGAAACACCGTCAGACATTGCATTTGCCTGGACTCTGCTCAGTCCCATCATGACTGTAGACACATCTGCACCGGATTTTTCCAGTTCGCCCAGGAGATGCGCAGAATCTGCAGCATTCAGCCCAAGGCTCTGCAGCGCAGTCGCATTGGATACCATATCAGCTTCAAGCGTATCCATCGAGATGCCCGTATCCTGGCCAACCTTGTTCAGCGTGTCGAGCATTGCTCCTGCGTCATCCGCAGTCAGGCCGAAAGCGCTCAGAGTCTTCTGAACGTTATCAATTGACCCGTTAACATCAACGCTATTGACCTGAGCAAACTTCAGAAAGTCAGTGGAAAGCTGTTCCAGCTGATCTCCTGTCACTCCGAATCTGGTATTTACCTCACCGATGGCTGTACCTGCATCCTGGAAAGTGACCGGCATTGATGTCGCAATGTTCTGAACAGACTTCTGCATCTGTTCCAGCGCTTCTCCAGTTGCTCCTGTTTTCTGAACAACTGTATCAAGTCCTGCGTCTACTTTAGACCAGGAAGCCATTGCCGCAGTTATCCCAGCTGTTAACGGGACAGAAACCTTCTTTGAAAATGTATCTCCAACATTAGAAAGGTTTTTCCCGAAGGAATCGGAGAACCCGCTTCCTGCTTTCTTTCCAGCATCTTCACCGGCTTTTTTTGACGGATCTCCAAGAGCAGAAGAAAGGTTGTCAGATATATTCTCCGTTGTAGGCACGATTCGCACATAAGCGGTCGCTAGTTCGATTCCTTCTGCCATTTGTTACCTCCATAGCGCGCTTTGAAAAAGTCTTCCTGACTATCGAATGATCTGACGTTTTTCTGAGCATTATCCTGCTGCTGGTCTTTTCCGAAGACCCAGTCAGTGATTCTCGGTGGATATTCTCTTTCGGAATGATCCGCAAGAAGCCATATCACATTTGTCAGCTTGTCGATTAAAATTGCTTCAAGCAACTGATCAGGTAACTCATGAACTATTCCATTGCGCTTCTTTGATACTCTTGAATTTGCCCCTAAACCGGAAACAAGCACTGCGATCTGAGACGGTCGCAGTGCCTTCATGTCATATAAATGATATGCCTCTGCAAGATCACACACGATTTCATCATGATAGTCATGCAGCGCCCCGGCAAGGGCAATCAGTTTTTTTCTTCGTTGATCGAATTGAGGAATGAAAGAAACTCCGAAGACATAGATGTACTGTGCACAATGCCATCCTTCGAAAGACCACGAACATGCTCTTTCAATGCGCTGTATCCTTCATCTCCAAGAACCATCTTCATTCCTTGGATCAGTGCCGAAGAGCTTCCTTTATCGGCCTCCGTCAGAATTTCAACAAGTTCCCAGTTATCAATTGCTTCGGCGTTAACTTTCCACTCGAATCCGGTTTTTGTCTTGCCCTTCATCTGTTACTCCTCAGGCAGAAGCCTTTGCTTTGATATAGTCTTTCGATGTAGTTCCATCTCCGTCAGCTACTGCCGTAATAGTTACACCATAGGCGATTGGCTCATCCGGCTTAAAATTAATATCGTCAAGATCTGTTGATTTTCCGTTCGGGATAACGATCCGGAAAAGATCTCCATTAGACATGACCTGATCAATTACCCATGCAAACTCATCAGGTTCACTGGAATCGTGTTTTACAGTAAGACCAGTACCAAGATCTCCGCTGACGCTGGCATTTCCATAGGTTGCTTTCTGCACTGCTGCATTCAAGGCCTCAATCATTGCAAACGCAAAGGTTTCTTTAACTTCGGTCTGAACAACCTTAACTGTATTGCCTCCCCAGTCTTTGATTTCCTTTGTCGTGCGCTTGATAGAACGCTTCAGTCCGTCTTCACTAATCAATCCGACGCATGTAAAAGCCTTATCAAGTTCTGTATCTGCACTCGTTGGAAGAGTTGTACCTTTCGGCGCATAAAAAATGGCACCTGTAGATTTAGGTCTCCCTGTAGTTACGTAATCTGTGTTATTTGGCATAATGCTTTCCTCCATTAAAGTTCTTTCGTCACAACCGAATAAACAGCCTGATAACGATGCTGTTTAGCTGCAGTATTCGTGAAGTTGTAATCACTCATCAGCTTGATTGAAGATATTCCTTCAATATCTGCAGTCAGCAGGATCTTCTTTACTTTCTCATTCAGCTTTGCAGCTTTTGCGAGACTCCCGGAAATCGACTGAACCGCAATCGTCACCGTTGTCACATAATTTGAGCTTGAAGATCCTGTCCGCTCAACGATGCAGTATTCCTCCGGAGCATCTTTCGGCCGCTCCATATATGTATCGATTCCGCTTTTCAGAAGAAGTTCTATGATCTTTGTCTCAGCGATCATCCGCCTACTCCCTTCAGGACGGTATTGTTATCAAGATTATCCTGCTTTGCCTTATCCGTCTCCGGATAGACATAAGCGGTCACACGACCGTCTTTGCTGGAATAGTTGATGTTCACTTTGTATCCGTCTCCCATTGCAGCGACTTTCTGATTTGCCAGGTTCTGCACCATCGCTCTGGTTTCTGCAGCTTTCAGCAGCTTATTTACTCCAGACTTATTCAGCACCAGCTTGAAATCATCACTCATATCTTTCCACCTGATACTTATCATTCCAGGCTAACGGAATGAGGGAATCGATACCTTTCTGCGAAAGCGTGAATACATGCCATCTCTTTCCGAAGAATTCTACAATTGCATCCTCCCAGGAATGCTCATCCCCTTTCGGAATTGCAATCTGATAGACTGCTTTCTTCCCATAAAGGTTCACGGTTTCAAGAAGCTCCTGAGAAGACAGCGGAGCGACCAGCACATTATCAACAGAAACAGGTTCCAGTTCCTGATAGATCGGAGCGTTGAACTCATCCCTTCCTGTCTCTTTACGCTGGATCAGTTTAACTGTTATCCCTTTCAAGCCCATAGATATCTACCATCCCATAGCGCTGACGATTCAGACCGAGGCGCTTCAGATCCTTGTTCATGATGCTGATGCCGCCGCCTGTATTTGTATATGTTCCAGACCAGGAGTATCCAAGCGCTGACTGAGATTCCTGGCTAAGCAGAGTCGATTTGTCAGAAGCGCTCTGCTCGATATACCTGGAAGCAATATCAACCGTGACAGATTTAACTACATTCTTCGGAATGTCGCCGGCTTCAATCATCTGATCGAGATCTTTTCCGACTTTCTTTGCCTCATAGCGGAGCTGATCGGAAATAACCGGAAGGATGGCAGCACACTTTTCCTGCTCATCCAGTGTGAGCTTCCGCCACATGATGCTCAGGTCATCGACTGCCGCGAAGCTTTCGTCCATTTGATCTCACCGCCTTCTTTTTCTTCTCTGTAACATTAGAAGAAATGAGAGGCTGCTTGTCTGAAACAGCCTCCCAATCTCTATCAATCAGCACAGATGGAATATCAATCACGTTTCCGCTTTTGATGTTCCTATACTTCATCAGCCTGCCTTCTGAACGATCTTCTTGAAGAAGGAATTCTCCAGAATGCCCCAGCCGATGTAAGCCTCAGCACGAAGCACAATCTGGTTCATCTGCTTCAGATCTCCCTGGCCATCCGGATCACCATACTGAATGATCTCACACGGTACAGATTCTGCATAACCCCATTTGAATGCATTCTGGAAGTCGCCGAGGATAACCAGATCCTTAGAAGCACCGAAAGAAACCGTGTTATTCACATCAGAATTCATTCCATAGAACGCATCAGGATTCTGCCCGAATCGGAATTCCGGATACTGTGCAACACCGTTCACTTTGATCTTTCCCAGAGAAGCACCGAATGCTGGCGCAATTGCCAGACCTGTAACTGCTCCGCCTGCCCCAATGATTGTCTGAACAGCGGAATCAATGTCATCATCCTCTGCACCTGCAGTTGTTTCGACCTTTCCGATTGCATCCATGTCAAAATTCTTGGATGCCAGAGAATCAACAGCAGTACCTGTTGCCGGGTTTACACCGTGCATTGCCGCAATATCAAGAGCACGTGCCATCTTCTTCGAGAATCCATCCGTAAATGCTTCAAGATACGGAAGCTGCTGTTCTTCAGCCATGTTCACGAATTCATCGGAAAGACGATGCTGATAAACAAACTTGATCGGCGTAATGCTTACCGGTGTAAACTTTGCATCTCCGGCAGGCTTCTTAGCGCCTTCTCCAACGATGGATGCTTCTCCATCCATTGCAAATGTGAACTGTGTAGTTCCTGCAAACGGAACTGGCTTCTGAGCAGACAGCTTTGCCAGAGACGAATGCCCATTCACCTTGCTGAATACATCAGTTACAAGCTCTTTCGGAAATACATCTGTTCCAGTCGTGATCAGTCCCATAATTTACTATTCTCCTCTCAATCCTTTCGCCAGCGCCTTCAATGCGCTGTTCTTCGATTCTTTTCCTGTGTCGTCATTGCCTTCCGCCATAGGCGTAGTGACATGCGGCTGCTTGCCGATCAGCTTCACCAGATTCTCAGCATCTTTCCGGATTGAATCTTCATCGTCTCCGGAAAGCCTGCCTGCAAGTTCATACGGGAGGCCTGTTTCATGGGCAATTCGCGTTTTTACCGAGGCGGACTCGTAACCCTTGATCTTGGCATCCTTTTCAGCAATCTTCTTGTCATAATCAGCGTATTTCTTGGCGTTATCTTCTGCTGCTTTCGTCAAATCGGAGATCTGTTTTGCATAGTCATCTTTGACCTTCTTCAGATCATCCGGAGAAACCCAACTCTCATACTTTTTGCTGACGGTATCGCGTTCGCGATTAATTCTTTCCTTGATTGCTGATTCAAACTGTTCCTGTGTTGTAATCGGTGTGAAATCCATATTTAAGTCTCCTTTCCCCATTTCAATCCGCATGGTATGCGTAAATATCTAAAAAAGCGGATTTCTCCGCTTTAATAGACGAATTTCTGTTTCCTGCGCTCCTTGGTCTTCTTGCAGGACCATAGCGCAAVAATCATTGATTCCATCAGTGATACATCTACGTTCTCTCTGATGGACTTGTATCCAAATCCTCCATTTGATCCAATCGCACGGCGCTGCACATTGCAGACAGACTGTTTCAGAGACCGCTGTCCCATGTGAGAGATCATCTTTTCGTCCAGCATCTGCTGAAACAATGAATTTGCCTCGATAATATCTCCAACCTTCGGGATAACCGGAGCCTTTCTGATTCCGAAGTCTTTCATCTCATCGGTAAGAATCTTCTGACCATTAGCCCCGTCAATCACGACATTCTCAACATCTGCTTCTTTCAGGAACCGCAGGATCCATCCGTCTCCATTTCGCTTAGGCTGACAGTCTATGGATTCAACAAAAATCTTATCGGAGGAAGTCTTCACTGCAATGCTCATGGAAGCATTTCTTCCGTCAGCTCCGAACTTGATCCCGACGTACAGCTTCCCTTTCAGCTTTGGCAGCTTATCAGCCTTCAGCTCATCCCACTGGTTCTCACTGATCTCAGAATGAAGGTTCTGAGTCGTCCAGTAGCCAAGACGCTGAATATTGAAGTCAAGAATATCTTCATTTGATTTCCCTGAAGGGATCTCATCCAGGATCTTTCTCTCGGTCAGGATCGTTCCCAGTGATGGGTTCGTCTCGTACCAGGCATCTTTATCATTCGGGTCCGTCAGCTGATCTACTGACCACTCAGCCCACCCGGTGTTATACGTGTTACCGGATAGAACGTCTCCCCGCAGATGCATGAATACTGTTCCGGATGATACCGGAGTAGGCGGCGTCCCGCAGAACAGCGTTTGCGGATTTGCGGAAGATGAGACAACATACTTCAGTGTTGTTTCCTGATCATCCTGGTATTCCTGTGCTTCATCGATGACCAGCAGATCGAATCCCTCGCCAAGGCCTCCCTTCGAGGTTCTGGTTCGGAAAGCAATGGATCCTTTTCCATCTGCCATCTCGATACGCTCAAGGCCATACTGCTTGTATGAAGTGTAGTCTTCTTTTTCCTTGTATCCTGCATCTTCAAGAAGCTGGCACAGCCGTACCCATGCAGAATTTGAAGTCATTGTCCGGTGGGCTGTGTGCAGCATATGCTCGCCATTGATCAGCCCATATAGCTCCCGGATTGCAATTACTTCATTCTTTCCGTTTCGACGTGATACCTCATATCCGAATTTTGTATGTACCCATAAACCATCATCGTTGTATGACAGGATGTCATAGATCAGCAGCTTCTGCCAGTCCTGAGCAGTTCGCTTGGTTTTCTCGTATAGCTTTATTGCTTCTTCACCGTGCGTTTTCGTATATGGAAGAACAACGGATTGTGTAGGAGTCTGGCGACCTATTCTGTTAGGTTCAGCCATGACTCCTCCTATCCGTTGTCACTCTTCTTCGGCGGTCTGAATATCTTTCTCATATTCCTCTATCAAAAAAGCATCCCGAAACTGGATGCTATACTTTTCTTGCCGTTCCAGCGGCTAGAAAGGAAATAAAATGCAGCGTACATTAGTAAGATCTTCACATCTGCTATCTGTTGGATATGATAAGCCAAAAATGATTCTTGAGATTGAATTTGTCGATCATCATATTTATCAGTTTGCAGGAGTTCCTGAATTGATCTACCTGAATCTCATGAGGAGTAATTCCAAAGGAAAGTACTTTAATACTTTTATCCGAAAATACCCGCATATTAGAATTCTTTAGCAATTTGATTCTGTCGGAATACTTGTTTCTTCCGACAGGACTTTTATTTCTTCTTCACTAATGATAATCTCGCACATTGGATCATAATTTGCCTTCAGCCATTCTTGTAACGGATTTGCGAGCTTTTCTAATTCATATAACGCTTCTAAGCCAGATACTTTTCTCATCTTGTTTTCTTCAAAAGCAGGCATAGTATGACTTTTTATTTCCACCTGAAGAATCTCTCCTCCGAATTTCTCACGCCATCTTTCCACTTCTTTTCTATCGTGGTCGTATTCCGCTTCAAATAGATTATTCGTTACTGTCGAAATAGTCTTTTCTCCATGCAAAACATTTCCGCCAAATAGATAATTACCTAATTTCAGAACATAAATTGTATCTGACATTATCACTTCCTCCATAGAAAAAGCACCCGAAGGTGCTCAATTCTCCAAGTATTCAAGTGCTTTCCGATATTTCTTGTTGCGCTTAATATCTTCTTCTGTTACTTTTGGTAACCTGCTTAGATCAATATTGTGCTTCAGATCAGCAATTTTTACTTGTCTCGCTACAGGATCTTTTTTTACCCGCTTAATATAGTCAAAATAGTCTTCTCCTGATTTGCGTGTCAGCACAATCACCGAATTGACAATTTCCCTTGGAATTCCCTGATTGAGAAGATCCTTAGATGTTACTGATGTATCCTCAAGCACATCATGCAGAAGTGCAGCAGTCTTTGTTTTCTCTCCATCAACATGCGCAGACACCCAAAGCGGATGATAAATATAATCTTCTCCCGCTTTGTCTTTTTGCCCGAGATGAGCTTTTCTGGCAATTTCTTTTGCTTTCTCAAGAATATTGCTCATTTCTGATCTGCTTGTTAACCTCCTGTTCAGTCAACATTTTGCAAGGAATATCACCCGAAAAAATCCCTGTCATATCCCAGTCCGTTACCCATTTCTCTTTCAGCCTATCATAGCGCTGAATAGGTTTATTATAAGCATATCTAATGAGAATATTACCGTCGTCATAGGCTAAACAATAGTTATAATCTGTCATCTGACCACATCCTTTATACGCTCAATTTCATTAGGCACGCCAATACTCGAGGCATTTTCAATCATTTGGTTAGTTAGTTTTTTATTCATTTCTTTTGAGGTTTCTGCGAGTCTAACCTCTTCATAAAGCTTGTGGTTTGACTCTTTTACCTCTAAACTTTGCGGAGTATGGAACTGAAGTTCAAACACATAGCCTTCTTTGTCCTTAACGAGAGTATTTATTCCTTTGTATGGAACATTCTTTAGGGCAAATGTATTTGTGACTTCAATTACAGTATAACCATTTTTCCCAAGATTATCTTCAGTAACGAAAAAATCATTCGTTAATGATTCTTTATCTGAGACACTTGTATACCTCAAAACATCTGTTACCTTACCAGCATACTCTTCAATAGATATTCCTTTTGATGCCGATTTATCTACAAGTTTTCTTGCTAATGATTCCTCACCTTTTAGTCTGTACTGCAATCCTTCCAGATGTCCTGTTCCTTGCGAAACAGCCTGCTTCAGATCTTCTGTAACTATTTTTTCTTTCTGAGACGCCTGAGTAACTAGATCACCAGCAATGCTGTATGCTTTCCGATACTCAAGCTGTTTCTTGATATCTTCAGGGCTGTTACTTTTTTCATCGCTTGAAATCAGTTTTTCACGCTTCCGATCCGATTCCTCCGCCCATTGATTATTCTCCCAGTCTCCTTTACCTTGCCGGAAAACCCCTCTCTTGGTCTTGTAGGTAATGATGCACCCGCATCCCGGATGGCGCTCAAACATGCCTCTGTCATAGGCTTCCTGATACGGGACATCTGTGCCGCAGCGATCCAGGCACCACTGGCACGGCTGACCGCCACCTTTATCCGTGGTATGCACTCCTACATCGTCATATTCACGACTTACCAGAACTTCCAAGCCGGAATCATTCGCAAAAGAAGCGCTTTTCCTTTCACTGTCATCAGCATATTTCTGAGACTGCAGCACAATATCCTTGGCAACCTTATCCAGTCCTTCTCTGACATCCTCATATCCGGCCAGTTTGTTTGCAATGTCATCTGCAATATCTTCGTAGTCACTCACAGATGCCTGGATTCCAAGTCCAGCGGCTTGATTTGCGGCTTTCTGTGCAGCCTTTGATGCATTTGCCACAGCTTGGTAGTTTGCCTGAAATACGGCCTCTAATGCCTGCCTGATATCATCCTGATCTCCATCGGAAAAACTCTCTTGCAGTAAGTCAACAGAAAGCTTGCCAGCACGCGTACTGTATTTCTGCAGAGCAGCCAGATCACCATCTGCCACCTTCTTACGGATCTGATTGATCTGGCTGTCATTCTGAAGCCTGCGTCGGTATGATTCCTGAATATCTTTAACATCCATCAAAAGCTACCGCCGGATCCGCTGCTATCCGCATCCATTCCTGTCAGATTTCTGAGATTCTTGCTGCCGAAATATCCTGGAACAGCCTGGTTAACCTTCGCTGCTGCGTCTCCGATCAGACCGATAGCGGATGCATCCGGTTCAAAGATAGGTTCCCACAATGGCTTTGTCTGATAGATCTGATTCCGTTTGTATGAATAGTTATCTCTCAGGCATGCTGCAAGATATCCGGCATTGATAAATCCGATTCCAAGAGATCTCTGCGCTTTTCTTGCTGCAAGTCTGAGACTTTCATGTGATGCTCTGATCGCGTCGTAGCTTGAAGGATTAACAGTTGTAAATCCAAGATCATCAGTCGTTAATCCGGTCTCTCCAGCAAACAGAGACGCATAGGTTTTGATCTCATCAATGTATGGAGTCATCTGAGCCTGAGCAAACTGACCGATGGAAGGGTTCGGAGCAGATGGATCATCACTTCGATAGATCTGAAGGAATCTGGTCATCGACGCTTTCTCTCCATCCATTGGCTCCGCATCCGGATCCATGCCCAGGATATATTTCTGAGGGAATGAATTCACTTCCGAACAGATGCACATATTCATCAGTGCATCCTTTGTGTTGTCCTGGTAGCTCATGCAGGCTCTTGAGATACGGCTATGTCCGAATGGCCTCTTTGCATCAGGGCGGTTAATAATCGGAACCAGCAGAGGATATGGAGCTGGATTGCTTACCGAATAAGGGTTCCTCCCATTCTGATAGATCACGGTTTCGCCAGCCACAAAGTATGCTTCCAGGATCGGCTTATCGGTATCCGGATCACGCTGCAGAACTGCATATCCTTCCTCCAGCATGTTGGTGATCGGATCGATAATGCCAGTTGCATTAGCTCCATCGATGACCTGCAGCCGAGGGTTTCCGAATTCATCCTGAGAAATGTAAATGAAATCGCATGAAGAAATCAGAGCTCCAAGAATTGCCGAATCAAACAGAACATCGGCATTATTCATCTGGAAGATTGTCCCCATGTCGAAGTTATCATTGTCAAAACCTCTGAACTGCAGCCGATCTGCAAGAGAATCAACCGACTTCGCACACCAGCCGGAAACAAATCTGAATTTGTTTCTCAGTGCCGGAGGAACCATCAGATTGCGCGGCTGGTGGCTGTCTTTCATCTCATAGTACTTGTACCTGATCAGTACACGCCCACGCTTTACTGACAGCTTTCTGCGCAGATAAGCGATCCCTTTATACTGTTTATCCATCAGCTATTACCTCCAGCAAAAAGGCCGCCAAACAGCGGCCAGAAAAACGAAAATGTAAATGAATGAAAACTCAGCGAGAAATATTCGCAGTTATCGGGCGCTGTTGCGAGCCACCCCTGGGGCAGGGGTCCCTCCCGCCCCTGTTCAATAGCAAGATCAGGAAGATCTGTATTGTGCCCAATTCATCGATTGTGGCAACACCCGGTTATCCGGGGTTTGCTCGGGGATATACTTCTTGTTAATCACTTTGTCTGATTTTGCTCGGTTGCAGGCAAGATGGGCAAGCTGCATGTTTGCAAGATCAGAAGGATGTCCGCCTTTTGCAATCGGGATGATGTGGTCAATCGTCGGTGACATTGGATCCGGAAACTTCAGTGAGAAATCGACGGGCTTTCCACAGATCGCACATACTGTCTGCGTCGCATAGATTATCTTCTTGTTCTTGTCAAATGCTGCACGGAAGTGCCCGTCTTTATCAGGACGATTTCGCTTGTACTTACCCTGTCCCATTACCGTATAATCCCATTCTGCTTGTCCCACCATCGGCGGTAAAGATCGCAGTCAGTTATCTCATCCGTGGACCAGCACCGGCTCTCGCACTCTGTACACGGACATGTAGCAAGCTGCTGAATATGCCTGATCTCTTCCAGGTATTGAGCTCGTGTCATGTGTGATAGATCATGATCTCTGTCGATGTCGTCCATAGTTTTCTCCGAAAGAAAGAGACCGGGAATATGAACAGATGCCAGCCAGCGGCATTTTGGCAATTAAGAAGAAGGAGGACCCGGTCTCATAGAAAAACGGCAGCCATCTTTCTGACCGCCGTTCTTCACGATATCAATATAGCAGAACCAATTTGGACAATTTGGACGAGATTAAAGAAAGCACAGAAAACCGCATAAATATGCGGAAATCTATTGCATATTATAGTGAGTATGCTATAATATCAATGTAAAGAAAGGAGGAACGCAAGCAATGGACCCGAACATATTAAAAGCCCTGCTTGAGATGACCACAGCAATTATCCAGCTAGCCACAGCGATAGTTCTGCTGAAATCATCTAAGAAGAGCTAACCAGCATGAGGAGCGAAAGCTCCTCTGCTTCGAATGCATTTACATATTATCAGTGAAGGAGGAATAATTCAATGAAC
Source organism: Stecheria intestinalis (assembly GCF_009696165.1). Classification (GTDB taxonomy): domain Bacteria; phylum Bacillota_I; class Bacilli_A; order Erysipelotrichales; family Erysipelotrichaceae; genus Bulleidia; species Bulleidia intestinalis. The sequence goes on along the minus strand of NZ_VUMN01000002.1, from coordinate 64,491 downwards.
ACAATTAACTGGATCACGCTTATCATCTCAATTACTGCGCTAGTTCTTGCCGTAATAAGTCTTATTAGTTCCGTTAGGAAGAAGTAAAATGTCAAGAAAAGCATCCGGAGAGTTTAACCAGATCAAGTATCAGAACGACTGGAAGAAGCAAAACATGAAACAGGTAGGAGGATCCTACAAGACAGAGTTCGTCGATGAATTCAAAGCAGCCTGTAAGAAGCTCGGTGTCTCACAGTCTGAAGTGATCAGGGCAGCAATGGAAGAGACCATCAGAAAAGCGGAAGGCAAATAGCCAACCGCTTTTTCATTCACTATCGCTTTTGTCTTTCTTTGGAAAAAGAAATCTGTGTATTTCAAGAAAACTGGATGCAATAGTTCCAGCACCTGCAATAAGAGAAACCCATTCTCCTAAACTGGAAACGTTTTTACCTATTGATACAAGGTACACACCAACCGCAAGGAATGCGAAAACAGTAAAGAAAGTAAATATTGTTCCAAGCAGTGTATCTCTTGCCTGGTACTTCAACGTTTTATTTCTCAAATCAATCTCATTCTCGTTATTCTTTTCCGCCATTTTAAGAATTCTGTCAGCGGCACCAGGCAATACTTGTTCGTATTTTTCGAGTTCAGAAGCCATTGGAATTGGCCCTGTGTATTGCTGAGCAACAAGAGTTGCCTGCGTATTACTTTCTGGAACATTGTTATCGTTCTTTACTACGGGATGCTTCGACTTGTTTGCCATATTCATCCATTGCTTCTTTCAAATTCTTTCCAGTTCTTCTCCAAGCCTCATAGACAGTTGAAGTCTTTGGAACAATGTATTGAACTTTTTTATTCATTAGATTTGGGTATTTCATGCCGTATCTAACGTATTCATAATTCTGCTCTGTCATGACGCCCTCCTGCTCCTATTGAATTATAGCGTCCAGTGAAATGCCTTTTCAAACAAATTGCATACGGGTTACTAAATTTTCTTTTCCCGTCAATCCCTATTTTTCCTTTCCAAACCACCGCATCAGCGCCTTCCTGGCGTTGTAATAGCTATTTGCGCCGTACACCAGCCCTGATGTCTGCTTCCAGCTCTTGCCGTTAAGATAATGCCACCGGATGATACTCTTGATCTCGCCGGTATCCAGAGACACCAGCCAGGCATTGACACGATCTCTCCGATCCGCCATGTCGTTCAGCATCCGGTTGTACTTCTGCTGCAGTGCCATGATCTTCTGCACCGCTTCTGAAGTCGGATCTCCAGCGAGCTGTGGAGATGATCCGATCTTCTCAAATGCCGGGGACCTGTAGGTGTTGTACATGCCTTCGATTTCCTGCTGCACAGCCCTGATCTCGGAATTCAGGTAGCGCAGCTCTTCCAGCTCATCAATTGTCATCAATCCCCCTCATAGCCCCAGCTCCTCAAGCGTGTACCTCTTGCCTGCCTCCATTCCCTTGTACATGGTTCCTTTTTCAAACGGTGGGAATACCATATACCTTTTTTCTGTATCAATGCAGATAGCTTCATCGCCTCCGCAAACTTNTGCTTTTCTTATGCTATTAACAGATTTTCTGAACGGCCTAATGACCGCACTGAGATACCGCTTTTCCGCATCATCAAGGACCTGCGGATGTACGATGTCCTCAAGGCTGACAGGCTCTTTATCAGCACACGTAACATTTAGGAAAATAGGAACATGTTTTGTACAGATCTGAAAATAGTCTCCGTTGTAATTCCATGCACAATAAAGTTGGTCCTTATCTCTATGTGGCTTATTTTTATATGCCCAAATCTTGCTGTCTTTCTCTCTTGTAATCCACTTATAGCCTTCTTTCAGCAGGTTCTGCGCTGTCTGAATCTCAATGTCGTTATATTTATTCATTGCTTATTTCACCAGCACATTCTGGAACTTCTTATAGGCATCAAGATACCACTCGCGTTTATCACCGTTGTATGTCAGTTCATAGTACATACCATCAAAAAGAGTTGAACTAAGCAGGTACTTCCAGTTCTGCAGAGTTTTGCACTTCCATACGGTAAATACTTGAAAGTCTGGCGTCGGGTCAGACTTATCCAGATGCTCCATGATGTAATTCCTTACGATTTCAAGTGCTCTATCATCCATTTTCATTTCTTCCTCTTTCCTTCTATTTCTTCATCCATCTTTGCGCCACATTCTATGCAATATTTCCACCTCTTTTTTGCATACGGATACGACACTTCTTTCCCACAACACGAACATACATTATGCACGTTTCCGCTGCTGGTTCTGTGCTCTATCCAGTGCGCATGCTTCACCGGTTCTGCTTCAATTCTCCGGATTTGATTTACTTCATCCCGAAATGCCACCCACTCGTAGTGTACGGAATGTCCTACGAGAAACGGGGCAATCGGAACCATCGCAAACCTGATATCATTCGGATTAATTAGCTTCATATTTTGCCTCCTCCTTCAGCCATGTTTCGATACCGTCAATGCATCGGAACAAACAGTCTTTTTTCTCCCGGTATGCGCACGTGAGACATGGGTCTGTAACTCCGTCCAAGATTTCTGTCAATTTCTCTGGTGTCATATCACGAATCATGTTCTCGTAGTTCGTCATTCATTGCCCTCCAATAAACTCTCCAGCACATGGAGCCGCTTAGATGATTTCTGGTACAGCTTCCAAAGTTCGAGATTCATGTCCTGAGCGATCCGAAGTTTCTCGGAAAGCTCAGAATTTTTGATTTCTAACACACGAATTCTGTCTTTCGCTTCATTTTCCATATTCAACCTCGGTCTCTTTCGGGTCAATCAACAGCATCTTTTGCCTCCTCCGGCGGTTTCGGCAATTCCATCCAGTAAGAAACATCAATGTCATCAGTAGGGACCATATCGCCGCATTCATCTTCAATGTATCTGAACCATCCGTCCAAATAATTGGCAATCAGCACTCTCCCATCGCTTACTGCAAGAACCTCTCGATCATCGTCTGGCCACTGGTCATTGGCTGAAATCCATTTTCCCTTAGTCATTGTCTGTCTCCTGGTTCAGCCATTTTTCGATACCTTCCTGGCAGCGGCGCGGACAGTGCGCTTGTTTCCGGTATGAACACATGAGACATGGGTTTGTCATTCCATCCAGGATTTCGACAAACATTTCCGGTGTCATTTCATTCATGATTCTCTCGTAGTTCGTCATTTTAGCCTCCTAAAATCACATGCATGTATGTTTTCGCGACCAGTTAACGAAATATAGGCTATGTTAACCGTGATTTCCAGGCGTTTCCGGGTGGGTATGATGTGCCGCATCGCATGCTCTGATGCGGTTTACGGCGATTTTTGATCGTATCGTTCCAGAAACGGCCATTATACTTAAATCGATATGTTAACTAGGGCCGGAATTTCGGAACAAATCTGATGTGCTCTCTCTTGTCCTTTGTGGACTCGGAATCGATGCAGATGTACCTCAGCGTAGTCATTGGATCCTCGTGCTGGAGAAGCGCTGCAACATCTGACAGATTCATTCCGGCATCATACAGCCATCGTGCATAGCTCTTTCTGAGGCTGTGAGTTCCGACGCAGTATTCCACGTTGGCCAGCTTTGCAAGCCTGTGGATCTCTCTCCATGCCATCTGCCTGGAAATCCGGTCACTGATGATCTCTTTTCCGGAAGTCGATCTGAACAGAAACGTGTTGATGCTGATATGGAACTCATCCACGTATTTCTGGATCTCCGAATAGATCTCATGATCGATTTCATATCTAACGAGCTTTCCGGTCTTATGAGCCCGGAATTCACATCTGCCTCCGGCAAACGTTCTAGGCGTGAATTCGATCAGATCCGAGATTCGAGCGCCTACATTTACTCCGATCAGCAGAAGGATGTAGCTTCTGTATGCCCGATAATAGGCCAGAGAGCCTGCTGGAGCCGCTTCTTTCTCCATCAGGCTTATCTGCTCCATCTTCTGCCAATCGTTGAATTTGAACGGTTGCACGACTTCCTGGCCATGCTTTGCGTTAGGTCCGTAGGTGTTGTAATGTCTCGGCATTATCTTCCAGTGCTCCCGATGCCTCCGGTCCGTTTCTCTGAAATCGGTTTATCGTTCCCGGCAATGCCATACGGAACAATGATTCCCTGCATGAATCTGTCATTGTGCTTCAGGACGATATCGTTGTTTCCGTTGTTTCTCAGAAAAGCCGCGATCGGAAGCTTGAAATCTGCATCGATGATTCCGACGGTATTGGTGATCTCAAGTCCTTTGATTCCCAGAGAAGATCTCGGAAACAGCATCAGCACATATCCAGGTGCGAGATCTGCAATGATGCCTGTGGACAGAGTTGCCGTTTCTCCTGCCTTGATTGTCAGATTTCTCGAAAGGAAGAAGTCGTACCCCGCAGATTCTGGAGTTGCTCTTCTCGGAAGATATACCTTCGCTCCTCTGTTGGCTTTCTTGAAGATGCATGCTGGTTTGTTCTGTTTTTTCATGATGTTCACCATTCCTTTCTGCTTAGTCATCAATGATCTTCTGGTTGTTCTTCGTGAATGTGATCGGAATCGTTCCGGTCCGTCCATCACGGTTCTTTGCGATGTCGATGTAGTATTTCTCTCCTGATCCGGTATCCTCCGAATACAGCAGCATTACCTTTGTCGCGGACTGCTCAATTTCTCCGGAATCCCGCAGCATGTTCAGATCTGGTTTCTTCTGCTGTGCTGCCTGCCGTGACAGCTGGCATAGAGCGATGATCGTCGCGTTGTAATCCAGGCTCATCTTTCTCAGCTCTTTGGCCGTATACGTCATCCGCTCGTAGAGACTGTTTCCAGGAGATCTGATCAGTCCGATGTGGTCCACGAAGATCACATGATGCTCATTGTTGTGAGAAGAGATAATCTCCCGGATTGAATTGATATTCTGGCTGGAATTCACCAGGGTAATATGCCGCTCGTTAATGAACTTAGATGCCTTCAGGATCTCATCCTGCCTCACTGGAGGAAGATATTTGAACCGTTCCAGCTCGTCGATCGGAATACCCGTGTGAATAGCGATCATCCGCTTATGAACGCTTGCCACGCCCATTTCCATGTTGATGTACGTGCATGGATAGTTCCGGCTGAGATCTTCCAGCAGATTCAGAGCCAAGGCAGATTTTCCTTTGCCGGTACATGCTCCGATGACCAGAAGATCTGTTTCCTTCAGGTTAGCCATGTTCCGGATGTTCGTATATCCGACTAGCTTCAGCGCTCTCTGCTCTGTGGTCAGCGTGTTCTTGAGGTCATCGAAGTTCAGAACATCTGTGTCATAGGCAGCCGGCAGATCCAGTTCTCTTCGGAATTCATCCAGCGAGATTTCACCGTTCTTCCAGCGCTCGCACTCTTTGTCGATCGTCCGCTTGATGTAGCTCTCATAGACGGATTTCTCGTAATGCACGAATGCCGGATACGCGTCATTAGGGCATGCCTGGAGTACTCCAAGGAAATCTGACGATTCCTGCGGATTCAGATTCTGCAGCACATAGTCCAGATCCAGGTATTGTTTCTGCTCGTAGGACTTGATGCACAGCTGCAGGAACTTGCTATACGGATAATCCATCATCTCCGGGCGAATGCTGAGTTTCGGAATATACGCATTTCTCAGGAATATCGTTGAGATGATCCACGCCTGGTTGAACGAAGCCTCCTGGCTTACCTGCATGGGCATATCACTTCATCGGCCCCACTGTGGTTACTTCAATCAGCTCTCCGGTAAGCTGGTCCACAATCTTTGTTTTCTGAAGACTATCTGCCTCTGCAATGCACGCTTTTGGTGCCGCTCTGGCCGCAGGATCTTCAACAGGGTCTTTCCATCGCTCCTGATGTAGCCAGGTTGATGCATACGGAACAAATTGTTTTTCAGTGCGTGAAAATTTCGTTCGGTTCTGGAACCTTAAGCCGCGCATGATTTCCCCAAGCACCTTTGAGCTGGTGCACGCATGGCGGAATGCCGTTAGCGCTGCTTTTCTGGAATCGTGCCTCGGATATTCGTGCCAGAACGTATCGAATGCCTGCTCAATGTCGATAGTAGAGCCATCTTTGTGTCCTCTCGTCTCCGATGCCTCTGTGGTTCTTCGTGTTTCTTCAGGAGAAACACTCTCGACTGCTTCAGCAGGCGAAGCTTTTTCTTTTTTATCTTTTTCTTTTTCTAAGTCTTTATCTATCTCTTTCTCTATCTCTATATCTGTGTTGCAAATCTGATGCGATATTGTTGCATCAGCGCTGCATTCAGCGTTGCATTGCAACGCCTTTGTTTTCTCTCTTGAATTCCTAGAGCGAATTGTGCTTTGTGTTTCACTGCCAACAAGTTCTTCATATCCGGAAATTGATAAGCATCCATCTTCTTCATTTTGGTAGATCAAACCAAGCTTTTTGAAGAGTTCAAGTGCAACTCTGACGGTATCAAGGCTGAAATACTTCGTGTCTCTCTGAATTTTCTCGGCATCGTATGGAATGATTACTTCTCCAAGCTGACGTTCCAACCTGCCGTTGCTGTGAATGGTCATCAGGCAGAGCATCTGATACAGAACAACATACTGTGATCCATTCTTCTGCCCCATCAGGAAATCAACAGCATCGCTGGACATGAATGTTGATTTTAACTTGATCCAGTAAAATCTGCGATTCTCTCCCATTCTTCAGTCTTCCTTCCTGGCCGTGTACTTCAGCATCTGATCGTATAGCTTCCGGCTGCGGTTCCCATTCTGGAATTCCTTGATCAGGCTTTCCAGAACATATGTTTCAGAACATGGCAGCCGGTCAAATGCTTCCTCAAAGCATCTGTTCTCATTCACAAACCGGATGCATCGATCTAGCGCAGCATTCCAATCATCAAGCGTGATTTCTGAGCTTTGCACTGTTCATCACTTCCTTTCTGACAATTTGGAAAATATGACTGAATTCATTTGCACTGACCTCATTCTTTCGTAGGAGCTCATAGATCTTCCCTGCTATTCTGTTCAAGGTTTCTTCTCTAGCCATCATTTCTCATGTCTCCTAGTCGGATAAACGTCCATAGACCCGCAGATCGGGCACGCTGCCTCCCGATAAACTCTTCCGTTGAAACGATTTCTGTATCTCTTTACGCCCAGGTTCCGTTCAGTAGTTTCAGATCCGCATGACCTGCATTTCCAGATGATGGATCTTGTATTTGATTCAGGATGCTTCTTTTCTTGATCCTGTTCCAATGCATACTCAAACAGGTTGTAATCAGTTAGCATCTTTGCCCACCAGCTCACTTACCATATCGGCTTCAATCGGTTTCTGATCCTCTGTGTTCTCGAAGATCTGTGCATCTCTCCGGTCTTTCCATTCTTTCTGGTAGCATTCTTCACAAACCGGAAATCCAAATGCCCCGCTCATGTCGCAGATGATCATTGAAGTGAAACAGTTTCCGAATTTCAGCTCTTTGCCGCAGCATGCACAGTTGATGATCTCATTCAAGCTGTCTGCAATCAGCGGTGTATGCCAGTTCTTCGGAAGCTCTTCAGGCTTCTCGTAACAATGAGTCTTGCAGCTGTATCTTCTGACGTATGTCATGCTCGTTTTTCTCCCTGATCCTCCTGGTCCAGCTGGTCAAATAGGTTCAGCTGATCTGCCATTCCCAGTGCCTTCCGCACACTGCGCTTCTGCCGCAGCATGGTATATGCGCGACGGTCGTTGTCAATGATTACCGCATAGAGCCCCGATTTATCCGGCTTGCATTTATGCCATATCATACAGATAAGCCTTCTTTCTTCAGAGCGTCCATCATCATCTCCACTGCGTCTGCCTTTCCGATCCTTGTCAGTGCTGTGGTGTCGTCTTCGCCATGCATGACAACGAAGAGATCGCGTTCATCGTATTCATATCCATGCATTGCAACGGGCAGGTATGCTCCTCTGCTGTTCCGGCACCAGTCAGAATTAGATCTCTTGATCACGGATTTCACGAAACGCAGGGAGTAGAACTCAAACGATGACTCCACGATATATCGTTCTGCGAAATCGATTTCCCAGTTCGCTGGGTTCTTTAGTTCCCGCTCGCAGCGGGCTTTGGTCCATTTCTCAGTCATCCGATCATCCTCCCCAGCTCTGCGAGCCGCATGGTCGCATCAATGACCAGCGGGATCATGATGATAGCCATTGCCATGATCAGCCTGGCGTCTTTATCTGTGATTTCTGTGTTCATGCTTTTCTCCTATTCGGATCCGGGAACTGCCGGATCTCGTTGTCGTACTTCTCTTTCCATTCCGGATCCACACTCTGCACTAATGCGGCGTAGATCAGCGACTCTCCCGCATCGGTTTTCTCCAGCTCGGTGAAGATTGCTGTCAGCTCATCGCGTATATCTGATCCCATTCCTTTGATCTCGAGCTTCGTCTGTCTGCTGCCATCAGATAAATTGCAGTAGATCATCACGCGTTCCTCATTTCGTTCAGATACTTGATATAGGCTTTTGTTCCGGTGTATCCGTCATACGAGCATTAAGGAACCCAGCTCTCGATGTACTTCATGGCATCTTCGTAATCACGAACTGTCGTTTCGTAGTACGGTTCCCCCATGCGGGACTTGTTCTTCGCATCGATATAGCACCTCCGGATGAATGCGCTCCGGTATGTCTTTGCAATCTTCAGCGATTCCTTCGCTACTACTCCGTTTACTACCTTGATTCCAAGAATGCGGTTGACTCTCTCGACTACTGCATGCTTCATTCGCCTCTGCTGTGCACGGTTGATCCGCTCGCGCTCTTCCCATCCGGTCATCCGATTCCCCATGTCTTCAATCTTCTGATCGGTCTGATCGGCATGTGCTTTCAAGTCTGTTACTGCGGAAGCAATGATTCCTAACTGCTGAGAGATTGAGCGAGTATTAATCGCTGTCTGATTGACGATATTCTGCAGCTGGTCCATTCCGGATTGCTGGAGCTGATTCATCTGTGTCATTATGATTTTTCTCCTGCATCGGTAACGATGCTGTAAAGGTTCTGTGCAAATGCAAGAAGATTTTTAGCCTGTGCAGCCAGATCTTCTGTGTGGTACTGGTCGATTGATTCTCGCCGGTCGAGCCCCCAGGCTTTGCCGCCGTATGTCCTCAGGAATTCCTGAATTCCGATGGTCAGCCAGTCCATATCTTTTTTTGCTTTCTCATCCAGTGTCGGCGTGATTCTACCGGATTCCTTGTACTTCCGTTCCCACTCCTGAGCTTCTTCGATGTACTTTTTATTCTCGTTGTAGAGACGGACATTATCTTTCTTCAGGAATTCGTAGTCATCCGGAGTTACCAGCTTCTCTACGGTCTGGACTACTTCCTTCACCGGCTGACGCTCAAGCTCATGCTTCAGCTTTGAGTTTTGCTGTTCGAGCCTATGGTGGTCTTCTTTCAGCATTTGGTTTTCTTTTGAAAGCGCTGATTTCTGCTGCTTGAGCTGCGTGTACAGTTTGTTCGTGCTGAGCTTCCCGTCATCCCAGTCCTTGAATTCTTCCGGGTCAAACTTATCTTTGTTCTCAGCAATTTCTTGAGCCTTGCGGAGAGTGTCGTGGCCAATGCCAATAGAAGCAGCTACTTTGTCACGGGTTTTCCCTTGTTCCTCCGGTGGTGCTGATTTCGGCACATCCGTTCCAAACTGTCCTGATTGCTTTCTCTGTTCTGCTTTGATGGATTCAATCCGCTGCAGGCGCCGCGCGTAGTCAAGCCGTTCCGTCATGGTGAACTCTTTCCGGTTCTCGTTTTCGCTGATCTCAATTTTCAGGTCCTGTTCTTCGCTCTCAGTCGATACCATGTGCACTGGAATGTCTTCCATTCCTAACGCCTTGCATGCGGTCAGTCTGCGATAGCCAGCGAGAAGGACATGATCCGTGTTGATCGTCACAGGATTGATGAGGCCGTTCGCTTTGATGTCATTGATCAGCTCCATCATTCCGCCGGTATCCTTTCGGATCCTGTCTTTTACGATGATTTCGTCAATTTTCATAAATCTCCTTTTCTGCAAAATTTGGCTTTTTGGTATTTAGTTTGCTAAAATGGAGATGGCTTTGGTGAGCCATCTTGAGCGCTTGTTCCTTCGGCTTGGAAAGCGCTTTTTGTTTATCTCTATCAGTGCTAAACAGTGATAGAATTTAGTTACCTGAATAAGGCAGAATCAGGAGGTAAATGTGTCAGAAAAACTTTTGATCCTGCCCGTTCTTCACTGCTTACGCCGGTGAACCCGTGATACCACACGTTAAAATGGGATTTTCCACTGGTGTAAGCATCAGCTTGCTACAGGCAGATTCCATCTCGCGGAACGGCACCGCCTAAGTTGCTGAATGAGTTATAGAAGAGCTGTTTAGAGACAGTTTCGTGATAGTGGCCATATGCACTGCAACTCATGTGAAGTAAATAAATGCCGACAGGTGATCCGTCTGCTCTAACAGATAGGTCACTCTGTATCGAAGAAGACCAGGCGCATGTTCGCTTTTGGAAATGACTTTGCAAACCTTTCCATCAGCTCATAGCTTGGTTTTTTATATCCCTCTTCCAGCTTGTAATACTGAGATAAAGAGATACTCAGCTGCTCAGCCATTTCTAAGGGCGTGAGATGCTGCTTGCTGCGAAACTCCTTAAGCTTGATCATCAAGAATACATTGATCTCTCCTTTCTATTTACCCGGTGGGGCGCTTTTAATTTGCTTTGCCAGCAGGTTGTAGTTCATTTCTGTAACCTTCATGACAGATTGCATTCTGACCTTTGTAGGTTCCACCCTGAACTCCATCTTCTGATCCAGCTTGTCTGCTGCTGCGTAGATCCTGTATGCGGTTTCCTGAGAAACTTGCAGCAGAGTCGCAATTTCAGTTTTTCTGAGATACGGGAGTGCCAGGCATTCTTCTCTTGACCGCTTTGATCTGATCATGATTCCTCCTTTCTTGTGTGAATTTAATTCACTGTTTTTGAGAAAAAAATATTCTTATCTTTAAGTTTCAAAAGATGACAAAGCTTTTCGATTTCGCTTGCTTTAAACTCATTTTTATTGTTTAACTTAAGCAAAAATCCTTGTTCAGATAGACCCAAATAGGAGGCAACTTCTTTCTTTGTATATCCGTTTCTTCGAATTTCTGTTTCGAGTTGTAAAGTATTTGTCATGTAATCTCCTTTCTATAAGTGAATTCAATTCACACTTACAATCTATTCGTTTTGTGAATTAAAGTCAACATTTTTTTAATTTATTTAAAATTATTTGAATTAAGTTCACTATGACGTTATTATTTGATCGCAGGAGATCATTTATGAATTTGTACGACAACATAAAAAGATTAAGAACCATGCAGGGAATGAGCCAAGAAGAATTAGCAAAAAAAGTAGGATATAACGATAGAAGCTCTATTGCAAAAATTGAATCCGGTTCGGTCGATTTAACCCAATCAAAAATAATTGCTTTTGCCAAAGCACTTGGAACAACTCCTGAAAAGCTAATGGACTTATCATCAATAGAGAATCTTATCTCTATAAAAAAGATAATTAATATTCCTGTAATCGGAACAATATGTGCGGGCAATGGGATATGGTGTGAAGAAAATTATGAAGACTATATTTCTATTGATGAACATTTCAAAGCTGATTTTGCTTTACGTGTTAAAGGGGATAGCATGGTTGAAGCTAATATTCACGACGGCGATATTGCTTTCTTTAAAAAACAAAGCACTGCTCAAAACGGTCAAATCGTAGCCGTTTTACTAACCGAAGATAATGAAGCAACATTGAAAAAAATATATTTTTCAAAAGATGTTACAATCCTGCAACCTTGTAATTCAAAGTATTCTCCGATAATTACTAATAATTACTTGATTCTCGGATTATTAAAGGGAATTTATAAAGAAATAAAACAGTAAGGGGGATGAAAATTATGGGATTATTCAATTTTTTAAAAAGCTCAGAAGTCAAAGGCAATGTAAATGTAGTAGAGAACAAAAATATGAATCATAATTTTAATTTAGACATTCATATAACTGGGCAAGGTTTGCACAAAGTAGATATTATGCTTCTTGTTAAGGATTTAATGGATGATGGACATTTTTTTGATAACAAGTTTTCATTCAGACTTCCTTGTAAACTTGAACCGGAACCAACGAATGAGCACGACGCTAACGCAATAAAGGTTATGGCAAAATGTCCCAATAATAGAACCGCTGAATGGAGACAGATTGGATATGTTCCAAGAGACGAACAAGAGGATGCTAAAAAAGGCAATATTCTAGTAGAAAGAAAGGAATATTATTGGAACTTGTATATTCGGTTCGATATCATTAATGGCACTGACATGGAGCTTTCTCTAAGGAAGAGCAAGTTTTCCAAATAGTATGGTTAAATAAATTAATATGTCAGTCTCTAAAGATAAGACCGGCAAATGGTATGCAGTAGTAAAACAGAAGAATCCGTATTCCGGGCAGACTGAGTGGAAGAAGAAGAGAGGATTTTCCACTAAGAGAGAAGCACAGGCATGGGAAGCAGATATATTGCGTACAGAAAGCAGCAGCTTGCCTGAGTTCAGTATTATTGCTGATGAGTACCTGAAGTCGATGGATACTTCCAGTAATACTGCAAACCAGAAACGAGCGAAATATCGTCTATATTTCTCGGAATATCTGCATACGCCTATTGATAAAATCACCAAGCCTGAGCTTCAGAGATGGAGAAACAATCTAGGAGATCAGAAACTATCTACTCAGACGAAGAATCTAACGCTCCAGTACGTCAAAGCCGTTTTCCTTTATGCGTCGAAGGTTTATGGGATTGAAAACAATGCGGTTATGCTGAAGACCTTTAAGAAAACAGATGCAGAAATCAACTGTGAGATGCAGACATGGTCTGCTGCAGAATTCAATCAGTTTCTGTCTGCTGTAGATCTTCCGGTATACCGCCTATATTTTGAGTTTCTATACTGGACCGGCTGCAGACGTGGAGAAGCACTTGCGATCACAAAAGACAGAATCTCCCCGGATGGGAAGGTTGTCATAAAGGAATCCATCAAGCATTTTGAGAACGGCGCAAAGTCTACCAAAAACAGAAAAATCCGTGTCATTCAGCTTGATCCAGTTTTGTTGGAAGACCTTGAACCGCTGATAAATGCTCCAGGCCCATACCTATTTGCTGGTGAAAGAACGCTTCCGATCACAAACATTCAGAGAGAATTTACTAATGGAATCAGAAAGTCAAAGGTAAAAAAGATTAGGCTGCACGATCTAAGGCATAGCCATGTCAGCAACCTGATCGCCTCCGGTGTGAATATTGTGGCAGTTGCGAACAGGATCGGAGACACGGTAGCTCAGGTCGAGAAGACTTATGCTCATATGATGAAAGAGTCCGAAGACTATATGAACAATGCTATCACGCAGATGCATTCATGCATGCAGAAATAGTGGTCAACTTTTTGGTCAACTTTTTTCAAAAAACCATATTTTTCGTGCCGTGTTGAACGTATAAAAACCGCATAAATAAGCCATTTTCGTATATTCAAGTATCGCATTATGAATTCCGCTCATCTGCTCCATGTGTAAGAAGATCGCATGAATCTGCGGTCTTTTTTTTCGTCTGGTTCTGGTCGTATGGTTTCTGAGACAGCTGGTATTCCTTATATTCCCGCCGGCTTTCTCCATGTAATCTTTTTCATATCTTTTATGCATTTTTTCGCAATTGTCCAGAGAAACCTGGTCCATACTGCAGGATCCGTATTGATAAAATGATGCTATGTCTCAATCTCTGCTGCTGCAGCCTATCGGAATTGTCAGAACTGATTTTCCGGATAAATTCGGAATTCCCCATCAGGGGACCATTGCTGCTTCCCTGCCTGGGACGATCATTCTGAATCCGGAATATCGGAAGGAAGGCATTCTGCGCGGATTAGAATCGTATTCGCATCTCTGGGTGATCTGGTGCTTCAGCAGATCCTCCGGCTGGTCCGTGACAGTCCGGCCGCCGAGGCTTGGCGGAAAGAAACGGCTTGGCGTATTTGCTACAAGGTCTCCGAACCAGCCGAACTCATTAGGACTGACGGCAGTGAAAATCAGCGAAGTCAATGAAGCTGGCTTTACCATCTCGATACTTGGTGCTGATCTGGCAGATGGTACACCGCTATATGATATCAAGCCATACCTCCCTTACTGTGACAGCATCCCCTGTGCACTGCCTGGCATCAGTGCCGGTCCTCTGCCCCATCTGTGCGTCCGGATTCCGGAAACACTGCAGGAACTGATTCCTGCGGATAAACGTTCCGTTCTGATCAGTATTCTGCAGCTTGATCCAAGACCCGCCTACCAGCATGATCCTTACGGCATCTACCACATGGAATATGCAGGCATGGATCTCTCTTTTCAGGTTCATGATACATTCTGGAAGTAGCCGGGATTCATGCATGTGCAGAAACAGAAACAGGCAAAGAACCGCATGATTCTCATGAAATCTGAATCACAATCTCTTACATGATTTCTGAATATCCTTCACTCAGGCAGACAGAAAAAAAACAGAACATGATCTTCGCACATTCTGTCCGTCTTCACTGCTGCAGAGAACACAGCAGCTTTCTCAGTCGATTCTGATTTCGTCTGGATTCTGAACCTCCCGGATCTTCAGATGATCGCCATCCGGTTCAGCCAGGAACAACCTGGCTGGCTGACCTGGCTCCGCCGTAGTAAACGGGAACGGAATATTCGTTCCGACACCGACATTTCCTTCATGATCCATTGCGATGAGAGAGATATTTCCGCAGGAGCCTTTGCGTTTCTTCAGAAGTGAAGTCAGATCAGCGACTGCGCCTTCTGCTGCTTTCTGCACCGATTCGCCATCCCTCATACGGCGGACGACTTCAGAGCTGAGGGCTCCCTTCATGATCTCTTCGCCTACTCCGGTTGCGGCAGCAGCACCAATTTCCTTGTCCGCATAGAAACCGCACCCGACGACCGGGGTATCTCCGACTCTGCCTGCATGTTTCAGAAACAGACCAGAAGTGCTGGTGCAGACACAGAGATTTCCGGTTTCATCTTTTGCCAGGAAGCAGACCGTATCATGGGTTTCCTTATAGGCAGACAGATCTTTCTTTGCGGCATTTTCCTTCAGATACTTCTGCTCGGATTCAGGTGTGAGGTTATTGCGGCGCTCGAAGTGATGTTCTTCCGCATATGCGGCTGCGCCGGTACCGACCAGGAAGTTATTGAATTCCGGTTCGGAGAGAGACTTTGCTATGGCTGAAGGAGAACGATAGCCTTCGAGGTCTGCCACAGCCCCGAAGCGCATTGTCGTGCCGTCCATATATCCGGCATCAAGTGTCACATGGCCATCTTCATCAGGAAGACCGCCATAGCCGATGCAGCTGAAGAGCGGATTGTCTTCGACATCCTGGCATCCCGTCAGGGCAGCATCGCCTGCTGTTCCATGATTCTTCAGAAGTTCTGCTCCCTTTGCAGTACCATTCAGGGAGAGCTTCCAGGTACCTATAATCGACCAGTTTTTCATCAGTGATTGAACGCATCCGGAAGATCGTTCTCAAGCAGAATGGTGTCTTCCGCTGCGGCATTCTGCCACAGATATGCGAATGCCTCCTTTACTGTATGCATGACTAATACCTGATCCATGTCAAACCCGGATTCTTTCAGTCCTTCATAGATCGGTTTTGTCTGAGTTTCGCCAACCAGGATCACGCGGTCGGCACAGTCCTTCATCTGGGCACCGAACGCATGATTGTATTCATTCTGCTTCGGGCCGAGATCAATCATGCCCGGAGTCACGATCCACCTCTTTGACGGCATTCCGGAAAGGACTTCCAGAGCCATATGGGAACCGCTCGGATTGGAATTGAATGCATCATCGATGAAGTGACGGCCGTTGATGATCTTCTGTTCCAAGCGGTGTTCCACCTGCTTCATGGACTTCACGCCCTTCTGGATCACCGGCCAGCTGACCTGCAGATATCTGGATACAGCGATTGCCGAGAGAATATTCAGGATATTGAGCTTGCCGAGCAGCTTTGTCTCAAACGGAACGCGTTCCTCGCCATGAACGAGCGTGAAGGAAGTGCCGTTTTCGGAATACCGGATATTCTCTGCCCGGTAATCTGCGTCTTGATTATCAATGCCATAGGATACTGTCTTCACGGAATTATGAATGCAATAATTCCGGATGAAGTCGCAGTCATAGTTCAGGACTCCGAAGCCGTCTTCCGGCAGCATCTCGATCATCTGCATCTTCTCATGGATGATGTTCTCCTGGCTTCCGAACGTTGCCAGATGCTGAGGGCCGATTGAGGTGACAACGCCGATCGTCGGATGGACGAAATTCATGAGCTCCGTGATGTCGCCGACATGATCGGCACCCATCTCGCAGATGAAAATCTGATCGATCGGCTTCAGATATTCCCTGATCGTGCGGGTAATGCCCATCGGGGTATTGTAGCTGGCCGGCGTCATGAGACTGCAGAACTGCTCCGAGAGCACTGCCTGCATCGCATTCTTCGTGCTGGTCTTGCCATAGGACCCGGTGATGCCTATGCGGATCATCGTATCGTGTTCGGCCAGCTTCTTCTTGGCATCATTGATATACCACTTCTTGACTGCGTTCTCGATCGGGGACGTGATCAGCGCCATCGGGAAGATCAGCAGCCACGGTCCGAAGTAGGACATTGCAAGCATCAGCCACGTGTTGAGCCTCCGGTAGCGGACCAGCAGGATGATCTGGATCATTGCGTACAGAATGACAAGCACCGCAATCTGGCGCTTCACACGGTCCGTATAGACAAGCGGCTTGATGTACTGCTGCTGCTTCTCTCTGCGAAACAGCACGATTGCAAGGGCTGCGGCAATCAGGATGCATACGATCAGCACTGCTTCGGTGGAAAGCTTCATGCAGGAGAAGGCAACTGCAACAATGACCAGGGTCGGAATCAGTGCCCTTCTAGCTCCTCCTTCGAGGTTTTCTTCGATCCAGCTGACATAGCGGCCGAGTTCATAGCGATTCTGCTGAAACATATGCAGCGCATGCTTGGCTGGCACCAGGGCTGCCAGGATGACAGCCAGAAAGTACAGCAGTTTAGTAACGGTTTCGATCATGCATGGTCCTCTTTCAGGAAGATATCGAGTACACGGTTGAAGCGCTCCGGCTGATGCCAGTAGGCAAAATGGTCATCGCCTTCAAAGATCGCTAAGCCTGCATCCGGCATTTCCCGTTCCATCTGTCTTCCCATTTCCAGCGGAACGGCAGTGTCATATTCTCCCCATACCAGCAATACCGGGCAGACTACCTTGTTCAGAATCGGGCTGACATCATCATTGACCACTTTGACGAAGGTAGGTCTCATGACGCCTTTTGCATTCCGGTAGTCTTCAGATCCGGAACGGTTCTGAAGCTCTTCCAGCTTCTTTGTCTGGCCGGTTATCTTCAGGAACCACTTCCCCGCTTTGTACAGAGAAGTCTTCATCTTCTGCTTCTCGGTTGGTTTCGGCTTGATGCCAGCGGCGCCGGTCAGGCACATCTTCCGCACTTCAGAAGGATGATCTGCCGCATAGCGGATCGCCACCCGGCAGCCGAAGGAATGGGCAATTAGAATCGGGTTCTCGATATGATTCTGAGCAATGAAATCGGCCAGAAAATCTTCATAGTCGCTTACGCCCCATGGCTCCGGCGGAAGATCGCTCTCGCCGAATCCTGVAAAGTCGAGATTCCATACGGAAAACATCGTGCAGAGATGATGCTCGATCTGCTCCATCATCTGCATGTTCTGTCCCCAGCCATGAAGCAGGATGACATCTTTTCCTTCCCCGCTCTTGCGATAGGAGGTTCTGACCCCTCTGAATATCCCGTATTGCGTCATATGCGTTGCTATTTTATCGTAAAAACGCTCCTGCGTTAAGCATAAGAGCGCTTACTTAGCCTTGCGGGAAGACCTTGCCTTCTCGCGGGCTTCCTGTTTCTTCTCTTTTTCGAGAGCCTTGCGGGCCTTGGCAGGGAGTTCTTTCCAGATATGGAACTTCACGCCATCGGCAAGATTCTCAGCTTCGATGTGATAGCCATAGGTTGAGCATACTTTATAGACAATGGAAAGGCCGAGGCCGAACTGTCCGTCTGTTCCTTTCTCATATGCCTTGAAGAGCTTCCCCATGCGGTCTTCAGAGATCTGACTGCCGTCATTGATGACCGACAGTTCTCCAGGATGAAGCTCAATGCGGATCGTGGTTCTTGCATAGCGCAATGCATTATCTACAAGGTTCTCAACGACAATCCGCCATGGATCCTCATCGCCGTGGAACAGGACACCCTTATCCAGATCTGTCTCAAACGAAATTTCCGGACGGATGACTTTGAGTCCGAGCAGCACTTTATCGATGACCTCATTCATGTCGAGGGTATCCCCTTCCGGACAGTCATCGAGCAGATATCCCATCTTGTTCAGAGCGATCAGAGAACGGACTTTCTTCTCAAGACGATCGGCATTCTCGATGATGACATCAACGGATTTCTCAAGCGTCCCGTACGGATAGATGCCATCCTTGATGGATTCGCCATAGGACTTGATCGTTGCGATCGGCGTCTTCAGATCATGCGAGATGTTCTGAATCATCTCCTGCTTCTCTTCATTCTGCTTCTGAAGTTCCGCCTGCATCTCCCGCAGGGCATCGGCGACTTCGCCGATTTCATCCCGGCGGTTCACAGTGAGAACGGCCGGTTCATCATTCTTGATCTTCGTGATATAGGTACGGATCTGATTGAGCGGGTAGATCAGGCTCGCAATCCAGATCGTCAGCAGGATGAACAAAGTCAGTGCCACCAGCATGTTCAGATTGACGATATTGTTGACGAGCAGACTGCGGAATTCAAGTTCATAGGAACTCGGCATCAGCGAGATCATGTATCTGCCGTCAGTCAGCTTCGTAATCGTATAGAGCACCTGCTGAGAACGCTTGCCGGTTTCCGAGAACATATAATCCCCGCGGGTATCAGAAAGAGAAGGAAGATTGGCCAGGATACTGGTCTGTTCTGCTTCCGTGAATTCTTCGGGACTGAGGTAATAGAACGATCCCTGATCAAGATCATAGATCGCGCTCAGGATGTCCCCTTCTGATTCTTTCGCTCTTGGCGGCAGCGTGTCCGGATTCTGGTTCAGATACGTGACGAGCGTGGTCTGCGATACATGCAGCGTCCGATACATCTCATTCCAGGTGAACTGGTTGATGGTCGGCGAAAGAAACGTGAAAATGAACACCGTCAGGGTGAAGATGACAAGAAACAGAATGCTCATCAGCTGCTGCGTCAGATTCAGTTCGCGCAGCCACATCCGGAAGCGTTTCATCAGCCGAGCCGGTATCCGAAGCCGTAAATGGTATGGATGCTGAGATCAGGCATCTTCTTGCGCAGTCTTCTCAGCGTATCGTCGACTACCCGGTCGCTGCCGAAGTAGTTGGTTTCCCATACTTTCTCAAGGATCTGATCTCTCGAGAAGGCCGTGCCTCTGTTCTTCACGAACAGCATCAGCAGTTCGAATTCCTTCGTCGTGAGGTCAATCACATTGCCGTCGCGGTCATAGACCGTGCGTTTGGATTCATCGATCGAATAGCCATCCGTCTCCAGTCTCGTCTCTTCGTCTTTATACGTTCTGCGGATGACATTATTCACGCGCAGCACAAGCTCCTTCGGGGAGAACGGCTTCGTGATGTAGTCATCGCTGCCTTTTTCCAGGCCGATGATGCGATCGAATTCCTTATCTCTGGCCGACATGAAAATCACCGGGACTTCCGGGTTCACGCGTCTGATTTCCTCGATCAGATCAAAGCCGCTCTTATCGCCGAGCATGATATCGAGAATCCACAGATGAACGTCATCATCTCCCGTATGAAGCTGAGCTTCATCAAAGGTCAGGTAGGAACGGACTTCATAGCCTTCCTTCTGCAGATACTGCTTCACAAGCTCATTGAGATCTTTCTCGTCTTCAACAATGCTGATTACTTTCTTCATGGACACTTGCTCCGCTGTAATCATATCACATTCTTCTAAGAGCCTCTTATCTCCATCAGATGGGATTGTGCGCTACAATAACCTCATGAATAAACTATTTCCTCTGGCCGCTTCGTGCAGCCTCCTGATATCGGGGTGTTCTGCTGCATCAGTCCATT
Organism: Stecheria intestinalis; assembly: GCF_009696165.1. GTDB lineage: Bacteria > Bacillota_I > Bacilli_A > Erysipelotrichales > Erysipelotrichaceae > Bulleidia > Bulleidia intestinalis. The sequence continues at coordinate 44,386 of NZ_VUMN01000002.1, read as the reverse complement.
CAGAACCGGAAGCTCTTTCGCTGATGACCGCTACGGATCTGCATATGCTGGCGCCGGAATACATGGGCGGAATCTCTTTTCAGAACATGCTCGCGAAGTCCGACATGAAGCTGACCGAATATGCCGATGTGCTCACGGATGCGCTGATTGAGCAGGCGGAAAAAGACCGTCCGGATGCGCTGATCCTGACGGGTGATCTGACGTTCAACGGCGAGAAGAAGAGCCATATGCTGCTGGCTGAAAAACTAAAGCAGCTGGCCGATCAGGGAATCCGGGTGCTGGTACTGCCTGGCAATCATGATATTGAGAATCCGAATGCGGCAGACTGGTCCGGGGACGAAGCAGTCAAGGCTGATGGCATTACGCCAGATGAATTCCGTTCGATCTATCAGAATGATGGCTATGCCGATGCAATCTATACCGACCCTTCCAGTCTCAGCTATGTCTCTGCCCTCAGCGAAACGTGCTGGATTCTGATGCTGGATAGCGCGGAATACGAGAAGAACAGCATGGTGAGCTATTCCGGCGGAAAAATCCGGGAAGAAACCATTGAATGGCTGAAACCGATTCTGCAGGAAGCAGAGGAAAGCGGCATCACCGTGCTCAGTGCCATGCATCATTCGCTGACGGATCTGGTTCCTTCCAGCGATGCTTATCAGATTGAAAACGCAGACGAAGTTCAGAAGCTCTATGCAAAGTATCATGTCAAGGTCAACTTCTGCGGTCATACCCATTTCCAGGCCTGCCGGAGCATTGAAGTATCCGGCATCGAAGAGACAGATCTCATGACCGGAAGTCTTGATGTCTATCAGCACCTGTATGGCACAGTGAAGCTCACCACCGGAGAATCGCTGGAATACCACGCAGAACCATTGGACATGAAGGCATATGCAGAAGAGCATCAGCTGAATGATCCGTTCTTCGAAGACTTCGATGCCAATTCTTCTGCCGTCTTCCGAACCCGCGTCGTGCAGCGGCTCACGGATCTCTTTGCGGATACCGGCCTTGATGAAGAAACTCAGAAAAAGCTTCTCGATCTCTTCGGAGAAGAAGGAGAATACCTGTTCTCAGGGCAGATGGGAACGTTCCGTTCGATGTTTGAAGGAAGCGAGGACGAAGCTCTGGTAAAGTCTCTGCCAGGAAAAGATCAGGCGCTATTCCTGGATAATCTGAATGAATATCCGGATAACATGAGGGATGTCACCATTTCCCTGAAACAGCAGTAAAAAAGGCTCAGGCGTGACTGCCTGGGCCTGATTCCTTTATGCCCCGAACTTCCTGCGCACGACATCGGCAACCTTGCCGACTTCTTCTGCACAGATCTCATCCGTCTCTGCTTCTGCCATGACTCGGATCAGCGGTTCTGTTCCGGAAGGACGGACGAGAAGTCTGCCGTTTCCGGCAAGTTCTGCATTGACTTCTTCAATCGCCTTGCGGACTTCTGCATCTTCCATCGCATCGTTCTTGGAAGTGACTCTGACATTGACCAGCAGCTGCGGATAGATTCTGAGGCCTTCCATCAGCTCGCTGATCGTCTTGCCGGTTTCCTTCATGATCGAAAGGATGACCAGAGCAGTGACCAGACCGTCGCCGGTGGTCTCATGGGCTTTGAAGATGATGTGGCCGCTCTGCTCGCCGCCAACCTGATCATCATCGCTGCACATCTTCTCATAGACATACTTATCACCGACCTGAGTGCTGGCTACCTGGATACCTTCGCGCTCCATTGCCTTGAACAGGCCGAGGTTTGCCATGACAGTGGTGACGATCGTATTGTTCGTCAGCTTGCCGTGATCGCGCAGATACTTCCCGCAGATATAGAGCACGAAGTCCCCGTCGACGAGTCTGCCATCCGGGGCGACCATGATCTGACGATCAGCGTCGCCGTCAAACATCAGGCCGAGATCATAATTGCCATGCTTCATGAATTCCACGAAGTGCTCCGGATGCGTGCTGCCGCATTCCGTATTGATGTTGATACCGTCCGGATGATTGTTCACCATCGTGATATCTGCACCAAGGGCTTTCAGGGCACGCTCAGCCGTGAAGGAAGAAGATCCGTTTGCACAGTCTGCTGCCAGGCGGAAACCGGAAAGATCAACTGGGAATTCCGTCGTGATCCATTTCAGATAATGCTCGATTCCTTCCGGATAGGAAATGACCTTCCCGATCTCTCCGTCCGTGCGGTACTCGATGGTCGTGAGACCGTCGATATAATCTTCGATCAGACCTTCAATATCTGCCGAAAGCTTGATGCCTTCTTTGGAGAAGATCTTGATGCCGTTGTCATAGAACGGATTGTGGCTCGCACTGATCATCGCGCCTGCCGCGAAATCTTCTTTTCTGGTCAGATAAGCGATCATCGGCGTCGGGCAGTATCCTGCCAGGTATGCATCGCACCCTTCTGAAGCAATTCCTGCTGCCAGTGCGGATTCCAGCATGTCCGAAGACAGGCGGGTATCTTTCCCGATGAGAATGCTCTGCTTGCCGTCCTTTGCGAAGTAATAGCCGAGATAACGCCCGACCTGGAATGCCTTGAACGCAGTCAGCCCTTCATTGGCTCTGCCCCGGATTCCATCTGTTCCGAAATATCTACCCATTGTTCACTCCTGTTCCTTCCGATGTACTGGAATCATCTACGGTTTCACCGAGGACATTCAGCGTCAGCGTCGACTGATTCAGCGTGTACTTCACCAGGCCGCCGGAAGGCTGTTCGACTTCAAGCGGGAATTCCTGGAGACCCGGCACTGCGTCTTTCATGTCGATGTAGACATCGATGTCATCTGCGGTGATGTTTGCAATATTCTCTTCCGTTCCGAATACCGTCACGCTGGTCGTCGTGACATTGTCGACCGGCGCTGCCTTGTAGTTATTCGTATTGTTGCGGTATTTGATCGGAACGCCATCGATCGTTCTGCTTACGCCTTCCCCGAGCGTCACGGTCATCGTGATCTGGTTGATATCGCTGGAATTGACTCCGGTAGGAAGGGTGATCGGGCGAAGAATCGTCGAATCCTTCGTGATCGTGCTTGCATTCAGGGTAACGACTACTTTATCAATCTGGCTCAGCACGGATTCCGGTCCGTAGATCGTGACTGCCTGCTGATCCGTTTCAATGCTGGCAATGGCCTGCCCGTCCGGCACATCTCCGCTGACTTCAATTTCAATCGGCACTGTCTTGTTCGGGGAAGTGACCGGTACCGTCACGCTGACCGTGGAAGGATAGATACCTGCATCGACCGGCTGCCCATTTGAATCATAGGCAATCAGCTTCGCATCCTGCGTGAACTCTGCTGTCTGGCCGCTGACATCGATCAGTGCTTTGACAAAGGCAATTGTGTTCAGCGTTTCCTTGGAAGCACGGACATTGACCTTCGTATATTCGAATACCGGAGTACCGAGCGAATAGATGCTGTCCATCTTATCCGTATTGATGAAGTCGTAGCTCAGATCAAATGTCTGGGTCGTCTTCTTTCTCAGCGTGATATAGCAGTTCGTAGGCTTGACGGTAACCGTAACGCTGTCGCCGAAGCCTTCAGTCGTCAGTTCGACTTCATGGGTTCCTTCGGTCAGACCTTCCAGGTCTGCTACCACGACTCCGCGGGAATTCACTGCCGCAGTGACGCTGGACGCGTCTCCGGAAATCGTGATATCTGCCGTTTCCGGAAGTCCGGAAAGCTCAAAGGTATCCGAGTTGTATTTTGCCGTCACAGTCACGGAACTGAGCGTGCGGGAATTCTGCATCGCATTGGTATACAGCGAAGACTGGCTGTTGTAATTGACAATCACATAGAACAGAATTGCCAGGATCAGCGAGACCAGCTTGCTGTACTTGCGGCTGAACAGCGTCTTGTCCAGAAACGCTGAGAACCAGCGCACAATGCGGACCAGACCATCTTCAACATGCTGGTAGGTGCTGGCAACTTTGCGCGACTGACTGGCGATCTGATTCGCCATTTCCGTCTTATGCTCGCTCGTTCCGCGTTCTTCCTGGCCGTTCTTGTCGAGTTCGCTCATTTCCGGCTGCCTCCTTCCTGCTGAGAAGAATCATCAGAAGTCTTACTGGACTTCTTCTTGCTGTCGATCGAGTCGATCACTTCGAACGTCTTGTCCAGATCCTCGTTCATGCCCATCAGCTCGCCGAGGTCGAGCTTCGTCGTATCAAACTGGGAATCCTGATTCTGAGAACTCTCTGATTCCTTCTTCACTTCCGGCTTCCTGGCCGAAGAGAATTTCTGATACGCTGCTTCTCTTGCTGCCCTGACCTGTTCCGGAGTCATGCGCGGAGCTGCTTCGACTGGTTCCTGAACTCTTGCTTCAGCTTCCAGGCGCTTTGCTTCTTCCGCTGCCTTGCGCTTGCGTTCGGTTTCTTCAGCAGCTTTGCGCTGACGCTCGGCTTCTTCAGCCGCTTTCCGTCTGCGTTCTGCTTCTTCCGCTGCTTTCTTCTGAGCCAGCTGTTCCTGACGGATGGCTTCTTCTTTTTCTCTCAGTTCTTCTTCGTGCTGACGTTCTTTCTCGAACCGCTTCACGGAATCATTTTCCGGATAGCTCGGGGCAGGTCTTGCCTTCTTGTGCGGAAGCTTGATCTCCGCTGCCTCTTCATCGAGCTTCTTCATATTCTCGTCTTCATCCGAGATGATCACTTCCGGCTGCTCTGCCGGGATGACTTCTTCAGCTTCGATCTTCTCAGGCTTCTGTTCCTTGGCTTCCTGCTTCTTGATCGCGAGTCTGGAAAGGACACCGGTATTGCCGGTCTTTCCTTCCTTCTTCAGTTCCTGGGTGTCATCGATGATGACTTCTCTCGGCTTTTCGTTGTTCAGCTTGCGGCCGCTGCCGTGGACTTCAGTTTCTTCTCCGCAGATGACTCGTAAGAGATAGTCTCTCAGCTGACGGCGGTTCACGGAAATGATCTTGCCGCCTTCGGTAATGGAGACTGCTCCGGTTTCCTCGGAGACGACAATCGTCACGGCATCCGTGATCTCGCTGATACCGATCGCTGCCCTATGCCGGGCACCGTATCTGCCAGGAAGTTCCAGATTGGTCGGCGGGAAGTATGCACTTGCGCAGGCAATCTTGTCACCCTGGATGATGACTGCACCATCATGAAGCGGTGTGGAAGTCACGAAGATCGAGGTCAGCAGTTCTGCTGTCACATCCGAATTCAGCTTCGTGCCGGTAGCGATGAAATCATCAAGCGGATGATTCTGCTCAATGCAGATCAGAGCACCGGTCTGATCCTTTGACAGCAGCATTGTCGCAGTGACGATCTGATCGACCAGGTTTTCTTTCTCATTGCCAGTCAGGGTCGTGATTCTCGAGAACACATTCGTCTTGCCTAATCTTTCAAGCAGAGATCGGATTTCCGGCTGGAAGATGATGATGATCGCAAGAAAGCCCCAGTTGATGAACATGTCGGTCAGATACTGAACCGTCTTCAGACCAAGAAATTTCGCAATGCCGTCAATGATGATGACGAGCAGAATACCTTTGAAAATCTGGATCGTCTTCGTGTTCGAGCGAACCAGACGGATTGCATAATATAAAACGAGCCACATGATGAAGATATCCAGGAACATCACAGTGATAGTCCGGATATTTTNCAGGGTCAGGCTGATGTTATAACTCGACAAAGTCGTGATCTCCCTTCGCGGTGAATATTATATCATGACCTCCGCCATCCCGACATGGCTCCGGGAAAATCCCCAGGGTCTGGAAAGATGATATGATGAGAATCTGCAGGGGGAATTTTCATGAAACAGAAGACTTCAGAACTCGGCACGATGCTGATCGTGATTGCCGGGAATATCATCTATGCGCTGGCGGTGAAACTGTTTGTGATGCCGGCCGATCTGATCACCGGCGGATCAACCGGAATTGCGCTGTTCGTCAACCGGATCTGGCATATTCCGGTGTCTCCGTTTCTGCTGATCTTCAATACGATCATGCTGGTATGGGGATGGAAGACACTTGGAAAGAAGTTCGCGATGACAACCATCCTTTCCACGTTCTCCTATCCGCTTGCGCTGAGTTTCTTCGAAGTCGTTCTGAAGGATGTCGTGCTGACGGAGAATACGATGCTCAATGCGGTATTCGCAGGGCTGGGCATCGGAGTTTCGCTTGGATTAGTCATCCGTTCCGGTGCCTCCACCGGCGGCATGGATATTCCTCCCCTGGTCCTGAACCATTATTTCCGGATTCCGGTTTCGTTCTCGCTCAATGCGATGGATCTCTGCATCCTGCTGCTGCAGGCATTCTTCCATACGCCTGAGAAAACACTTTACGGAATCATCGTCGTGCTGATCTACACGATGACGATGGATAAGCTGCTTCTGATGGGGACCACCCGGACAGAAGTCAAAGTCATCAGTGCGCACTCTGCGGAAATCCGTCAGGCAATTCTTTCCGAAGTCGACCGCGGCGTCACGATTCTCGAGGCAAAAGGCGGATACAGCGGAGAACCCGAAGAGATGCTGCTGAGCATCATCTCCGACCGGGAACTCCCGAAGGTTGAGAAACTCATCCATGCCATTGATCCGGAGTCTTTCCTGATCGTGAGCAGAGTCACGGAAGTCGCCGGCCGCGGCTTCACCCTCAGCAAGCAGTACAAGAACCGCACATAAAAAGCTGGCTCCTTTAACTGAACCAGCTATACTTCCTTATTTCCAGAGAACGTCCGGATAGACACCGGTATCTTTCAGGGCCTGGATTTTTGCGACCACATCCGGCTTATCTTCCTTGTAGGTGACACCGAACCACTTGTCCGTGCTGGAAAGCATCTTCACGGAGCACTTTCCTTCCGTGACAAGCTGTCCCATCATCGTCGGAATGACATGCTCGCACTTCATCGGGTTCTCAGCCAGATGATCCTTCAGGAACTGCGTGAAGATCGGCTCTGCTTCGTCGAAGATCTTCGGTGTGAAGCCCCAGAAGTTCATCGAAACAAGAGCAGTGTCCGGAATCGTCTTCCAGCTGTCGCCGTCTTCATAGACCGCATGGCCGTCTTTCAAAGCGATCTTCTGGATCTCGACGATATGGGAGAGATATCCATCCTTCTCCTCGCAGAGACCTCTCGTGACGGTTCCGTTCTCGGTCAGCGTATTCAGGCAGCGGAAACCTACCATCGCATAATGATCATCTGAGATCTCATTCTTCAGGTAGTCATAGATCACCTGATAGGCATTCCGCCCATAGAAATCATCCGCATTGATGATCGCAAACGGGCTGTCCACGATACCCTTGCATGCAAGCAGTGCATGCGTGGTTCCCCATGGCTTGACTCTTCCTTCCGGAACGGAGAAACCCTCCGGAATATTCTGCATATCCTGATAAGCAAAAGCCACTTCCATTCCGCCTGCTTCCACGCGATCGGTCAGCGCTTTGCGGAAGAGTTCCTCATGTTCTTTCTTGATGATCAGAATGACTTTGCGGAAACCTGCCTGATAGGCATCATAGATTGAGAAATCAATGATCGGTTCACCATGGCTGCCGACGCCATCGATCTGCTTCATGCCTCCGTAGCGGCTTCCCATTCCGGCCGCAAGGATCACAAGCACTGGTTCTTTTGACATAATCCTTTTTTATCTCCTTTTTGCTTGACGTGTTCATTATACCATCCGGAAGGGCTTACAGAAGGTCTGAAACAGGATTGCTGAATGTTCCTTCGAATTCTTCTTTTTTTCGGTTAAGATAGAAAGCAGAAACGAGGCCGTTATGAAAGAACTGATTCTTGCCAGCAGATCCCCGAGACGAAGAGAACTATTGCAGAAGTGCGGAATTCCTTTTACGGCAGATGCTGCAGATCTCGATGAGACCATCAATCCGGACAATCCCCTGCAGGAAGAAATCCAGGCTCTTTCCTTCCGGAAAGCAGAAGCAGTCCTGAAAAGACACCCGGACGCAATCGTCATCGGCTCCGATACGATCGTGACCATCCATGGCGAAGTACTTGGCAAGCCACATGATCATGAAGATGCAAAGCGCATGCTGAGAGAACTTTCCGGAACGACGCACGAAGTCATCACCGGTCTCTGCATCCTGTCGGATCGCCGGAACTATCAGACCGTCACGGTTAATCAAGTATCCTTCTTTCCGCTGTCGGAAGAAGAGATTTCTTCGTATGTGGAAAGCGGAGAAGCAGATGACAAGGCAGGTGCCTACGGAATCCAGGGATTAGCAGCCAGATATGTGAAGTCCATTGAAGGAGATTTCTACTCGATTATGGGTCTTCCGGTATCGCTGGTCTATGAAGAGCTCAAAAACCGAAATTCCTATTGAAATGTGCAGATGATCTGATATGATATTAGGGCACTCGCCGCTTTAGTATAGTGGTAATACGCATCCATGGTAAGGATGAACGGGCAGTTCAATTCTGCCAAGCGGCACCATGTAAAAAGACCCTGTGAGGGTCTTTTTCTTTTCATCAATGCCCCAGATCTTCTTCCCGGATCCTTGCATAGAATGGCGCAGCCGAAGCAGGAAGTTCATGGTTCTTCACTTCCAGCTCTTCCCGATTCAGAAGATTCCGGTAGGATCCGTCTTTCAGTTCCGTCTTCAGGCTGGTGCTGCCATTGACTGCAAAGAGTCCGTAATAGACTTCCGGTCCGAAGGCAGCAAATTCCATTCCTGTCTCATTCGGAAATACCTGAACCGACCACACTGTTCGAAGTGTTTCTTTGCGCAGAGCATTCAGATCAGCAATCCATTTTTCCAGTTCGATAGAACGGTTCTTCCTGCCTACCGGTTCTGCTTCAAACAGAGAAGGCAGATGCGTTTCATAAGCCTCTTCGCCAGCATAGAGGAAGGCAACCCCAGGCAATAAGAACGTGAATGCCAGCCAGTTCTTCTCGGATTCTTTGTTCACGGCTGAAGCGATGCGGCGGCAGTCATGATTCTCCAGGCACCAGATTCTGGACAGATTTCTCGGATATTCCGTCATCGTATAGTCCAGCATCCGCTGCAGCGGAAGCAGATTTCCATGATTCTCCGCATCATCCCATTCCGGACGCAGATCATACGGATACAGGAGATCGAACGCCTGGCAAAGCTCGCTGTCGCTGACGGCATCCAGTCCCTGTGCCCGGACCATTCTCACTAACGGCATATCCACGGATTCGGCCAGCCACAGAAAGTCCGGATTGATTGCCGCGACTTCTCTGCGCGCTTCGAGCCAGAAGTCCAGCGGTACCAGGGAAGCCACATCGCAGCGGAAGCCATCAACGCCCTTCTCTGCCCACCTCTTCAGCATGGCCAGCAGTTCTCTCCGCAATCCCGTGCTGGAATAATCGAAGTCATAGATATCCGACCAGTCCGGAACCGAACGGACAACTCGGCCGGTTTCATCGCGGTGATAGAATTCCGGATGTTCCTTTACCCAGGGATGATCGCAGGCGCTGTGATGGATGACAATGTCCATCATGACTTTCAGCCCGCATGCATGCGCTCTTTCAATCAGATTCATGAAGTCTTCCATCGTGCCGTAAGCAGGATCTACAGCATCATAGTTCCGGATGGCATACGGACTTCCCAGCGTTCCTTTGCGGCCTTCAATGCCGATCGGATGAATCGGCAGCAGATAGACATAATCAAAGCCCATCTCTCTGATGTGAGAAAGCTGTTCCGTAACATCGTTCAGGTTTCCATGCGGACCGAAGTCCCGCGGGAAAACCTGATAAATCGAAACTGGTTTCATAGGTTCTCCTTGTTCTTCTGATACAGGATATACATGCCCTTTCCGGCAATGTCCGGATCATACAGGTCAATGCTGGAGGTCTCATTGGCAATCACTTTGCCAAGTCCGCCGGTTGCGATGACATAGGCACCCTGGTCCTTCAGCTCCTGCTTCATGCGCTTCAGAATTCCTTCCACGCAGCCAATATAGCCATATACGACCCCTGCCTGCATGCCGGAAATCGTATTCCTGCCGAGAATGCTGGCAGGTTTCTCGATCTCGATTTCCGGAAGCTTCGCGGTGCTGCTGGTCAGGGCCTGGGCACAGATATCAAGACCCGGAGCGATGACCGTATACTGGAAGATTCCTTCTGCAGAGACATAGTCAAACGTCGTTGCCGTGCCGAAGTCCACAATGATGCAGCTGCGATGATAGGTGTAGTATGCCGCAACCACATCCACCAGCCGGTCGGCACCGACTTCCTTGGGATTGTCATTGCGGATCTGGATGCCGGTGCGGATGCCCGGACCGATGATCATCGGTTCTTTCTTCAGATACTTCTTCACGGAAGAAGTCAGCGCATACATGATCTTCGGAACCACCGAGGAGATGATGACGGCTTCGATATCAGAAGCAGAAAGATTCAGAGAATCCAGGAATTCCTTTTCGACAATCCCGTATTCATCGCTGGTTCGCGGCGTCTTCGTGGTCAGTCGGAAGCTGGATTCTGAAATGCCGTCTCTCATGAGCTGCATCTTGATGTGCGTATTTCCTGCATCAATCGTAAGAAGATAGGATTTCATGCATTACCTCCCGGATACTGCCGCAAGGATTTTCTCAGCAGTTTCTTCCTTGCTCAGCAGGCCAAGTTCTTTCTTTCCTTCCGCGCTGAAGATCGTGACCTTGTTCGTATCCACTGCAAAGCCTGCGCCTGGTTCTTTCACATTGTTCGAGACAATGTAGTCACAGTGCTTCTTCTTCAGCTTTTCCAGAGAACGCTGCTCCGCATTCTCCGTCTCCATCGAGAACCCGACGAGGATCTGCCCGACCGGTTTATGTTCGCCAAGTGTTGCAAGAATGTCCTGAGTTCTCTTCAGTTCGAGCATTGCATCGCCTTCCTGCTTATGGATCTTCTCTTCAGAAGTTTCTGCCGGCGTATAGTCTGCCACGGCTGCAGCAAGGATCATCAGATCCATGTCTTTCTGCAATGGCAGCACTGCCGCAGCCATATCTGCCGCAGAAACCACCGGAATCATATGCACGCCGCGGAGATCTTTCAGATGATTCTTTCCAGCTACCAGCGTCACCTCAGCACCGGCATTGCGAGCAGCAAGTGCCAATGCATAGCCCATCTTTCCGGAACTGTGATTCGTGAGATACCGCACCGGATCAATCGCCTCCTGGGTCGGTCCGGCCGTGATCAGAACCTTCTTTCCTTTCAGGTACGGATCCCTCACGAGCAGCTGCTTCAGAGCGTCTTCGATTTCATCGGCTTCCGGCATTCTTCCCCTGCCCGTATCGCCGCAAGCCAGATACCCGCACTCGCTTTCAAGAATATGCATGCCATATCTTCTGCACTTCTCCAGGTTGTCCTGGGTAGCCGGATTCATCAGCATGTGCGTATTCATCGCCGGCACCAGCAGCTTCGGGCATTCTGCCGCAAGGAATGTCGTCGTCAGCATATCATCGGCAATCCCATTGGCCACCTTCGCGATCACATCTGCCGTTGCCGGCGCAATCACGAATACGTCTGCCTTCTTGGCAAGGCTGACATGATGTACATCCGGTTCATATTCCACGGAGAACATGTCGGTGATCACCCGCTGATGAGACAAGGTCTGAAAGGTCAGCGGCGTGACGAACTTCTCGGCTGCCTCGCTCATCAGCACATGGACCTCATAGCCCTGTTTCGTGAGGCTTGATACCAGCCCGCACGTCTTGTATACGGCAATGCCGCCAGTCACGCCGACGATCACGCATGGTTTCTTCTCTTCGCTCATGATGCAATTCCCATCCTTTCCATCTGAGGATTCAGCGCTCTGGCCAGAGCAGGAATGACTGCTGCAGCCAGGATGATCTCAAGAATTCCGTTGCTGGCAAGAACTGCCAGAATCACTGCTCCGACCGTGATTCCTGCGGCATTGGCATACTGAGTTCCGAAGAAGACCCAGATCAGTCCCATGACCAGCAGCGTGTGCAGCAGCGTATTGACCGCTGCCGAGATGCTGGCAGCTTTCACCACACTTCCATGATGTTTCCGGATCCACCGATACAGAACGCCGGAGAATGCCCCGAGAAACATTCTCGGTCCGAAGGCAATCAGAATGCTGGCAAAGTTTCCATGCACTCCCCCGATCGTGATGAACGGGCTGAAGCAGAAACTCGTGATGCCGGGCTGAAACGTTGCTTTCAGCATACTGGATAATCCGAAGATGAAACCGGTCATCGCTCCGAACCCCGGCCCGAGCACGATGCCGGAGAGAATCACCGGCAGATGCATCGTCGTGATGTTGATGGCACCGACCGGAATAAAACCGATCGGTGTAACTGCCATCAGGATCTCAATTGCGACAAAAAAAGCCGCAAGAGTCAGCTTCTGTGTTTTCTGTGATCTGTTCATGTCTTTTCCTCCTGCCGCTCCATCAAGGATGCAGCGAATCATGAAACTGCTATCTGCCGGTCATTCAGAAATCCGAGTCCGAAGATCCCGGTTTCTCTTCCGGTATTATTATTATACGACTCTGAGAGTTTTTTCACAGTCTTTCACATGTTTTCTGATGTTCTGATCCTTGCAGACATATGAAAAGCTGTGAAGAAATCAGATCCTGATCCAGGAGATTTCTTCACAGCCTCAGTGCTTCTGATTCAGTTCATGGTGCCAGCTGCACTGTTGGGATTATACATCTTCTGAATCTGCTCATCGGTCAGCGTGATGCCATAGAGCTCACTGTAATACGCTTTGACATCAGCCGTGATATTGATATCCTGGAACAGATCCGGATAAACTGCCTGAGCAAGCCACTCCAGAGTCATCGGGGTATCGACACCAGGCGTGTAGGTGCGATAAGTGCCAAGCGGCATCTTGTATACACGATGATCCTGAACAGCTTTCACCGTGCTCCAGTCATCATCGCCGATGGCATTATTGTAGAGATCATCCGGCTGGGTCTTCGTGAAATTCGTAATGATAATGACATCCGGATTCCATTCATAGACCTGTTCCATCGTGATCGTGGCATTGCTGTTATCAGCCGAAACGGATTCTGCCGCATTCAGAGCGCCGACCGCATCACACCACCACTGGCCGAAGAAGCTGGAGCCGGAAGTGACCATCGTATTTTCATCATACTGGTACAAGAACAGAACCTTCTGTTTCTCATCGTCTGATACCGTGCTGACAGCCTGCTGGATCTTGTCATAGATCTCATTGCTGTAGGTATCGACGAGCGTCTCATGGCCTGCTGCGCGGCTTGGATAGATCTGATTCAGCAGTGCAATCCATTCGTTATATGTCCTGATGCAATCATAGTTCCACTTGGTCGGAGATACTGCCACTGCTGTGATCCCCGCATTTTCCAGACGTTCCCCTTCGGCCGTATTGTTGGCATTGTAGAAAACGACATCCGGATTCAGAGCTGCGACAGCTTCCACATTCAGATCATCGCCATTCATGATATCGGTATCAATATTGACGATATCCGGATAGATCTCAGAAAGGATTCCATTCCTGGCAGCGTTCATGCTCGCAGGTTCCATCGCCTTGATCGTTTCCGGAGAATCCAGATATACCGTCAGAACCGATGCCAGCGGCAGGATGCCCGTGATCACGACGCTTTCAGGATCTGCTTTGACTGTTACCGTGCGGTCAGCATGATCCGTGATCGTGACATAGCCGTCTTCTGATGCAGCAGCAGAAGGTGATGACTCTGCTGATGCGCTCTCTGAAACTGCTGATGCGGAAGCTGATGGCGTCTCTGAAGAAGACCCGCANCCGCTCAGCATCACCATGGAAAGTGCTCCTGCCAGCAGGAGCTTTCCGCTTGTTCTGAAGAATTGATTCATCATGGTTGTTCAGCCTTTCTATTGTTTGCTTCTCATTGGCAGTATTTTCTGCCACTCGATTGTATCAGTTTAATCCCAGATTGCAATTTCAGAAACAAAAGCGTTTTCCTATTATGATCAGAAACTGGATTTCCGTATCTTTTCCGCATCCATCAATATTCTGATTCAGGAAGATTTCCTGTTTTTCCCGGATCATTCAGAATCACCAAGTGTGGTGTGGAAACTGGTGCAGCGCGAACGGCTCCGGCTTTTCGTTATGCCACCGCAATTCTGAAAAGCACAGAGAAGATCGACGATCCTGCATAGAAAAGCGGCATCACTAATTTGCTGAGCAGATCAATGATGCCGCCTATTCAGGAATCAGTTATTCCTCCAGGAAATCTCTGTCAGTCAGGCATTTTCCCCTGTCTGATTCCGGAGCATCTTCAGACTGAAGACTGCTGCCGTCACGGAAATCAGAAACATGCCTGCATTCCTGCTTGATAGCTCATCCGAGGTGAGAGGAACAGATCGTGCTGAAGACGGAGAATTCACGCTCCGGACCGTACTTCGGGCAGATACTGTTCCTTCTGAGAATTTCGGATACAGCACAAGCTGATAGACCGATTCTTTGCTCACCGGATCTTTCCCGGGAAGTTCAAGGGTTACGTGCTGAAACCATACCGGTACCTGGTCCTCACGGGTTCCCTGTCCTTCCAGTTCATAACAGCCAGGCGGCAGATTCCGGAATTCTGCCTTTCCTGAATGGATTCTGCGGATCTGAGGCTGAACAGATTTGCCCGCATCCTCACTCAAGCCAGCTGTGAGAAAGCTTTGTTCCGAAGAAGCATCTATCCGGCTCAGCCGGAATTCTGCTCCTTCCAGTTCTGAACAGACCGTGATCGAGCAGGTTGCCTCTTCTGCAAGAGAAGAAATGCATACCTGCAGGATCAGGATCATCATGATCAGAAAACACCTATGCTTCACGAACCGAGATGACGCTTCACACCAGTCAAAATCATGCCGATCAGGATCAATGCACTTCCGGCAATCATGATGGCACGGGTTCCGCTTCCGCCGGTTTCCGGAAGCACAATGCCTGGCTTATCAATCACGTTGATGGTAAGAATTCCGCTGACGGTACTGCCGCTGCAGACGGTTCCGGTTCCATCCTGAACGCCTTTCAGATTCTTCAGTGAATGATCTCCCGGGTCCGTTCCGTATTCTGCCTGAATCTCAAAGCGCAATGCATGTTTCATCTGTTCTGTATCTGAAACCTTTGCAGTTCCTTCCAGCTTGTTGTAGCCGACCGGAGACTTGCTTTCTTTCAGAATATAGGTTCCTGAACCAAGCCGATCCGCATGGAAGTGATACCCTTCCTCGTAATTCAGCACATCGATCTTCTTCAGTGCTCCTTCTTCGAGACGATACAGCTCAAACTCTGCTCCTTCCAGACGGTTATTCTCTCTGACACTGTCCTTGTACTTATTGATATCGATCTGGTAAGTATAGATCGTTACCGCAGCCTTCGGAGTCATACTGACAGAATCTCCGGTCCCATTCGGATTGCTGGAATAGGTGAGCTGCGCTTCATTGCGGCTTCCGCTTCCTCCGATCGCTGCCTGCTCTGTCAGAACTGCGCGATAGATGATCTCAATCCGGTCTTTCGGATCTCCGGAAGAATCCATTCCCTCCGCATGGCGGAAGAAGACATTCTTCAGATAATGATTGTCTTTTCCAGGCTTTACCGTGAATACCAGCTTCTGTCCTTCTTCTCCATCTGCAAGAGACACCTCATACCAGTCCTTCGTGCTCAGCAGATGTCCGTCACTGTAGCAGAGCACTTCAATCGATTCCGGATCAATCCGAATTCCAGCCGAAGGAATATCCGTAATGGAATACTGGTAGCTTTTATAGCTGTCATAGTTTTCCGGCAGAGTGCCAAGAAGTCTGAATTCCATCTTCTCTCCAAGCGAGAAGTCGGCAGTACTCAGTTCTTCATTCCTGCTGTCTCCATTTGCCTGCAGATGCGATACCGTCTTCTTCAGTTCCGGCACCCGGATCTTCAGCTGCTGTTCCAGATCTTCATCCAAGATTCTCAGAATGAACTCCGTCGAAGCTCCGCCTTCCTTCCCCTCCTGGGAACCATCACGATCTTTGAGCAGATAGTAGCCAGGATCAAGATTTGAAAATTTATATGTCTGACTTGGAGCAACCATTTGAAATGCGATTGCATCTCCCAGGCTCTGGCTGATTTCAGCCATTACCTCTCTTTTCTTTGCATTCGTGCTTGAAAGGGAAGCGTTTAATCCTTCTGCCCAGACTACCGGGTCCTGCTTGCTGAGCTGTGAGTCAGAAGCGATCCCGCTGCCCCATTCGGGATTGCTGAGGATTCTGGTGTTCTCCTGCAGGGTAACCTGGCCAGTCAGAATCTGGTAGAGTTCGAACGTATGCGGAACGTCCTGATCATTGACGATGGTCAGAGATCCTTTTTCCGTATCTTCTGCATAAGCAGGAAGAATGGTCAGGATCATGGCGGCCGCAAAGGCGAGCAGAATTCTGCATGAGCGTGTGAGTGAAAGCATTGTTTCGGTCCTCCTTCGTGTTCCCTGCAGAACAGAAAAACTCCGGAAAAAGACTCTGAATGCAGTTCATTCAGCCATTCGGTTTCCGGAGTTATATTTCTATGATGCAGAGCTATGATGGCGAGTCAATCATGACTCGGCCTGCAATGAGACTATAGCCGAGAAGAATCTCTGTCACAATGGGTATGCGAAAGGTTTCCGGCTTGATACAAGCAGAGGAACCTGAAGATACCATTTTCATTTCCCTGAAACATGGAATCCGCTACAATAACGGCAGAAAGAAGGATGGTTATGAGATATCTGGTAGTATCAGACATTCATGGAAGCCGCAGCGGTGCAGCCTTGGTTCCGGAGCTATTCCATGAACTGCATGCGGATGCGATTCTGTGTCTTGGCGATGTGCTGTATCACGGGCCAAGAAATAATCTCCCGGAAGACTATGCACCGAAAGAAGTGATTTCAATCCTGAATCCGCTGGCTCCCCATATCTTTGCAGTACGGGGAAACTGCGATGCAGAGGTCGATCAGATGGTGCTGAATTTCCCGCTGACTGCTGACTATAATGAGTTCCTGCTCGGAAGCCATAAAGTGTTCATGACGCATGGACATGTCTATGGTCCGGATCATCTGCCGAAGCTTGTTCCGGGAGATATTTTCCTCTATGGTCATACGCATATTCCGATGGCAGCAGTCACGGAAGAAGTATTGCTGCTGAATCCGGGTTCTGTTTCCCTTCCCAAGGGAGGCCATCCGAAGACCTATGCAGTACTGGAAGAAGATGAGTTCACGATCTGCACGCTCGATCGCAAGCCTTATCTGAATATCAGATTTTAAAAGAATGGTCCGCAGACCTGTACAGGATGCGGACCATTCTTTTTTCTGTTTAGGACAGTTCCTGGCGGAATAAGGACTTCAGCAGCCGAAATCAATGCCTTCCATGTTCTGCTTGAGAACCTTGGCACTGCTGAGCAGTTCTTCACGCTCTTTCTCGCTCATCGTGACCGGCACGAGTCCTTCTACGCCATTGCGGCCGACAATCGCAGGGGTAGACAGAGCACAGTCGCTGATGCCGTAGGCACCATGCATGACCGTGGATACCGGCAGGACGGACTTCTCGTCCTTGACAATTGCCGAGCAGATTCTGCGGACTGACATTGCGATGCCATAATACGTAGCCCGCTTCTTCTGGATGATCTGATAAGCGCTGTTCTTGACGTCATCGCCGATTTCTTTCTCAGCCGCAGTCAGATCCTGGTCACCCATCCCGCGGAGTGCGAAGAAGTCAGCCAGCGGAACGCCGGAGACGTTGGCATTGGACCAGCATACGATTTCAGAATCGCCATGCTCACCGACGATGACTGCATGAATGGAACGGCTGTCGACATCCAGTTTTGTGCCGAGCAGCGTACGCAGGCGGGCAGTATCAAGAACGGTACCGGAGCCGAATACACGGTTTTCCGGCATGCCGGATGTCTTGGCTGCGTAATAGGTCAGGATATCAACCGGGTTGGATACCACCAGCATGATTCCCTGGCAGCTGCGCTTTCTGATCTCAGCCATGATGGAGCCGAGAATGGATATATTCTTGTGAATGAGGTCAAGGCGGGTTTCACCAGGTTTCTGAGCAGCACCGGCAGTGACGACAATTACTGCTGCATCGGCGATATCGTCATAGGTACCGGCATAGATCCGCATCGGATTCATCAGCGCCGTGCCATGCATGATATCCATGGCTTCTCCCTCTGCCTTTTCCTGAACGACATCCAGGAGCACCATCTCGGTGAACAGACCGGACTGCATCAGAGCAAATGCGCTTGCTGAGCCCACAAACCCGCAGCCGACAACGGCTACTTTGCGAAGATTCACACTCATGTTCTTATCTCCTTCCGACGGACTTTCTCCGTCTCCAGGTTCAATATAGCATATGTCTGACAGATTATTAACAAATATGACCGGGCAGAAAAAAAGACACTCCCGGAATTCCGGGAGTGCCCTGAATGATTCTGATTATCTGCTGAGTTCAGTTCCGTCTGCGTATTCAAGGTTCCTGCCGGAATCCTTGCCGAAGACGTGAACGACATTGCCGCCGAACGTGAAGCTGATCTCAGAACCCATCGTGAAGGTCTTGCTGCCCTTGAGATCCAGCGTCGGAACAATGATGACACCATCCTTGCCCATCGCATTGATATGCAGATGAACTGCAGAACCCATCAGCTCGGAGACATCAATCGTGCCCTGGATCATCTTGTCAGCAGCACCCTCGAGCGTGATATGCTCCGGACGTACGCCGACGGTGACATCCTGCGGTGCAACATTGCGTTCTGAAAGATGCTTCTGCTTCTCCGGAGAAAGTTCGATCACTGCATTCTCAACCTGAACCGCATACTTGCCATCTGCGTTCTTCAGCAGCTTGCCATCATAGAAGTTCATCTGCGGAACACCGATGAAGCCAGCAACGAAGATGTTAATCGGGTTGTCATAGACATCCTGCGGAGTGCCGATCTGCTGAATGACACCGTCCTTCATGATGACGATGCGATCGCCCAGCGTCATAGCTTCGGTCTGGTCATGCGTGACATAGATAAACGTCGTCTTGATCCGCTGACGAAGCTTGATGATCTCAGCCCGCATCTGATTGCGGAGCTTTGCATCAAGGTTGGAGAGCGGTTCATCCATCAGAAGAACTTTCGGCTCACGGACAATTGCACGGCCGATGGCAACACGCTGACGCTGGCCTCCGGAGAGAGCCTTCGGCTTGCGGTCGAGATACTGGGTGATGCCGAGAATCTCTGCTGCCTGGTTGACCTTGCGATCCATTTCATCCTTCGGTACCTTGCGGAGCTTCAGCGGGAATTCCATGTTCTGACGCACGGTCATGTGCGGATACAGAGCATAGTTCTGGAAGACCATGGCGATATCGCGATCCTTCGGTGCGACATCGTTCATCAGCTTGCCGTCGATATACAGCTCGCCTCTCGTGATTTCTTCCAGTCCTGCAACCATCCGCAGGGTCGTGGATTTGCCGCATCCGGAAGGACCGACCAGAACGATGAATTCCTGATCAGCGATCTCGAGGTTGAAATCCTGTACTGCAAGAACGCCTTCCTCAGTTACCTTGAGGTTCGTCTTCTTGTGCCCGGATTCTCCCTTCTTCTTTTTCCTGCCGTCTTCTGCGTTCGGATAAACCTTCTCAATGTGCCTTAAACTGACTGTAGCCATAAAACCTGTCTGCCCCTTTCCTTTCTAGAAAGAATTCTGAAGCTCCCGCGTGCAGGACTGTCAATCAGATGATCCGGCTGCCTTCTTTTCCCTCGGCAGTCTTCCGTACAGTTCCATCCAGCTGCGAAGCTTTCTGGCAAGAGTGCCTGTGAATGCGCCTTCCTCACACCGCCACGTCCAGTTTCCGCCGACTGTGGATGGTGTGTTGATCCGGCCTTCGCTGCCCAGTCCCAGAATGTCCTGAAACTGCATCACAGCGAGACTGGCAACGCTTTCATAAGCGCCTCTTAAGACACCCCAATTATACCCCTCTTTCTCATCAAGGTGAAGATACTTCTCTGCTCGTTTCACAAATGGCTTCGGGGCGGAATGTACCCAGCCCATAATCGTGTCATTGTCGTGCGTTCCGGCATAGACCACACAATTGCGCGGATACTGGTGCGGCAGATAGCCGCCGCCCGTATCTCTCGGATCAAATGCGAACTGCAGGACTTTCATGCCCGGATAGCCGGTGTCCTTCACCATCTGAATCACTTCCGGAGTCAGGAAGCCGAGATCCTCGGCAATGAGGTTCAGCTTGCCGAGCTTCTTTTCCACGGTGCGGAAGAATTCAATGCCCGGTCCCTTCTTCCATTCGCCCCGGCGGGCATTCTGATCTTCTGCAGGGATCGCGAAGTAAGATTCGAATCCGCGGAAATGGTCAATTCTCAGCAAATCTACCAGATTGCTCTGATAACGGATGCGCTCCGTCCACCATGCATAGCCATCTTCCTTCATCTTTTTCCAGTCATAGAGCGGATTGCCCCAGAGCTGGCCATCCGGCGTGAAGGCATCGCCAGGCACTCCGGCGACCATCTTCGGACGGCGGTCTTTTCCAAGCTGGAACAGTTCCGGATTTGCCCAGATGTCTGAGCTGTCCGGACTGACATAAATCGGCACATCGCCGATGATGCCGATGCCATGCGCATTGGCATACTTCTTCATGGAGGAATACTGATGGAAGAACAGATACTGCAATGCGCTCCAGAAGGAGACTTCCTCTTTCAGGCGGATTTTTTCTTTCTGAATCGTCTTCTCCTCATGGAGGCGGAGCGGTTCTTCCCATTCCTGGTAGGAGATGCCTCCATGTTCATACTTCTCAGCCATGAACAGAGCATAGTCTTCCAGCCAGAATGCATTCTTCTTCAGAAATGATGCGTAATCAGCCGGCGGATTCAGCTCGAGTCTTTCAGCAGCTTTGCACAGCACGCCGAAGCGCTTTTCATACAGAAGACCGTAGTCGACGCGCTTCGGATCATCACCCCAGCTGATCTTCCGGTATTCCGAAGGCTTCAGATAGCCTTCCTTCGCCAGATCATCCAGATCAATGAGATATGGGTTCCCGGCAAACGTGGAGAAGGACTGATACGGAGAATCTCCGTATCCGGTCGGTCCCAGCGGCAGGATCTGCCACCACGACTGACCGGCTTTCTCCAGAAAGTCGATAAACTTCCGGGCTTCCCTGCCCATCGTGCCGATTCCATATCTGGATGGCAGCGAAGTGATCGGCAGCAGAATTCCGGCACTTCTTGTTTCCATAAAATACCCCTTTTCTCAATCGTTCCGAGGCCTTGATACACTTTCTCCCCGGACCAGTTCGAACGGGATGTCTTCGTGTACAGCTGCGTGCCGATAGTTCATCCGCAGCAGCATGTCTTCCACGCCTTTGCGGGCCAGGGTATCAGTATCCTGGCGGATTGTGGCAAGACGCGGAATCGTATATTTCCCGCTCTCGATGCCGTCATAGCCGATCAGAGAGATATCTTCCGGGCATCTCAGGCCCATATCCTTGATCGCTCTCAGTGCACCGATGGCGATGGTATCGCCGATTGCGAAGATCGCAGTAATCTTCGGATTCTTCTTCAGCAGTTTCTGCGTGCTTTCATAGCCGCCGCCCATGGAGAATCTGCTTGGTTCATACTGCATTTCTTCATTGAACTGCAGTCCATGTTTCTCAAAAGACTCAATGCAGCCATGCATGCGCCGGAAGCCGACCTGGCTGCCGATTCTGGATGCGCTGCCGCCGATGATGCCGATCTCGCGATGACCGTTCTCAATCAGATAATTGATCACTTCATAGCCAGCCTTGGCATCATCTGTCGTGAAGCTGGACAGATTGCTGAAATGCAGATCTTCTGCCGTATTGGTCAGAATGACCCCCGGAACATCGATCTTTCCGAAATCCTGGCGGAAGAATTCTAGGTTTCCGCCGAGAAAGATGAAACCTTTAGGCTTGCGGGCAGCACTCAGCTGAATTGCCGCCTGAACTTCATTCGCATATTCATCCAGGAACGCTACTGCCACTTCTTCTCCGGAATCACGCAGAATCGCCTGAACCTGTTCCAGAATGCCTTCGAAGAACATGTTCTCATAGCCTTTGACGATGATGGTGACTGCCGAATTGGACTGCTGCTTCAGCTGCTTGGCATTGCTGTTAGGCTGGAAGTTCTGTTCCCGGATCACCTGTTCCACCTTCACCCTGGCTTCTTCCGAAACGTCCGGATGATGATTGATCACCCGGGAGACCGTCCCGATGCTGTAGCCGGACAGCCTGGCAATATCTTTGATTGTTGTCATATGCGCTGCCTTTCTAACTCATGCTTCCGGATACCCCAAGAAACGTTTCCGGAAACGATTCAACTCAAGATCATTTTAGAGATGCAGTACCCTGGAATCAAGGTCCTGCACCTTAAGAAGAGATCAGAGGAATATCAAGCCCATTATCCCTTCACAGCGCCAGCCGCCACACCCTTGATGATGTACTTCTGCAGGCTGAGATAGAAGATGATAACCGGAATGACTGCCATGATCAGGGAAGCCATGATGGCGCCCATATCGACAGAACCATAAGAACCCTTCATGTACTGAATGATGATTGAGATCGTCTTGTACTTCTTGAGATCGAGGACAAGATACGGCAGCAGGAAGTCGTTCCAGATCCACATGGTTTCCAGAATACCCACCGAGATATACGTCGGCTTCATGATCGGAAGAACAACCTTGAAGAACGTCTGCAGCGGCGTGCATCCGTCAATCATCGCTGCTTCCTCGATTTCAATCGGAATAGATTTCACGAATCCGGTAAACATGAACACTGCGAGGCCTGCGCCGAATCCGAGATAGATGACAATAATCCCCCACGGAGTTGTGAGTCCGAGTTTATTTGCAACTAAGGACAGCGTATACATGACCATCTGGAACGGAACGACCATTGAGAAGATGCACAGCGTATAGATCAGCTTCGTCCACTTTGTCTTCACGCGGGTGATATACCAGCCGCACATCGAGGTGCAGATCAGGATCACAGCCACGGAGCCGACGGTGATGAACACGGTCCAGCCGACTGAATCAAGCAGCCCGTATTTCTCAATTGCGGTAATGTAGTTCTCAGTTCCGACACTGGTCAGCGAATTCGGTAACTGGAATGGTTTCAGGTTGATCGAGTTCTTGTCCTTGAAAGAATTCCAGAGCACAATCAGAATCGGCATGATCCAGGCTGCAGACAATACGGATAGCCCGGCAATCGCACCGGCATGATTGGAAGACTTCTTTTTCATCACTGCTGAACCTCCTTGCTTCTGGTAAAGTGCTGCTGCAGGCCAGCAATCACGACAACGATCAGGAAGAAGATCACTGCCTTGGCCTGGCCGACGCCCTCAAATCCGACGCGGCTGTAAAACGTGTTGTAGATATTCAGCGCCATCATTTCTGTCTGCTTCATCGGAGCACCGCCAGTCAGAGCGAGGTTCTGATCAAACAGCTTGAAGCCATTCGTCACAGTCAGGAATGTGCAGATCGTAATGGAAGGCATCATCATCGGAATCGTCACCTTGAACAGCTTCTGCTTGCTGTTGGCACCGTCGATTTCTGCTGCTTCCAGCACATCGCCCGGAATTGACTGCAGGCCGGCAATGTAGATGATCATCATGTATCCGATCTGCTGCCAGCATACCAGGATCACAAGACCCCAGAAGCCGAGCTTGGCATTGAGGTTCAGCGCCGTACTGAAGTAGACCAGAACGCCGGAGAAGATCAGCTGCCAGATATAGCCGAGCACGATGCCGCCGATCAGGTTCGGCATGAAGAAGATCGTACGGAAGATATTGGTTCCTTTGTATTCCTTGGTCAGTGCCATTGCCAGCGCAAATGCGATGACATTGATCAGTACCAGGGTCACAATCGTGAACGCCAGCGTGAACCAGAAGGAATGAGAGAATGTGGTGTCCTTGAATGCAGTGATGTAGTTGCTGAAGCCGACGAATTTGGCATCCGTGACTGTCGTGAACTTGCAGAAGGACAGATAGATTCCGAGAATGAAGGGAACCAGGAAGCCGATCAGAAATGCAAGCATGGTCGGCAGCGTGAAGATTCCCCAGTATTTCTTTACGTTTTTCTGCACAGAATACGCCTCCTTAGTGTTTCAGAATACAGAGAGAAAGGGCAGCTTCAGCGGACAAGTCCGCATCTGCCGCCCTTGTTTCATGATTCAGATCGCTGCTTCAGCAATCAGCCGTTGGATGCTGCAAGCTGCTTTTCAGTAGCCCAGTTGTCTACGAATGCCTGTCTGACAAGCTCCCAGTTCGCATCTGTCTGATCTGCTGCATAAACCGTCAGAGCCTGGCCGAGGACGTTCTTCCATTCCTCAGAAGGCATCGTGGTGAAGTTCCAGGAAACCGGAGTTCCAGTGTTGGCATTAGCAAGGTTGACGAGGACGTTGGTGCTTTCCGGATTGGACTTGAACGGAATGTTGAAGCCCATGCCCTCCGTGCCGTCTGTCATCATCTTGACACCATAGTCGGAAGTCACGCACCAGTTCATGAAGTCGAGCGTAGCCTGGATGTCTTCCGGAGAAGCCTTGGCATTGACGCACCAGTAGTTCTCAGTACCGATGCACAGACCTTCATTTGCATCATCAACTCCGAAGTAAATCGGGAGATACGCGAGGTTGTCATCGCCGATTGCAGAAACTGCACCATATTCCCAGGTACCATTCTGGAAGAATACTGCTTCCTGGTTGACGAATTCTGCTTCAGACTGATCGCCGGTAGCAGTGGAGAGCTGAGAAGGATCAATCGTGCTGTTGTTGATGTAGAGATCCCAGACTGCACGGTAATTATCGAGGTAGGTTCCCTTGAGTTCATCCTCATCGCCTACGCCTGCATCTTTGTATTCATAGTAGATCGGCAGGTTAGCCAGGTGAGTCTTGAATCTCCAGTCAGAGGAGCTGTCCATACCAGCAGAAGTGAATGCGCTGAATCCGAGTTCATCCTTGCGGGCGGTGATGTCTTCAGCAACCTTCTTCAGATCATCGAAGCTCTTGATATCATCAACAGTATATCCTGCCTTTTCGAGCAGTGACTTGTTGGTGATGAGACCATATGCTTCAGTGACATATGCAATACCGAGAATCTGATCGCCATCCTTGAGGTTGTATGCATCATTGGTCAGTTCGCCTTCGATCGCAGAACCAGTCAGGTCATAGCAGTAGTCTTTCCAGGAAGCCAGTCCTACCGGGCCATTGACCTGGAACAGAGTCGGAGCTTCCTCCTTGGACATCTCAGACTTCAGAGTGGACTCGTACTCGCCGCTTGCTGCTGTGAGGACGGTAACCGGAACACCAGTTTCCTTGGTGTACTCAGCAGCCACCTCCTGCCACTGCTCATCTGCTTCCGGCTTGAAGTTCAGGTAATAGACCTTTCCGGAAGCACCGGATGCTGCTGTTGCTGCTGTGCTTGCACCAGCACTGGCTGCCGCAGCAGTAGACGATGCTGCTGCCGAACCGGAGCTGCCGCAGCCGGCCAGCATTGCTGCTGATAATGCGATCGTGAATAACTTCTTGCTGTTCATATTTTCCTCCTATTCAGATCACGTTGTCCCATAAGCGTTGGCAACGGTTCCGTTAACGTTACCGGAAACGTTTACAGGCTACACTTATGTTATATGTAAACGCTTACCGGTTGTCAACAGGATTTTTAAAAAAATCTTCATGAATTTTTTGAATGATCTGAAAAGATTTCCAGGCAAAAAAAGCTGCAGGTTTTCCTGCAGCCGAGGGTTTTATGACTTCCAGGTAATGGAAGAGACGATATACCCTGCTTCCCGTATTTTCTGTTTCAGAAGGTTCTCTTCCAGCGGCTCTTTCATCAGGACATCTGCCTGCTTCTCACCAAGGCTTGTTCTGGACCAGACACCTTCGATCTGGTTGAGCGCGTTGTCGACTTTCACTGCACAATTGCTGCAATGCATGCCTTCAATCCTGATCAGTGCTTCATGGGAGTAATGATTCGGATTGCGGTCATGTACCCGGACTGGTGCCGGAGAATCCGAGGATCCGCAGCCGCAGCTGCAGGATCCTCTCTTCTTCACGGAGCGCACTGCAGCAATCACTGCCGCAATAATCACCAGAAGAATGATCCAGTCTGCGGCGTTCATGCGTTAGCAGCCTGAATGTCCGTGACAGTATATCCGAGTGCTTCGATGGAGTCCTTGAGCTTTTTCTCATCGAGCATGTGATCTGCCACGATGACAGTCTCGCCTTTCGTATGAGAAGAAGTCACCTTCTTTACCTTGAAGTTCTTGCGGACGATATCGTTGATATGCGTTTCGCACATATTGCACATCATGCCGCTGACTTCCACGGTGAGCTTCACTTTTCCTCTGCCGTTATACGTATCACCGGAAGAGCTCAGGTTCTTCTTTCCTTCATGGAAGAATCCATAGATCAGTCTGATTCCGGCAATCATCAGAAGACCGATCACCACCAGCACGATGACATCGGTCTGGTTCAGTACCACATCTGTCTTCATATCCTTTTCTCCTTTCCCGAATCTTCATATGCCTGGCATTTCTTTCCTGCTTCGAGTCCTTTTTCGGTCAGGTAGATAATGCCGTAATGTTCCTTGGTGACATAGCCCATTTCCGCAAGCTTTGCGACCATGGCATGCGTGCTTGGTCTCGTGACGCCCAGGCGGGTGGCAAGCTTAACGGATCGGACTCCTTTCGCATCGGGGTCCAGATGGACCAGAGCAGCCAGATAGCGAACCTGGGCAGAAGATAATCTGTTCATCTGAAACATCCTTTCTCTTGAAAAAGCGCAGGCAGTACCTGCGCTTAAGTTCATCTCAGCTCAATTACGCAGCAGAAACTGCTTCGGAAGTCTTAGCATAGGGATTCGGACGGAACAGCAGATAGAGATACAATGCCAGGACAAGAAGTCCGCATACCGTTCCGAAGCTGAATGCCAGTTCGCCAGTCGCCCAGCCGCCGATCTGATAGACCATCAGAGACAAGCAGTAAGCATTGATATTCTGGAACGCAATGGCAAACCAGAACCACTTCCGGTTGTTGAGTTCCTTGTGCATGCTGGAGATTGCAGCGAGGCACGGAGAATCGAAGCAGTTGAATACGAGGAATGAAACCGCAGCGATGCTGGTCGGGAAGAAGGCAGCGAACTGCTGATGCATGCTGACTTCATATTCTTCAATCTCACCGACACCGGAGAGCACGCCCATCGTGGAGACAATGCCTTCCTTCGCAACGAAGCCTGCGATGGAAGAAGCGACTGCCTGCCAGGTACCGAATCCCAGCGGAACGAAGATCCAGGAAATGGCACCGCCGATCACTGCAAGGAGAGAATTCTCTTCTTCGACAAGACCGAATGTTCCATCGGCGAATCCGAAGGAAGCGAGGAACCACATGACAGCACAGCACAGGAACAGGATCGTTCCGGCCTTCTTGAGGAATGCCCATACACGTTCCCAGACATGCATCAGAACACCCTTCATGGAAGGAATATGGTAAGCAGGAAGCTCCATGACGAACGGAGCCGGATCGCCTGCGAACATCTTCGTCTTCTTGAGGATGATGCACATGATGACGACAACTGCGATGCCGGCAAAATACATGACCGGAGCGAACCACCAGACGCCGCCCATCAGATATCCGGCAATCATCGCGATGACCGGAAGCTTAGCGCCGCACGGAATGGAAGTGGTTGTGATCATCGTCATGCGGCGGTCATTTTCGTTTTCAATCGTACGCGTAGCCATGATACCCGGCACGCCGCATCCGGAGGAAATCATGAACGGAATGAAGCTCTTTCCGGAAAGGCCGAAGTGACGGAAGATCCGGTCCATGATGAAGGCAACACGAGCCATATAGCCGCAGTCTTCAAGCAATGACAGGAAGAAGAACACAATTGCCATCTGCGGTGCGAATCCGATCGGGGCTGCAATACCGCCGATGATGCCATCCACGACGAGGCTAACGACCCACTCAGAAGCACCCGCATTCTCGAGGAAGGTCTGGACAGCCGGCTGAATGATGCCGCCGAACAGCGTATCATTCGTCCAGTCTGTCACGACCGTTCCGACCGTCGAAACTGCGATGTAGTAGACGCCCATCATGACGAGCGCAAAGATCGGCAGAGCCAGCCAGCGGCTGGTCACGATCTGGTCGATCTTATCAGAGACGGACATCTCGCCGGCATGAGCCTTCTTATAGACCCCGTTCAGGATCTTTGCGATGTATTCATATTTCTCATTGGTGATGATAGATTCCGAATCATCGTCTTCTTTCTTTTCGACGGCTTCGGCAGCTGCTCTGCATGCCTTGTCATCTGCTTCTGAAAGCTTCAGTTCTTCGAGGATCTTGGAGTCATGCTCGAAGACCTTGACTGCATACCAGCGCTTCTGATCTTCATCGACACTCAGGCGGCCCTCAATCGTCTTCAGCGCATTCTCTACGTCAGCGGTATAGATCATCTTGGCAGGCTTCGTCTTCTGCTGGGCAGCCTTGATGGCAGCGTCAGCAGCTTTCTGAATGCCTTCGCCTTTCAGAGCAGAGATCTCGACGACTTCGCAGCCCAGGCGTTCGCTCAGCTTCTTCTGATCAATCTTGTCACCAGCTTTGCGGACCAGGTCCGTCATGTTCAGCGCGATGACCATCGGAATTCCTGTTTCTGCTAACTGCGTCGTCAGATACAGGTTGCGTTCCAGGTTCGTTCCGTCGATGATATTCAGAATCGCATCCGGTTTCTCGCTGACGATGTAGTTTCTTGATACAACTTCTTCCAGTGTATATGGTGAAAGCGAATAGATTCCAGGAAGGTCCTCGATGATCACATCCTTATGATCGAGCAGCTTTCCTTCTTTCTTTTCTACCGTAACGCCAGGCCAGTTGCCGACGTACTGATTTGCGCCAGTCAGGGCATTGAACAGCGTCGTTTTGCCGCAGTTCGGATTTCCTGCCAGGGCAATCTTCAATTCAGCCATATTCTTCTACTTCCCCTTTCAGACTCAGGCTACTTCTACCATTTCCGCGTCTTTCTTGCGGATAGACAATTCATAATTGCGGACCGTGATCTCAATCGGATCTCCCAGCGGAGCAACTTTCCGGACATAGATCTCAACCCCCTTGGTGATACCCATGTCCATGATTCTGCGCTTCACAGCACCTTCGCCATTCAGGCGGAGTACCTTGACGGTGGAACCGATCTTTGCGTCTTTCAGTGTCATACTTTCAGGATCCCCTTTCCTAAACCATGATCCGGGAAGCCATCGAACGATCCAGCGCAACCCGTGTTTCCTTCACGCTGACGATCAGGTTTCCGCTGATCGTGGAAACGACCGTCACTTTTCCTCCGACGACAAACCCCATATCTTCGAGATGTTTCTTCATCTCCGGGTTCCCGCCGATCTTCTGAATACATAGAACTTCGTTCTGCGGAGCAAATGTCAGCGGCATCATCTGTGCCTCCCTTCATGTGTTAGCTATTTCTAACATGAGTTAGTTTATGCTGACTAACAGTATTTGTCAATGCACATCTCTTGACAAACAGAAGACTTATTTCTGATCCTTTCAGCGCTGAAAAAAGCCCGATTCTCCATCGGACTTCGTATTCATGCATGGAATTTTCTTAGTCGGACGTGCAGCGATCCTTGCCCTGCGTCTTGGATTGATACATCAGCGAGTCTGCTCGTTCCGTGACAGTTTCCAGCGTATCTTCCGGACGGATGCAGGTGATGCCGATCGAAGCAGTCACATGCAGATGAGAACCTTCAAACAGGACATCCATGCTGCGGATTGCTTCCAGGCACTTGGCGCCGATGACCTTGAGATCAGCAGGATCATGAATCCGGTAGAGGCCCATGAATTCTTCCCCGCCCCAGCGGCCGAATACATCTTTGCGGCGATTCACTGCACTGATGGTTTCTGCAAGTTTCTTCAAAACGAGATCTCCGGCTTCATGTCCGTAGACATTGTTGAACTTTCCGAAATTATCGACATCCATGAACAGCACTGCAAACTGCATCCCGGTCTCCTTTCTCAGAAGTAGCCGGTAGGACAGCGCATTGTCCAGAGATCTGCGATTCGGGATGCCGGTCAGCTGATCATGCAGAGCCACATCGCTGAGCTGGCTCACCATCTGATCCGCAACCTGCGGACTTCCGACTTCGCAGAACTCTTCCAGTACAAACTCCAGCTGATGCGTCTCATCGAAGACCGGAATGAATTTCGTCTGAACCAGGACCCGGTTTCCGTTCTGATGACGCAAGAAGACCTTCTCGGATCGTATCTTGCCATCCTGATACGTCTTCAGATATGGACAGAGCGACGTGCACAGCCGCTGTCCTTCCTGATCGATATGGTCCAGACCGCTTTCAAAGCAGTTCTTTCCGATCATATCTTCTCTGCTTCTTCCGCTGATGCGTTCGGCGGCATCATTCCAGTACACGATTCTTCTCTCTGAATCCGCGATATAGACTCCGACCATCGAATCATCCAGAATCTGCTTCAGTTCTCTGTTCAGTATGATCATCTGTTTTCTCCGCAACTGTAGTAAAGCACATCCCGACCGGAAAAGTAATCGTTCTGATCAGCTTTCATCATTGATTCAGAAAAAGAAAAGAAGACAGCGAACTGTCCCCTCACTGCTGCTTCTCCTGCTGCAGTGCTGTCGCAAGCCGCTTATAATGCAGGAACTCTGAATTCTCATTCATCGCATCGATCTCTGCTCTCGTCGCCAGCTTCCAGTCAATCGCTTCAGACTTCTGCAGGCTGACGGATTCTTCCGGAATCGGCAGATGCAGATGATAGATATCGACGAGATAATTGTCTCCTCCTTCCGGATCATCATTGACATAGCTCCAGATCGGATCACAGACGATCGAAGAGACATCCAGAGAAGTCTCTTCATGGACTTCCCGGATCAGTGCTTCCTTCGAAGTCTCGCCCTTCTTCACGCCGCCGCCCGGCACTTCCCAGGCCCCGGCTGCCCATTTCTTGGTCAGCGACCGTCTGGTGATCAGAAAGCGATGTTCGGGATCTTCGAGGATCGCAAGCACGTACAGCATGTACTGACCGGACTTCAGAGCCAGATGCTTTCTAGGCATCACCAGACCGGTCGGTTCATGATGGATGTCATAGACATCGATGTATTCTACTTCTTCCATGTCATCCGGTACTCCGTATCAAAGCAGCTGTCATGGCCGAGATGGCATGCAGGTCCGTCTTTGATGACCTGTACGAGAATCGCATCCTGGTCGCAATCCAGCTCCATCGAAACGATATGCTGGTAATTGCCGGAAGTCTCTCCCTTGAGCCAGAGCTCCTGCCGGGATCTGGACCAGAAACAGGTCAGCTGCCTGTCCAGGGAAATCTGCAGAGACTCCCGGTTCATATAAGCAAGCGTCAGTACCCGCTTGCTTTCATAGTCCTGGACGATGCAGGGACATAAGCCCCGTTCATCCCACTTCACATCATCGAGCGTGATCATATGCGGACTGCAATCCCCTGTTCTTTCAGATACTGCTTCAGACCGGAAATCGTCACTTCATGGAAATGGAAGATTGATGCCGCAAGTCCTGCACTGATTTCCGGAATCTCATGGAACAGATCCGCGAAGTCCTGCATGGAACCGGCACCGCCCGAAGCAATGACCGGCACTCTCACGTTGTCATTGACTGCCTTCAATAGCTCCAGATCAAAGCCTTCCTTCACGCCGTCGGTATCCATGGAATTGACTACCACTTCGCCAGCGCCGCGCTTCACGCCTTCTTCGATCCAGGCAGCCGCATCCATGCCGGTATCAATTCTGCCGCCGTTCTGGAATACATGGAATGCTCCGTCTACCCGCTTGACATCTGCAGACAGCACAACGCATTGGCTTCCATAGCGTTCGGAAGCCTGATTGATCAGATCTGGATTGCGGATCGCACCGCTGTTCACGCTGACCTTGTCAGCACCGCAGCTGAGCACGCGCTCAAAGTCTTCCAGCGAAGAGATGCCGCCGCCTACTGTCAGCGGAATGAAGACCCTGGAAGCAGTTCTGCGCAGCACATCCGTGAACAGGCTT
Source organism: Stecheria intestinalis (assembly GCF_009696165.1). Lineage (GTDB taxonomy): Bacteria > Bacillota_I > Bacilli_A > Erysipelotrichales > Erysipelotrichaceae > Bulleidia > Bulleidia intestinalis. The sequence continues at coordinate 12,480 of NZ_VUMN01000002.1, read as the reverse complement.
CTTCCCTCTGCCGAAGCCGTGATGTCATAGAACACCAGTTCATCCGCTCCGCCGGAGGAATAATATGCCGCCAGCTCGGTCGGATCAGAAACATCTTTCAGCGATTCAAACTGAACTCCTTTGACAACCCGCCCGTTCTTCACATCCAGGCAGGGAATGATCCGCTTGGTGATCATGCGTCCTCCTTTCCGAGTGCCAGTGCCTCTTTCAGGTTTACTGCACCCGTATACATCGCTTTGCCGAGAATTGCCCCGTACAGGTTCATCTGATTCAATGCCCTGAGATCATCCAGCGAAGAGATGCCGCCGCTCGCGATGACGTTCAGGTTCTTCCGGTCTTTCAGAGATAAATACAGAGAGCGGTTGGTTCCCTGCATGGCTCCGTCTTTCGAGATATCCGTGACAATCACGGTATCGATCCCGATCTCTTCGAGATAATCGAGGAATTCATTCAGATTCGTGCCGGTGGTCTGCTGCCAGCCATGGGTGGCAATCATGCCGTTTCTGACATCTGCCCCGACTGCGATATGGGTTCCGAACTGATGGGCTGCTTCCTTCAGAAATGCATCATCTTCCAATGCCTTCGTACCGAGAATCACGCGATCGATGCCGGCAGAGAGATAAGACGCAATCACTTCATGACTGCGGATGCCGCCGCCGACTTCAATCTTCAGATGCGTCTGGTTCCGGATCTGAACAATCACTGGTCCATTGCATGGCTTCCCCGCTTTCGCACCTTCAAGATCCACTAAGTGAATCCATTCTGCCCCATCGGCTTCCATCTGCTTTGCGGCAGAGACCGGATCAGAGAGATAGACCGTCATGCGGGAATAGTCTCCCTGGGTCAGACGGACTCCCTTTCCTTCATAGAGATCAATTGCCGGAAGGATGATCATAACTGCTCTCCGGCGATCCGGCAGAAATTCTTCAGAATCTGAAGACCCGTCGGTCCGCTCTTCTCCGGATGAAATTGCGTGCCATAGACATTGCCGCTGGCAACGGCAGCCGTCAGCGGGATCTCATATTCCGTCTCAGCAATCAGATGGTCCTCGCAATGGAATGCGGCATAGGAATGCACGAAATACACATATGTTCCTTCCCGGATTCCGGCAAAGAGAGGAGATTCATTCACGAAATGGAGCTGATTCCAGCCGATATGAGGAATATCGAGCTTTCTGGTCAGCTTCGGCTCAATGGCATCCACCTGGCCGGAAATCAGGCCTAACCCTTCATGCATGCCGAATTCCGTGCTGGAATCAAACAGCAGCTGCATACCTAAGCAGATGCCAAGCAGGGGCTTTCCAGCGGCTGCTTCGTTCAGGACGACCTGCTTCATGCCCGTTTCTGCCAGCTTATCTGCCGCATCTCCAAAGGCACCGACACCCGGGAGAATCACGGCATCTGCTTCATGAATCGTATCCGGATCCCGGCTCACGACTGCTTGGGCACCGATGGAAGAAAGCGAAGACTTCAGGGAAAACAGATTTCCTGCTCCGTAATCGATAATCGCAATCATAGGTCATCCTCAAAGCGGATCTTCACCGCTCTTGCATGAGCTTCCAGGCCTTCCTTTTCCGCAAAGGCTGCGACCTTCTGATAATCCTTCTTCAATGCGTCTTCCGTGAAATACGTGAACTGCATCTTCTTGACGAAATCATCCACGCCGAGCGGGCTGTAGAATCTTGCCGTGCCGCCGGTCGGAAGCGTGTGATTCGGGCCGGCAAAATAATCACCGAGCGGTTCCGGATCAAAGCGGCCGAGGAATACCGATCCGGCATTGCGGATCAGCGGCAGGAGATCAAACGGATGATCCGTGCACACTTCGAGATGTTCCGGGGCAATCCGGTTGGACGTCTCCACTGCTTCTTCCAGCGAATGTGCCAGAATGATCCTGCCATTATGCTCAATGCTGGTCCGGGCAATCTCTTCCCGCGGCAGCTTCTGCAGCTGCACTTCGATTTCCTTCCGGACTGCTTCTGCAAGTTCTTTCGAATCAGTCACGAGGACGGCACTTGCATTGCGGTCATGTTCTGCCTGAGACAGAAGATCTGCCGCAACCCAGGCAGGATTCGAATTGCCATCGGCAATGACCAGGACTTCCGAAGGACCGGCAATCATATCGATGCCGACCTGGCCGAATACCTGTTTCTTCGCTTCCGCGACAAACGCATTGCCCGGTCCGATGATCTTATCGACTCTCGGAACAGACTCCGTGCCATAGGCAAGCGCTGCGACTGCCTGTGCGCCGCCGACTTTGAAGATCGTCGTGACACCGGCCACCTGAGCAGCTGCCAGAATATACGGATTGACCTTGCCATCTTTTCCTGGTGGCGTGGTCATCACGATTTCCTTTACTCCGGCAATTCTTGCCGGGATGACATCCATGAGCACCGTGGAAGGATATGCGGCCGTTCCGCCCGGCACATAGACGCCGACTCTCTCTAGCGGCAGAATCCGCTGGCCGAGAATCTCGCCGGGCTTATCGGCAACGAGATAATCCGATCTGACCTGATGACGATGATAGGCTTCAATATTCGAAGCAGCTTCTTTCAGAATTGCGAGAAAATCACTTCCTGCCTTTGTTACGCCTTCTCCGATTTCTTCCGGCGTGACCTTCAGTTCTGAGAGCTCGACATGATCAAACTTCCGGCTGTACTCCTTCAGGGCTTCATCACCCTTTTCCCGGACCATCCGGATGATTTCGCTGACCGCATCTTCCACGTCAGACATGGCAGTGCTGCGGGCGAAGATCTCTTCATCCCTGATCTTTCCGAGTTCATAGATTTTCATCGTCATGATCATTCTCCTTTCCCGATTCTTTCTTCCAGTGCATGTTTCATGTGGCCGATCTCCTCATGCCGGAATTGCCAGGCAACAGGATTGCAGATGAAGCGGGCACTGATAGGAACTACTTCAGAAAGCACCACGAGATTGTTCTCCCGCAGCGTTGTCCCCGTTTCCACGAGGTCGCAGATCACATCAGACAATCCGAGAATCGGTGCTAATTCAATGGAGCCATGCAGCTTGATGATATCGATATCCCGGCCAAGTTCTTCGTAGTAATGGCGGGCAATATGCGGAAACTTCGTTGCAACTTTGAGCGTGCAGCTGCGGTCTTCCTCAAACCCGGCCGGTCCGCAGATGCACATCCGGCACTTCCCGAGTTTCAGATCCAGCAGTTCATAGACTTCCGGTGCATATTCCAGCAGATCGTCTTTGCCGACAATGCCGACATCTGCTGCGCCTCGTTCGACATACACATGCACATCCGTCGGCTTGACGCAGAAATACCGGACACCACGGTCCGCATTCTCGAATACCAGCTTCCGGCTGGAAGAATCCAGCAGCTCCGGGCATTCATATCCCGCAGCTTCCAGAATCTTATATACCTGATTTCCAAGTCTGCCCTTCGGCAGTGCTACATTGATCATTTCAGCATCTCCTCTGCTTCCGCAAGACTGATGGCTTCAGGGCTCTTCGAAGTTCCGGTTTCTACCTGGTATCCCTGTTTCTGAAGAGACGTCACAATAGACGCCAGCTGCTTCAGATCATCTGCTTCCGAATAGCTGATGCGGATCCGTTTCCGTTCGGCAGGCTTCTCCGGGAAGGCGTTTTCCACCGCATCCATATCGATGGCAAAGCCTACTGCCCCGACGTGTCTTCCCATCTTCTCCGGCAGACGATCATATCTGCCGCCCGAAAGAATGGCCGCAGGCACTTCCGGAACAAGCCCCTGGAAAATCACGCCGTTATAGTAGTCCATCGAATTCACGAGCGAGAAGTCCAAATAGCAGTGATCCAGCACTCCGAACGCTTCGAGAATGCCGGCCAGCTGCTTCAGATGATCGGTGATCTCTGAGGCACCGGCAATCTGTTCTGCTTCATGGATGCCATCACTGAGGGATGCATGCAGTTCCGTGAAAGCACAGAGCTTGTCCGTGATCTCCGCCGGCAGTTTCAATTCCCGGATGGCCCCGGTATTCTTTGTGCGGATTGCCATCTGAAGATCCTCGCCGAGATACTCCGGAACTTCTGCCTGCTTCAATAGAAACGGAAGATACGCCGCATCGCTGATCTGCAGGGCATACGTATGCGTGATGCAGGCAAGGGCATGTGCCGCAAGCGAAATCACTTCTGCTTCTTCATACGGATGAATGGACCCAATGCATTCAATGCCGGTCTGGGGAATCTCACAGTAGTGATGATTCTTCGGCCGGTAGACCATTTCGTTGTAATAGACTTTCTCATCCTGTCCCCGGTTGTTCTTGATGATCGAAAGCGTGATGTCCGGCTTCAGGGCAAGCAGGCTTCCGTCCAGATCCGTGAACGTGATGATCTGGCTGCTTTTCAGGAAGTCGCGGTTTTCTGCATAGAGGTCATATTCCTCGAACTTCGACATCCGGAATTTCCGGTAGCCGGAGGCTTCGAAAAGCGCATTGAGTTTCTGTTCCAGCATCAGAGGGTTCCTTTCGTGGAGGGGATTTCTTCCGCATGCATAGGATCAATCGCGACTGCTTCTTTCATTGCATGTCCTAATGCCTTGAAGCATGCCTCGCTGACATGATGGCTGTTGATTCCATCAAGCTTCTTCAGATGCAGCGTGACCCCGGCATTGACCGCAAATGCCCGCATGAATTCCTCGACAAGCTGCGTATCAAACGTTCCGATCTTTTCCGTCAGAAACGGCACGTCATAATAGCATCCGCCTCTTCCGGAAAGATCCACTGCACATAATACCAGAGCTTCATCCATCGGCAGGATGATCGAAGCATAGCGATGAATGCCCCGCTTGTCTCCTAATGCTTCAGCAAATGCTTTTCCTAGGGCAATGCCGATATCTTCGGTGCTGTGATGATCATCCACTTCATTGTCGCCATGGCACGTCAGCTGCAGTTCAAAGGAACCATGCTTGGCAAACAGGGTCAGCATATGATTGAGGAAGCCGACGCCGGTATCAATCGAAGACTCCGCCAGTCCGGGATCCAGATTCAGCTTCAGCGAGATATCCGTCTCTGCGGTTGTCCGTTTTACTTCTGCGATGCGTTCCATTCACCTAGAACCTCCCTGATCTTTTCAGCCGCCTGATGCATGTCTTCGTCTGTCCCGATCGAGATGCGCACGGCATCTGCGATGCGGGGATCCGAGAAATGGCGGACGAGAACCCCATGGTCTTTCAGTTTCTGATACAGCACTTCTCCCGGAATCTGATCCGAATGTGCCAGGACGAAATTCGTATGCGAAGGAAGCACCGAAAAGCCGAGCTTTTCCAGTTCCTGGATGAACCAGGTTCTCGTGGCAATGACTTTGCGGCAGTTTTCATCATAGTATTCCTGCTCCTGTACGGCAGCGATCGCAGCCTGCTGGCTGAGTCTTGAAAGACCATACGGATTCATCGAATTGCGGATCCGCTCCAGATCGGATATCAGTGCTTCTGACCCGATGCCGTAGCCGACCCGGGCCCCGGCCAGCGATCTTGCTTTCGAGAACGTCTGCACGACGAGCAGATTGGGATACTTGTTGACATAGGGAATCATGGAACCGCCCTCATTGAAATCGATATATGCTTCATCGACGACCACGACATGATGCGGATCTGCTTTCAGGATCTCTTCGATCTTCTCTCTGGGAAGCACAAGGCCGGTCGGCGCATTCGGATTGGCCAGGATGACACCCTTTCCAAGTCCCAGGTAGTCCTTCACATCAATCGTGAAGTCGTCCTTCAGAGGGATTACCTGCATGTCCGTATGGTGCAGCTGGCAGAATACCTTATAAAAATTGTAGGTCAGATCCGGGAAAGCAAACCCGTCTTCGCCGAAGGCCATGATGGCAAGATCCAGGGTCTCATCGCTGCCGCAGGTCACGCAGACCTGAGAAGGCTTCACCCCGTAATGTTCCGCAAGGGTCCTGATGACCAGCCGGTTGTCCVGATCCTCATAAAGCCGCAGATCTTTCACTTCAGCTTCATTGATGACTTTCAGAACTCCCGATCCGGGCGGATACGGGTTCTCGTTGGTATTGAGTTTGATATAGTCCTTATCCAGGGGCTGTTCGCCCGGGGTATAAGGGCTGAGATTACGATAGCGCTGATTCAGATATTCAGACATGACTGCTCTCCTCGCATTGAAAATACGAATCAATGTGGGCTTATCATAACATGTTTCACTGATTTATGAAAAGCTTACAGCATTTGTAAATTCTTTCATTACGTATTCAGACCAGTAAACTGCGGCTGAATCAGATCTGCAAGCACTTCCAGGGCTTAGCCAGCCATGCACAATAGTCCCAGATACCAGTAGCGCAGCACATATTTCTTCATCTTCTCAGCCTCGCTTTTCTTCCGGGAATGCCTGCGGATTCTTCGCTTTCCAGTCCTCCAGCAGAACCCTCAGCATCCGGTACAGTTCGTCCTGTTCCTCCTGGCTCAGCGAAGAAAACAGTTCCATATTCTCCCGCGCGACCAGTTGATGATTGGCATGCTCGACTTCTTTCCCCTCCGGGGTCAGTGAAATCACAACCTGCCGGCGGTCTTCCGGATTCCGCTTGCGTTCAATCAATCCGGAGCTTTCCATTTCCGAAAGCAGTTCAGATAAAGATCCCTGCTGAATCTGCAGGATCTCCTGCAGCTCTTTCTGCGTGATCGATCCATATCGATGCAGCATGAGCATCACCCGGTTCTGCCCAGGCCGCTGCCCTCTGCGGTAGCTCAGAAAGTCTCCGCACAAACACATCGCATGAAGCAGATTCCGCGGCGATTCCTCTTTCATTGGGTGTCCCTGATGTCTTTCTTCTTCCATAGCGCCTTCATTTCTATAGGTACCTATTTAATTACAGAGGGGATCCGATCACCATCTCCTGTTCAAATCGATAGGTACCTATTATTTTTCGGGCAAAAATAAAACAGCACCGAAGTGCTGCCAGAAGCAACAATCTCTGAAGGTCAGATCTCCGACTTCAGAATCCGCTCATTGCTTTCTGAAGAAATCTTTCCGTTCTTCCGATAGAGACGGGTCACTCTGCCGCTGATCAGGCTGATGATCTCATACGGAATCGTATGCAGTTCCGCAGCCATCTGCTCCAGTGGAATATGCGATCCGAAGATTTCGACGACGCTGCCGATCTGTTTCTCCTCTGGAAGACGGATCATCGTCTGGTCCATGCATACCCGGCCCACAACTTCAGCATAGCAGCCATCGATGCAGACCTTTCTGCCCTGGTTCGCTCGGATGAAGCCATCTGCATAGCCGATCGGAATCGTTCCGATCCGTTCGGTCGTCTTTGTCTCATAGGTTGCCCCATAGCCGATGGTCTCACCAGCCGGAACAAGCTTCGACATGACCAGCTTCGTATACAGCCCGAGTGCCGGCTTCAGATCTTTTTTAAACCCGGAGATGCCATACAGCGAGATGCCTACCCGGCATGCATTGCTGAGAGAATCCCGGAAGAAGATCGTCGCATCGCTGTTATCGCAATGAATCCATTCAAACGGATAATCCAGTGCTTTGACGGCTTCGGCAAACTTCAGATATTGCCGGTCGGTCATCTCCCTGCTCGTATCCGTGCAGCAGAAGTGCGTGAAGATGCCAGTCAGCTTTACTCCTGCATGGAGCAGGATATCTCTCGCTTCTTCCATTTCCCGGATCTCCCGGAAGCCGATCCGGTTCATGCCGGTATCCACCGCAAGATGCACCTTCATGCCCGAACAATCATGCTTCACGACTTCTTTCACCCAATCCAGGGAGAACGCAGCCGTAGAGATCCCGTTCTCTGAAAGCACCAGAGCATCTTCCGGATTCACCGCACCGAGAATCAGCACCTCGCCGCCATATCCCTCATTGCGAAGCATCATCGCCTCATCGAGAGAAGACACCGCAAGCATCTCTGCTCCGGCATCCAGGCATGCCTTAGCCACCTGGATATCTCCGCATCCATAAGCATCTGCCTTGATCACCGCAATGATCCGCTTGCCGCAGATCTGATGGATCGAGCGCACATTATCTGCGATCGCATCCAGGTCTACTTCCATCCAGGTATCTCTGTACATTCTTTTCATCCTCTTATCCTGCAATTGTTCAGTATACCACGATCGATCTTCAGCGTTTTTTCTTCCATCCCACATACCAGTCATAGAACCGGGAACCGGTATGTCCTTCTTCCGGATAAGACCCCTCCGGAATATCGATGATCACATGCCCGCCGCAGTTGATCAGCCTGGTACCGGAGGGATGTTCGCGCTCCCGCTGAAACTCTGAGGTATATGCCTGATGCACATGACCATGCAGGAATACCTGCGGATGATACTTCATCAGCAGATCATTGAAGCAGTCAAATCCCTGATGCGGCAGATCCTCCAGATCTCCGTAACCCTTCACCGGCGCATGGGCCACGACCACATCGATGCCATTCATGAACCGGATCGAACGATCCAGCTTCGCAATCCGCTTCTTCATCTCTGCTTCGGTATACATGAACGGACCATTCCGATACTTCCTGCTTCCGCCAAGACCCAGAATTCTGAGGCCGTGGAAGTCATAGACCTGTCCGTCAATATCAATGCCGCCTTCCGGCGGATCCTGGACATACCGCTGATCATGATTCCCCGGGACATACAGCAGCGGCTGGTTGACCACCGTCGTCAGAAACTCCAGATACTTTGCCTTCAGGTCTCCGCACCCGATGATCAGATCCACGCCCTCCGTCATACGAGGCGAATAGTAATCCCAGAGGGAAGCTTCTTCTTCATCTGCTACCGCCAGAATCTTCATGATCTTTCTTTCCTGATTCCGCTGATCTCCATGACCCGCTTTGCCCTTTCATTCAGCTCGTCAGGATCAGGGATCGACCCGCGGATATTATCATTGAGCCAGTTCATCTCAATGATCTTCTCATTCGGAAGCTTGCCGGCCCTGGCATCCTGGATCAGCCCTTCCTGGCTGCGCAGCTCTCCCGCAAACGGATTCAGGCTTCCCTCCATGACACTCTTCCGGAATAACTGCACCATCTTTCTCGTATAGTATGAAAGCTGATCCGACAGCACGACATCAATCACACCCGCAGACATGCCATACCAGTAATTCAGGGCTGCCGGAGAAGAGACACTCAGATCTTCATCATATGTTCCGCTGATCACCGTCTTCAGAATCAGCTCGTAATACTTTCCCCAGTTATAGGAAGGAGCCGCCAGATTCAGCACACTCCCATCTGGTTCCATGCGGTATACGCCATATTCCGTATTATCTTCTTCCGGCTTGGCAAGATCCGGACCAGAAAGCACAGAAATACCTTCATCCTGGAAATCCCGGCGCCAGTCATGCGCCTTGCTTGAAGACCACTTCAGCGAAATCTGAATTTTCGGATCGATCATCGCTGCCCCGATCGCAAACGCATTGATGCTCGCCAGTTCGCCATAGATCGGACTGTCTGCCACATAGCCGATTCGATGGCTGTCTGCACACGAAGCCGCCAGTGCTCCCATCAGGAACTTTGCTTCATAGACTCTTCCGTAATACGTTCTTACCGACTTATGCGGCAGATTCACGGAGCAGTTCAGAAAATGGATATTCTGGTAATGGAACGCCGCCTTCAGCGTCTCCGGCATCTGGACTGGCGAAACGGTGAAGATCACCTCCGCACCATCCTGCACTGCCTGATCAATCGCCTTTCTTACTTCCTCATCGCTGTCTGCATTGAAATACGCCTTAGTAATCAGTCTTCCCTCCAGGGCATTAGACACATAGAATCTTCCGATCTCATGATCATTGACTAAGCCGCTGGAATCCGGATCCTGATCATAGATGAAGGCCGCATGAAGCGGTTTCTCTTCGGTAAAGACAGTCGGTCTCCGCAGGAGATTCTGTAAGAAATTGCCCGATGCAGGCTGCTTCTCCGAAGGACTTTCCTGCAGAGAAAGCGGATGGTCTTCTGCCGTCAGCCTGAACTCCTTCAGCATGCGTTCGAGCCGCTTGGCCAGCACGTTTCTCGGCTGATCGAGCAGGCTCTTCAGCGAATAGAAATTCAGATAAACCAGCAATGCATCGCCAGCCGTCAGGTTCCGGACTTTATCTCCGACCACAGATTCATATAAGGTCTCCCACCGATAGCAGGCCCCCTCTACCATATGAACCGTATCGCTGCTCCATGGCACCGTATGAGACTCTCCGACCCGGTCGATGAATTCTGAATAAGCTCCTTCTCTTGTAAAGGAAAGCTCATAGATCGGACATACCTTGAAGAAGTCCATGAATTCATAGTAGATCCGGACATCTTTTTCATTGGTGCGGGCTGGGATGATGCGGGTGACTTCGGCTTCGATCTCCGGCATCTTCAGATACTTCATGACTGAAACCCGCTTGTTTCCCTCGCGCACATAGAACTTCATCATGTACTCATAGACGATGATCGGATCGCTGATTCCTTCCGTCATCTGATACTGATAGACCCGCATCCACTTGCCGGCAAATTCCGTATCCGCATCCAGAATCGGCATGAAATCCGATGCAAAGGCAATCTGCCTGCCGGCCGTCTTCGTGCCTGCAATCGATGAAATCGGAATATCCCTGAGTCCCAGCGACACCTGCGATAGTGTGCTTCCTTCTTTTCCGAGAATTTCATCCAGAGCCGGCAGATACGGATACTGTCCGGCTGCTGCTGCCCGATGCATGGCCCGATCCCCGAGTTTCTTCGCTTTCAGATATTCTTCAAAATCCATAATCAGAAAGTCCCCTCCCGCGTCCATCTTAGCATCAATGAGCGCTGATCAGAAGCATTGACAGCCTAACATTCCTCCGGTACATTAGCTGTAGTTAGAGCAATCTAACTAATTGAGGAGGACGATATGCCGGATGAGATGGTCGTGCAGTATTGTGCTCCGGTCCTGACCGGGCTCAAGACTGCGAATCTGTTTTCCTTCCCGTTTTCTGATTCCGCCGGAATGATCTCGGATCTCAGGCAGCTGAATCAGGAACTGAATCACAGTGTCCGGGTCTGCCCGCTCGGGGAGAAGAAAGACCGCACGCTCATCTATATGTACCGTCCTGACGACCTCCGCGAAGACCTCAGCAGGAAAGAAGCCAGAGAAATCCTCGAACCGCTTGGCTATGACCCCGAGCAGATGGAACAATGTCTCATCCAACTGCAGGAACGGCTTTCTGATCAGAAGGAATTTCCTCATGAAATCGGACTGTTCCTGGGCTATCCGCCGGAAGATGTCCGGGGATTCCTCGAGCACAGGGCATATATGTACTGCGGCGTGTGGCAGGTCTACAGCAATGTCGATGAAGCAATCGCCTGCTTTGAAGCCTACCGCAGATGCACGCATGCGTGCATCCTGCAGCTGGAGCGCGGAGTGTCCTTATGCCAGCTGGCAGCTGGAAAAACAAGAAAAGGAGATCACTTATGAGCAAAGCAGCAGTTATCTACTGGAGTCAGTCAGGCAACACTGAAGCAATGGCAGAAGCAGTCGCAGACGGAGCCCGCAAGGCTGGCGCTGATACGGTATGTGTCCGCGTTGATTCTGCAGACGCATCCACAGTAAGCGATGCGGATGGCGTTGCCCTGGGATGCCCGGCAATGGGTTCTGAAGAACTGGAAGAAGGAGAATTCCGTCCGTTCTTCGATTCCATCGCTCCTTCCCTTGCAGGAAAGAAAGTCGCTCTGTTCGGTTCTTACGGATGGGGTGATGGCACCTGGATGAAGAACTGGGAAGCAGAATGCGGAAACTATGGAATCGCCTTAGTCTCTGAAGGCGTCATCGCCAACAACGCCCCGGACGCAGATGCATTATCTGCGTGCGAAGAACTCGGCAAGGCGATTGCCGGCTGAGCAGTTCTGAATGAATCCATTCCTGAAACCGGTCTGTGAAAGACCGGTTTTTGCATGCATGAATGCTCTGGTCATGAACTGGAAAAGAAGTGATGAAGTTCCTGCATGCAGGAATCAGAAGTCTGGCTGCAGAGCAGAAAAAGAAAGACTGAACTCTGAAGATTCAGTCTCGTGTTCCGATATCAGATTTTTCTCCAGTCAATTACCCCGTCCCGTAAAGGGCCGAGGCTTGTGGCTGCCTCCACCAGTACAAGCGTGCTCATATAAGCCTCCTGGTTTCTGCTAGCGAGGATTATACCTCCTGTGGCGTCACATCGCCGGATGATTGACAACACCCGTTTGATAGCGCTCCGGTATACCGAAGCCTTAGCTTAATTTACTGATACTGATTCCGCAGGCTCGATCAGCTTAATCTTATCGAACTGCGGATTTTCATTTCCGCTGACCCAGAGCGTGCCAAGCGTGTAGATGTTCATTGCCCCGATACGATCGTCGTTGCTGGTATAGCCACATTGCCTGCACCTGTATAAGTGTTCGCTGTGATCACGGTTTCCCTTTACGACAGCACCGCATCTCGGACAGCGCTGAGAAGTGTACTGCGGGTTTACCTTCAGCACACTGGAGCCAGATTCATTTGCCTTATACGTCAGCTTTGTTTCAAGGT
>NZ_VUMN01000019.1 GCF_009696165.1 Stecheria intestinalis | reverse complement strand
TCGATAAGATTAAGCTGATCGAGCCTGCGGAATCAGTATCAGTAAATTAAGCTAAGGCTTCGGTATACCGGAGCGCTATCAAACGGGTGTTGTCAATCATCCGGCGATGTGACGCCACAGGAGGTATTATCCTCGCTAGCAGAAACCAGGAGGCTTATATGAGCACGCTTGTACTGGTGGAGGCAGTCACAAGCCTCGGCCCTTTACGGGACGGGGTAATTGACTTTGAACTGGAAGAACCTGCACGTAGCAAAGGTGATGGTCATATTCAGGAAGTGAAAAGGACAGTGACGTGATGGCGAAGCTGAGAAGCGTCGGCAGCAAGCCGGAGTACCTGCGGAAACTGATTCGAGAAGACATCCAAAAGAATCATGCATGATGCGGCTCAGCTATGACGCATTTTCATTGAATTATCGTGCCATTTTAGTGCCACAGAATAAGAAAACCGCATAGCTATGCGGTTTTGAACACTATGGTCGGGAATACGGGATTCGAACCCATGACCTCTTCGTCCCGAACGAAGCGCGCTACCAAACTGCGCTAATTCCCGTGCTTTTCAGCATGTGCTATTATAGCAAATTCATTCTCAAAAAATCAACTGAATCTCAGTATTCTCTGCATAATTTTCTGAAAAGCTTCGGCCAGATCAGGAACATGGCGATTGCGGTGATGACCCACGAGATCGGGAAGCAGAGATAAAGAACTTCCAGAGTCGGATAAGCACGCCAGATCGTGAGGATATAGAATACCCGGACAGCGACAATGCCGATCATCATGACCAGAGTAGGCGTATTGCTGTAGCCAATGCCGCGCATGGAGGCGGCGGGAATGTCCAGGGCTGCGTTGATCCAGAGCCAGAGCACGACATAATGCAGGCGGACCATACCGGCAGAGATGACATCCGGGTCATTGGTATACAGGGATAGCAGCTGGTTTCCGAAGCCGGATACCAGCAATCCTGCCGCTGCAGAGGATCCGGTCATCAGAATCAGCGTGACGTGCATGACTCTTCTGACCTGCTTCATGTCTTTTGCCCCGGCCGCCTGGGAAGTGAAGGTGATGCACGCATTGTTGAAGGCGTCCATGGCCACATAGACAAATCCTTCCAGGTTGAGGGCAGCACTGTTTCCGGCAACGGTGATGGAGCCGAACGTGTTCATGGCAGTCTGGACCGCAATATTGGAAATTGACCACATCATGCCCTGGATTCCGGCAGGAATGCCGATCTTCATGATGCGCTGGAAGATCATCGGATCCATGGAGATTTCAGAGAAGACCAGACGCGTATCATCCGTTTCACGGACCAGGGCAATCGTAACCATGACCGCCGATACTGTTTCTGAGATCACCGTCGCAATCGCAACGCCTGCGACCCCCATATGAAGCTGAATGACCGTGAACAGATTCAGGATGATATTCAGTACTCCTGATACCGCCAGGTACAGAGTCGGTCTTGCAGTATCGCCCTTGGAACGCAGAATCGCAGATCCGAATGAATAGACCAGCAGAGGAATACTGCCGGCAAAGTAGATGCGCATATAGAGGGTGCTCTGATCAATGATGTTTTCCGGAGTGCCGATTGCCCAAAGAAGAGGATTGCTGATGAAAACGCCGGCAGCAGTGAGAATGAGTCCTCCGACAAGCGCAAGGAAATAGGAAGTATGAACGGCTGAAGACAGATTTCTGTGGTCTTTTCTTCCGATCATGTTGGCAATGACGATATTGGCGCCGGTAGCCAGACCATTGAACAGAGCGACCAGAAGATTGACCAGAGGACCGGTCGCACCGACTGCTGCCAATGCGTCTGCACCGCTGAACTTTCCGACCACGATCGTATCGGCAGCGTTGAAAGCAATCTGCAGCAGATAGCTTGCCATCAGCGGAGCAGAGAAGATCAGAAGATTCTTCAGCAGCGGGCCATGCACCATATCCATGGATTCAGATTTTCTCTTCATAGATCGTCCTTCTTCTGTCTGAAGGGATTATAGCAGAATCACTTCTTCAGAAGAACATCCTGGATCCGCTGCAGATCCGTTCTCTGACTGAGTTCTTCTTTTACTTCCAGGGAACGGTCAACTTGATTCGTGATGATGGAGTCTGCGTCGCTGATCAGAAAGTGACGGATCGAGCTTCTGCTGTCGACTGTCCACACGCTGACTTTCTTTCCGATCTGATGGATTGCTGCGATTTCTTCATCGGTTGCCACTTCTTCTTCAATGACAAGCCAGTCGACATTCATGGAGCCGATATCTCCGAATGAGAAGTGATAGATATAGCCGGTTTCCATTTCAGGGTAATTTTCTTCAATATATGCAACCGGTTCATAGGAGATCGAGGTGATCACGGTCCTTTCTTCCAGGCTGTATTTCTTTACCAGGGCAGTGACGTCTTCTGCCATCTGAGCATCTGCTGTGGACCCTTTGAGTTCAATGTAAAGCTGATAGCCCGGAATCTCAGAGACTTGTTTCAGCATCTGCTCAAGCGTGGGAATGGGCTGATCAGGAAGATCATTGCCGGTGGTATTCCGGACTTTCAGCTTCTGAATCTCTGCATAGGTCAGATCCGAAGGAGCAGATGAAACTCCGCACAGACGCCGGAAGGTTGTGTCATGAAAGACGATGTACTGTCCGTCTTTCGTGCGCTGCACATCGATCTCACTGCCATCTGTTCCTGCTTCTTCTGCCTTGGTGAGGGCAAGCATCGTGTTCTCGCTGGCAAGGTTGCCGCCCGCCCGGTGAGCGATGATCTCGGTCTGTGATTCCAGCGGGAAAAAGGTATCAAAGCCGACATCCAGAACGATGGATGCGGCAAGCAGAGCAGAAGGAATGATCACTCTGAGCTTCCTCTGGTGCAGGAAAGAAGGAAGCGATTCTTCCTGGAACCCGGCGGGCTGCTTCAGAAGCCGGTAATACCAGCGGGTGATCGGATACATGAACAATGGAGTCGAGATAACCCGGAAGAGAAACAGAATGATGACTCCGTTCAGATTGAAGAGCAGATAGAGAAATCTCTGAATGCCGGTATGAGAGACATATCTGGAAATCAGCCAGTCCGGCAGAGTCAGAAACAGGGCGTCGACTCCTTTCCCGAGTCCGTAGAACAGAATTGTCAGCAGCAGGAACAGAATCAGAAACCGGATGAAGAAGGACTTCGTCAGTTCGGCAGAATGCAGAAATGCATTCTTCGCACTGTCTTTCTGCAGAACCATGAAATGAATCGTGAAGATTCCTTTCGTGATCAGAATGGCAAGACAGGCAATTCCGATATCATAAATAGCTCTTGTAACCGGATTGCTCATGAGGTCGACGGAATAGACATTCGGAATATAGAAGCCTTCGGTGAGCGTGATCGAGAAGCCGATATTTGCCAGAGGGACGCCGAATGTGACAGCCAGAAGAATCAGAAGACCGGAAGGAGTGAAGAACTTCGGCAGGAGTTTCAGGCTATGCATGCAGGAAGTCAGGATGCGTTCTTTCTGACCATGAATCTTCAGATCCGTGATGCGGATCAGAGCTCCGATATCAAGACAGATATACAGAGCACATGCCAGGACGCCCAGTGCTAAGAGAGCCCACCCCTGCCACCTGGAGAAGAAGACGCGGTAGTTGCCGTTCGTGATGGCGGCTTCGCCTGCCGAGGCAACGAAAAAGAGGCCGATGCGATTCAGCAATGCGGTCAGGACAGCCAGCAGAATCGAGACAGTCAGCTGATATGGAAATACCCAGAGGAGGGTATTCAGAATCTGTGCAGACAGGGTATGAAACCACTTCTTCATGTACAGTATTTTACCGTCTGATGGGAAGGTATGTTAAAGTAAAAGCGGTTCAGAGGGGAAAAGAGATCATGGGTAAATGGAGGCTGCGCCCCTGGGTAAAGGGAAGCATTGTCCTGCTGGCTGCGGCAGGGATTTTTACATTGACTCATCTTAACCTTTCCGAGGAAGAAGAGATTGCGGCAGTACCGTCACCTTCGGAAACACCGCTTCCTTCTGCAGAACCGGAAGTATATACCGCAGATATCTTCATGACCGGGGACTGTCTGATTCATGGAGCAGTTTACGCAGATGCCAGGCAGGCAGATGGAAGCTATGATTTCCATCTGATGCTGGAGAATCTTAAAACGTGGACGGATGACTATGATCTCTGCTATTACAACCAGGAATCCATACTTGGAGGTACAAAGCTCGGGCTCAGCAGCTATCCGATGTTCAACAGTCCGCAGGAAGTCGGAGATGCAATGACTGACAATGGGTTCAATCTGGTTTCGCTGGCGAATAATCACAGCCTGGACAGAGGAGTGTCCGGAATTGAAAGTTCCATGAAGTACTGGAACAGCAAGGAACAGGTCGTGCATGCCGGAACGAACCTGTCTGAAGAAGAGAGAGATTCCATTCCGGTCTATGAGGTGAATGGGATCAGCTATTGTTTCTTATCATGGACGTATGGCTGCAATGGTCTCGTCCCTCCTGCTGATATGCCGTATCTCGTCAATATCTATCCGGGTCATGAGGAGGAGATGCTGGAACAGGTGAGAGCAGCAGATGCGAAGGCAGATCTCGTGATCGTGGCAATGCACTGGGGCGTGGAGTATACCCTGGAACCGGTGCAGGAGGTAAAGGACCTGGCTGAGAAGCTGGCTGCTGCAGGCGCAGATCTGATTATCGGAAATCACCCGCATGTGATTGAACCGGTTGAATATCTTGGCGATACGCTGTGCTTCTATTCATTCGGGAATCTGATTGCTGCCCAGCTGGACACGGAAGATCGGATCGGAATGATCGGCGGGGTGACGGTCACGAAAACGGTGCAGCCGGATGGAGAAACAGAGGTTTCTCTTTCGGATGCGAGAGCAGATCTGACCTTCATCTGCTATGATTCGAATATCAGAAACTTCAAGGTGGTGCTCATGAGAGATCTGGATGACAGCCAGCTGCCCAATCATGCGGAAATCTATGAGAAATATCAGAAAGTATTAACGCAATATGATGGAAGAATTCGGGTTGGTATGAAATAATCTTCTTGTCCTATATATTGATATAGACGTCACAAATCGAAAGGAGATATTTGCATGACGGAGAAACCTAACGCAGTACCCGCAGATCAGTGTGCAGAAAAAGGGCCGATCACCGATGACCTTCTGCGCAGAATGAATGATTACTGGAATGCGGCGAACTACCTCGGAGCTGCTCAGCTGTATCTGCTGGACAACCCGCTTCTGAAGAAGCCTCTTACCAGAGACATGATCAAGCACAAGATTGTCGGGCACTGGGGAACCGTGCCTGGGCAGAACTTTGTGTTTGTTCACTGCAACAGAGTCATCAAACGCTATGATCTGAACATGATCCTGCTTTCTGGTCCAGGACATGGCGGCAACTTCTTCATTGCCAATGACTGGCTGGACGGATCCTATACGGAAGTCTATCCGAATATTTCACAGGATGAACAAGGTCTGCAGCGCATGTTCAAGCGCTTCTCGTTCCCGGGCGGAATGCCTTCCCACTGTGCTCCGGAAACACCGGGTTCCATCAATGAAGGCGGCGAGCTTGGCTATTCGCTTGCGCATGGCTTCGGTGCGGTATTTGATAATCCGAGTCTGATCGCAACGGTTGTGGTCGGCGATGGAGAAGCAGAAACCGGACCTCTGGCAACGTCGTGGCATTCGAACAAGTTCCTGAATCCGATCACGGACGGAGCGGTTCTGCCGATTCTGCATCTGAATGGATACAAGATTGCGAATCCAACGGTTCTTTCGAGAATCTCTCATGAGGAACTGGAAGATCTGCTGAAGGGCTATGGCTGGAAACCTTACTTCGTGGAAGGCGATGACCCGATGAAGATGCACCGGCTCATGGCAGAGACCATGGACAAGGTCATCGAAGAGATTCTCGCAATTCAGAAACATGCGCGTGAAACAGGCGATGCTGAACGTCCGAGATGGCCGATGATCGTTCTTCGCACTCCGAAGGGATGGACCGGACCTAAAGTCGTAGACGGCAAGAACATCGAAGGCACGTTCCGTGCGCATCAGGTTCCGATCGATATGTCGAAGCCGGAGCATACGAAGATGGTTGAAGACTGGCTGAAGTCTTATCATCCGGAGAAGCTGTTCAATGAGGATGGTTCCCTGCGCGCAGATCTGAAGGAGCTTGCTCCGAAGGGAGATCAGCGCATCGGTGCAAATCCGAATGCCAATGGCGGAAAGCTTCTGCATGATCTGGTTGTTCCGGATTTCCGGAAGTATGGTGTGGAAGTCAAGGAACATGGAGCAGTTGAAGCACAGGATATGACGGAGCTCGGAAAGTTCGTCAGAGATGTCTTCCGGGCAAATGAAAAGACAAGGAATTTCCGTTCCTTCTCGCCGGATGAAGCACTTTCCAACCGTCTGAATTATGCGTTTGAAGCAACGAATCGTCAGTGGAATGGCGAGATGCATGATTATGATGAGTTCCTGGCAAGAGATGGCAGATTCTTCGACTCCATGCTGTCGGAGCATATGTGCGAAGGCTGGCTGGAAGGATATCTGCTGACGGGCCGTCATGGCTTCTTTGACAGCTATGAGAGCTTTGCCCGCATCATCGATTCCATGGCTGCTCAGCATGCAAAGTGGCTCAAAGTATGCAACCAGCTGAGCTGGAGAGAAGAAATTGCTTCTCTGAATATCATTCTGACTTCTCATATCTGGCAGCAGGATCATAATGGCTTCACGCATCAGGATCCTGGTTTCCTGGATCATATGGCAAACAAGAAGGCAGATGTTGTCCGTCTCTATTTACCGCCTGATGCAAACTGCCTGCTTTCCTGCTTCGATCACTGCATCCGCTCCAAGAACTATGTCAATGTCATGGTCGCTTCCAAGCATCCTCGTCCVCAGTGGCTGAGCATGGAAGAAGCGGTCAAGCACTGCACGCAGGGCATCGGCATCTGGAGCTGGGCTTCTACGGACCGCGGCGAAGAACCGGATGTCGTCATGGCATGTGCGGGTGATACGCCGACCCTTGAGACCCTGGCAGCAGTGCAGATTCTGCATGAAGAGATTCCGGATCTCAAGATCCGTGTCATCAATGTCGTCGACCTGTTCAAGCTGCAGCCGGCTACGGAGCATCCGCATGGCCTGACTGATGCAGAATATGACATGCTGTTCACGAAGAACAAGCCGATCGTATTTGCGTTCCATGGCTATCCGACGCTGATCCATGAGCTGACCTACCGCCGTCATAACCGTGATCTGCATGTACGCGGATACAAAGAAGAAGGAACGATCACGACACCGTTCGACATGCGTGTGCAGAATGATATCGATCGGTTCCACCTCGTGCAGGATGTATTGCTGAGACTGCCGCAGTATGGCAACAAGACTGCTTATCTGTATCAGAAGATGAGTGACAAGCTGGTTGCTCACAAGCAGTTCATCGACGAGTATGGCAGAGATATGCCTGAAATCGAGAACTGGAAGTGGAAACCGCTGGACTGATAACAGTATCAGAAACAGAAAAGATCGATGCGTGATTGCACCGATCTTTTTTAA
This sequence comes from Stecheria intestinalis, assembly GCF_009696165.1. Taxonomy (GTDB): domain Bacteria; phylum Bacillota_I; class Bacilli_A; order Erysipelotrichales; family Erysipelotrichaceae; genus Bulleidia; species Bulleidia intestinalis. Next base: position 46,982 of record NZ_VUMN01000019.1, on the reverse strand, counting down.
TGAGCGAACATACTGAGCGTTAAATACAATCTTAAATATGATTGAGAACTATAAAAGACTGATATGGGGAAAGATGCGTAGTGTAAGAACCAGGTATATTGGAAATCAGAAGTTCAGGAGAACTGCCAAGCAGCTCTTTGGGGAAATCTGAGGGTTGATCGCTGAAGTTGCAGACAACCAGGAGACGTTCATTCCTGCTCATGCGTTCATAAGCAAATATTTGTGGATGAGATTCCAGAAGCAGGCGGAATTTACCTTCTGTAAAAACATCGTATTGTTTTCTGAGCCGAATCAGCTTCTGATAATAGTGGAAAACGGAATCTGGGTCAGCAAGCTCCTGCTGCGCATTAATGGTATGGTAGTTCGGATTAACCTTCAGCCAGGGGATTCCTTTTGAAAATCCTGCATTCTTTGAATCTGACCATTGCATCGGAGTGCGCGCATTATCTCTGCCACGAGCATAAATAGACTGCATTACCTCATCTTCAGAATATCCTTCCGCAATTCGCTCATGATATAAATTCAAGGTTTCAACATCCTTATATTCTTCAATTGGCAGCCGGATATTTGTCATCGCAAGCTCTTCGCCCTGATAGATATATGGTGTTCCTTGAAGACCATAAAGCAATGTAGCAAGCATTTTTGCTGATACTTCACGATAATTCCGATCATTACCCCATCTTGAGACAATTCTAGGCAGGTCATGATTATTCCAGAAGAGACTATTCCAGCCACAATTGAACAAGCCGGTTTGCCATTTTGAGATTACTCGTTTCAGATCTGAAAGACGAAGAGGAGCGAGATCCCATTTCTCTTTTCCTTCTTGCTGGTCAAGGAGAATATGTTCAAACTGAAAAACCATCGAGAATTCTTTCCCGCTAGGGTCACTGAATTCTCTGGCACTCTGAATATCTGCTCCCCATGCTTCTCCGACGGTAATCAGATTCTTTCCTCCGAACGTGTTCTGGTTCATCTCCCGGATATATGCATGAAGCATCGGACCATTAGCAGTAATTTCCAAGTCAGGCTCTTTTGCAATCTGATCTATGACGTCGAATCGAAAACCTCCCACTCCTTTTCCGATCCAGAAATTGATGATTTCGTATAGCTGTTTCCGTAATTCGCTATTATCCCAGTTCAGGTCTGGCTGCTGATCTGCAAATTGGTGAAAGTAATATTGTTTAAGAGCAGGAACGTACGTCCATGCTGAACCTCCGAAACATGCTCGCATGCGATTCGGAGGCGACTCCGGACTTCCATCACGGAAGACATAGTAATCATGAAACTCTGAGTCTCTTGATCGGATTGCATCCCTGAACCAGGGATGCTGATCAGAGGAATGATTAAGCACAAGATCCATAATGATCCGGATATTTCTTTTTTTCGCTTCTGAGATCAGAAGATCCATGCTATCCATGGTTCCGAACATCGGATCTATCTGTCTGTAATCAGAAACGTCATATCCGTTGTCAACCTGCGGAGAAAGGCAGACCGGGCATAACCAGATTGCATCAATACCTAATTCCGAAAGGTAATCAAGCTTTGAAGTGATTCCGTTCAGATCTCCGATTCCATCCCCATTCGAATCAAAGAAGCTTTTAGGATAGATCTCATAGATGACCGCTTTTTTCCACCATTCCATTTACTGAACCCCCTTCTGATCGACAAAACCAGTGCCAAGATAATCAGAATGATTAGTATTGATTCCTGTATTGGCTAATAGCGCATTTTCTGCCTGCCAGACATTGCTATTATTGTTATCTGAGCAGTCCAGATCAATCATGCCCCAGTATTGAAACGCTTGGACCGAGAATTGAACATACTTTCCTCTTTCATCAGTTTCTGCAGAGAATAGAGATGTCGCAGTGAGAATAGAAATCGTTAAACAGGTTAGTATTCTAATGATCTTTTTCATTGCTGTTTATCCAGATTATTTTCAAAAGATTCAATTTGCTGATGGTGAAGGTTACGAATAATCCATGCTGATCTGTTTCCTCGCTGTAGGTAACTGGAAGTGCATCAGGCTCCTCTGGAGATGCACACCAGATATTAACCGGAAGAGTATCAACCTGGATTCTGAAGACGATATTATTCTGAGGAACAGGTTCGCTTTTCCCCTGATTCCAATACGGATCCTGATTCCCTATCAAGTTAATCAGAAAAATACATTTTCTTTTTTTGTTTTCTTTCAGAATCATCCAGATTTTATCTGGTTCTCCATAAGGAGTTACAGGGTGAGAAACGCACCGATATTCATAGTTGTCCCAGCAGGTATGAGTGAAGGAAACATCATCCATGGTAGGATCGAAAAGAATTTCTTCATAACGGATCATGAAATCACTGTAAGATCTCAGCATCATTTCCTGAAGATCTGTCAAAATGGAATGATCACTGTAGTATCCCTGTGTCAGGATACCGTGATCATCTCCGAGAAGAAGACAAGTCGCACCAAGAACCATGCATGCTGCAGAGAGATATAGGGATGCGTACATTGCACAGATCGGATTGTCTTCTCTGAAAGGCTTCAGATATGCGGCAAGGACGATTGGCTTTTCTGAAACAGAACGTATTTCGCGGACAATCTGCTGAAGGTGACTGTATTGCTCATAGGGTGGCCACACTTCAACATATACTGCATTCTGATCACATTTTGCAGTCTCAAGAACAGGCCAGTTTCCCACATTATTGAAAATCAGGCTTACTTGCTGTGAAGGGCCTAATGCATTTCTGGTTTCATTAATCAAAGAAGGAATTTCTTCTTTTAGATATATCAATCTTTTCCCATTTTCTCTTTGAACATATGCAGTTTTCGGGAATCCGTAAGTATCCATGTGAATACCATCAAAGTGCATCTGAGAAATTGCAGACTGATATTCATGGATGATGTGTTTTCGGTATTCTCCATCACGGGAAATATCCATGAGATAGAATTTTCCGATGAAGACAAATGGCTGGAGCAAAGAGTTCAGCATAGCTTCATCAGGATGGGAATAATAGTAGTCTTCGCTTGCTGCATAAATAGCTCCATATGCGATTGCTTTGATGCCTGAAGAATGGCATTGAGAAATCAGATCGTTCAGCACATTCTTCTTGATGTGTTTACCCATCATGTCTTCATACTCATCGTCATCAGAGACAAGATGATCATGACGGAACGACCAGTCGTAAAATTGAATTGCGTTAATATGGAATTTTGCAAGCCATCTGATGCAATCGGGGTTGTATGAATTAAATTCAGAGAGAAACCCATAACGAACGGTCTTCTCTTCCTGATTGCAGATTTCAAAGGATGTAGATAGTACTTTGTCTTTCAATATTACCTGGACACCGTAGCATTGAAAATGATCCTGGAAGATTCCTAGATTCAGCTCGTTATTTCCGGAATGAAGGTCCCATTTAAGAGATTTAACACACTCCTGCAGGTGAAACAGATTTACAAGCCCTATTTCGTCTTCTTCCACCTGATCAAGGAATAATATTACCGGATCAGAAGAAGTATAAGTTCCTCGGCATGTATAGAGTTCAGGCTTCATCCTTTTAGAGCTCCTTCATTCAATCCTTTAATCAAGCTCTTCTGGAAGATAAGGAATACGATGATAACAGGAACAATCGCAATCACTGCAGTGGCAGCCATCAGATTCCAGTGCGCACCTGCAAATTGCTGGAAATATACAGATAGTGCCTGAGGGACATTATGCTTATCACTGCTCTGAAGGAAGAAAACTGCCTGGGAATAATTGTTCCAGATTCCGAAACCATTTAGAATGACAACAGCAGAAATAGATGGTTTGAGAAGAGGAAAGATAATATGCCAGAAAGCTTTCATCTGACTGCAGCCATCAATCATTGCTGCTTCCTCTAATTCTTTTGGAAGTGCTTTGATAAAATTAGAGAAGACAAATACGGCCTGAGGGAAAGCGAGAGTCGCCAGGACTACAGATAACCCCCAAAGCGTGTTGACTGCTTTAAGCCGAATCATTAACGTGTAAAGGGGAACAGTAATGATGATTCCAGGAACCATCATGCAGCCGATCAGAATTCCATAAACTGTTTTATTGAACTTGCTCGGAATGCGGGCAACTGCGTATCCTGCCATTGCCCCTAAAACTACAATCATGATCAAAGAAGAGAAGGTAATGATTCCAGAATTCAGCATAGCTCTTGAAATGTTAGATTTCTGCCATCCTTCTGCATAGTTTCCAAGATAAAAATCCGGAATCAGAGCCTGAATGTCATACATATTTTTCCCGGGTTGATCAAGAGAAAGAATGAGCAATATCACAAAAGGACATAATGACATCAGACAGATTGCCCATACAAGAATTGTTCTAAGAATTTTCCATATATGTTCCATGATTATCCCTCTTGAGTTTTTGTGAAATGAAGGCTGATTGCAACTGGTATTACTACAATGATGAACATAATCAAGGCAACAGCAGTGGAGTATCCAGTTTTTGCGCCATAGCACATGCGCATAATATAAATACTTAGCGTTTCAGTAAGATACCCCGGACCTCCTCCGGTAAGAGACATCACGATATCAAATACGCCAAGAGAACCGATGATATTCGTTACAACATTGATTCTGATAGCAGGCATCAGGAGAGGCAGTGTAATGTTCCAGAAGCATTGCCAGCTGGTTGCACCATCTATTTTGGAGGCTTCGAAATATTCTTTGGAAATGTTCTGAAGCCCAGCAAGATAAATGATCATAGTCATGCCTGCATATTGCCAGACATTTACCAGAATCAGGACGATCATGCAGGAAGAATATGATGCCTGCCAATTTCCAAACCATTCCGGGTGCCCAATCAACTGAACGAAATTATTGAAGACACCTCTTCCAGGCTGCAAAAGCAGATACCAGATATAGCCCATAATTAATGGCGAAATCACTGCAGGAAGATAAATACAAGCACGGATGAAAGTTCTTCCCTTTATAGAAGAATCATTCATGAGAAGTGCATAAATCAATCCGATAACATTGAGCAAGGGTGCACTTCCTAGAGCAAACAATACGGTGGTCTTGATATCATGAAGAGCACGCTGATCATGAAAGAAATCAATGAAATTCTGAAAGCCGACAAATTCAGGAGCTGAAATGCCATTCCAGTTGGTAAAGCTCATGCCAATTCCTTTGCATAAGGGATAAACAAAGAACAATCCATAGAGAATTGTAACTGGAAGAATCATCAGCTTACTGTAGTTGAATTTTTTCTTCATATGCGAAAATACCTCAGAAAAAGGATTAATTAGCTTGAAATATGGCATGCCTTTGCAGGCATGCCATTACAATCTCGAACTGAGCGAAAATCAGTTCCCCATTCCATCATTCCACGCTTTGGTATAAGCGTCGGCAAATCCTTGCGCATCGTACTGCCCGGCAAACAGCCCCTGGAGCAGGCGGCCGGCATCATCGCCAGAGAATCCTGCTGGTTTCTCGTTGGTGAATCCAATATTTGCCGCATTATTGAGAGCATTGGTTACTTCCGCAACAATTTCGCTGGGTGCCCACTCTGCATCTACATCGTTGAATGCACTCGGTGCTTTTGATGCTTCACTATATTTTTTCTGATTTTCAGGAGAGAACAGGAACTCAAGGAATTCAATGCATTCATCTTTGTATGGCGTTTCTGAAGAAATGGAATAACCGGAATCTTCGGCGCTGAGCACCACTGGTTTTGAATCAGGCATATAAGCAGGGTAAGGAGCGAATCCAAGATTATTGATGATATCTGGGTTTGCTTCGAGAATGCCTGATAAAGCCCACATTCCGTTAGAGAACATTGCTGCTTTCCCAGAGGCAAAGTCCTGAACACAGTTGTCACTTGTGGCAGTGAGAACATCCTCATTGATAAGTCCTTCGTTCTGAAGATCAAGCATATCCTGTGCAAATACAACCATGGGGCCATCAGGATCATCAAACCGCAGCTTGCTCTGGTCATTGGAAAGCATTGCCTTCTTTGCCTCGATTGTGCCAAGCGTTGATTTGATGTAACCATGTGGCACGAATTCAATCCAGTGACCGAGATGCCATGCTTCACTTCCAAAGATAAATAGAGGAGTTACATCAGGCTGTGTTTCCTTGATTGCTTCGAGCATGGTTTTGAAATCATCATAGTTTGCGGGGAATTCTTCATAGCCAGCTTTTTTCAGTATTTCCTTGTTGTAAAAGATTCCAGCCATCGTCCGGTTTGTGCAGATCCGATAAACTTTTCCGCTTTCTACATCTGTAACTGCTTCTTTCATTTCCGGACTCATGCGATCCCAGAATTCGTTCATGTCCGTCAGATCCATGTATTTTCCTTCATCCACGAATTCCTGCTCATAAGTGGTCATAATATCTGGGACTTCATCAGAAGCAAACTTGATCTTGATGACATTGCTTGCGTCTTTCTGATATTCCTGTTCAACTTCAATGTGATCCTGCGAGGAATTGAAATCATTAATGATTTCATTCATGACATCAATTGTTTCAATTTTCCCGGTAAAGAATTTCAGGTGAACCTTTTCTCCGGAAGTGTTCGAAGAACTTTCAGAAGCGCTTGGGCTTCCACTTACAGATGCCTGTGAGGAAGAACCGCAGCCTGCCAGCATACAAGCGGACAGGAATACGACCGTTCCACGTTTTAAAAAATTGTTATTCATCTTTTTCTCCCTTTGACTTCGAAACCGCGGTTTGCATTTTTATATTAGCTTTAAGAAGAATTGAAAAGATTCCGATTATTTTGGATTCTGGTGTCGTTTTTTTGGATAGTTGTTATTTCCGGTTCTTCTTTGAATATACTTAAGTTATGAAAAAAATGTATAACTTATCATTTCGGACAAAAATAATATTACCAGTTGTCGGTGTCGTTTTTGCTTTTGTCACATTGTCTTCATATTATTACTATTCGTTTTACTCTAACAGACTCCTAGAGCAATCATCAAAACAGACACAGCAGATTATTGATCAAGCCTCAACCAATATTTCAAATTATATAGATGAACTTTCTAGAATTACATTGGCGCCATATTACGATGGACATGTGCTGGAGATTCTGAAAGAATCTGAAAATGATCCATCTCAGTCATTGAATAATACGAGACAGATCGAATCATTTCTTTCTTCGGTAATGACTCTTCCTCGGAAAGAAGTGCTTAGAGCATATATTCTGACAGATCAGAAAAGCTATTCTTATATTCGCACACCTTTTGATATGCCTGAAGTTTCGACGTATCAGGAATCAGATTGGTATATCCAAGCCGCAAATTCCACGAAGCCAATCTTCCTTGAACCACGATTTGAACATGTATATGGTGAAAAGACAACGCCAGTGTTTTCTCTTGTCCGTCAGCTGCGAAGCATGGATGGGAAGTATACAACGCTAGGAGTAATTAAGGTCGATGCTGATTTTTCGVGCATTAAAGAAATCTGTGATCAGATAAATCTAGGGGATGACGGAATCATCTATATCCTTGACTCCAGTAATCAGGTTATGTATGAAACGAGGAATACTGCAAAATTTTCGGGTTTTTCTCTAGCCTCAGCGCTTACTAGCTCAGATGTATATGACGATGATGGAAATCGATATTATTCTGCAGCAACTGCTGTAAATAATTATGGAATCAAAGTTGTGGCCCTTCAGTCATATTCATCTTTTCTTCATCCTCTTCGGAGAAATCTGATCAGAATGATGCTGTTTTCAGTGATCTTCATTGCAGGCATCAGCGTGTTATTTATTCTGATTATTAATCATCTTCTGGAGCCGATACTATCGATCGTTGATCTCATGAAAGAAGTACAGAAAGGGAACCTTTCAGTTCATTCTGCAGTTCACTCAAATGATGAAATCGGATATCTCGCTTCGTCATTTAACCAGATGGTAGACAATCTCTCGCTGTATATTGAGAAGAACACAAAGCTATCGGAGGACGTCTATCGAGCCCAGTATCTTCAGAAGGAAGCACAATATAATGCTTTATATGCACAGATCCGGCCTCATTTTCTTTACAATACGCTGAATACGATTTCTCTTCTGATAAAATGTGATGAACAAGATCAGGCTGTTAATGCAATCGAGCTCTTCTCGATTTATCTGAAAGGGATCATGAATGCCGATAAAATCATCACCCTGGAAGAAGAAATGAAGATTTGCAGCTCATATTTAAGCATTGTGAAAATCAGATATCAAGATAGGCTTGAATATTCGATTGGAATAAGCCCTGAGTTATACGGGCAGAACATCCCTGCACTAACTATTCAGCCGATTGTAGAAAACTCGGTAAAGTATGCGTGCGAATATAACAGAGATGTTACTCATATCCGTGTTGCCTCCAATTTTTATGATCAGGCTTATGAAATAGTGATTTCTGATAACGGGCCAGGAATGTCTGCTGAAAAGCTGTCAGAGATTAATAAAAAGTTAGAAGAAATCAATACGTCTCCGGAAAAGGAAACATCAGGAAATATCGGGCTGATCAATATTCAGAAAAGACTTCGTCTGAAATATGGCGAAAGAGGAAAAATTCTAGTAGCTTCAAATCCAAATGGGACAACAGTAATACTTTCGCTGCCCTATTTACCTCAAGGAGAATAACTATATGTATCATGTTCTGGTGGTTGATGATGAGCCTTTGATGAGAACTTATTTATCAAGGTGCATACCGAAATTCTGCTCTGATTTTGATGTGCCTGCTGTTTCCGGAGATGGAATTGATGCGGTGAGAAAACTTGGTGAGCTGAATTTTGATGTATTGATTACTGATATCAAAATGCCAGGTATGGATGGATTGGAACTAACTCAATATTGCAGGAAGCATTACCCGAATATGGCTGTGGTAATTATCTCTGGTTATACAGATTTTGAGTATGCACGTAAGGCGATTCAATATCAGGTGATGGATTATCTTGTGAAGCCGCTCATTGACAGCCAGCTTATTGCAGTATTGGGAGAGATCAGCAGTCGACTTTCGGACTCGTGCGGCAATTCGAATTTCACTAGAGTATTCTGCCCGGATAATCCTGCAAAAGGAAGTATGATTCAGACAATTCTTGATAAGAATACCGAAAGAATAAAAGCAATGATCGATGACCGTCAGATTCAAAGCGATCTAGTAAAAAGATATTATTGCCTGATAAACAGTACGCGTGTACAGACCATTGAAAAATCATCGGAATTCTATCAGTACCAGTTATTTTCGAAAATCTGCGAACTTGCAAAGAATGACCGTATGATTCCGCTCTTTACAAAAGATCAGAATTCTCTGGTTTATTTGGAAGGATCTTCTGCAAAGAATATACAGGATCAGGCAATGGATATTTCAGCAAAGCTTGTATCTGCGTTTGGAGAGAACGCTCTTTCTGTTGTGGTGTCTGAACCGATTGATGATGTATTATTGCTACCCACTTCATATGAAGAAATTCTTAAGGATAATTCATTGACGGTAATTTCTGATAAAGGCGTTTATTTCGAATGGCAGGAAATGCTGCTAAGGGCAAAATATCAGCATCTGCAGACGTGCAGTAATCAAATTATTGAAGCATATCGTGATGGGGCTCCTGACCAGGTGAAGGTCCATCTTGATATCCTGTTTGATAGTATTCCGATCTCAATGAATCGATTTGTGTTCATCCAGCTGATGAAATTCTTATGCAACGGTGCAAACGTTTCAACTCCTTATCAATACTTTGCGATTCATAAGGATGAGATCAATAACAATACCTTCAGAGCACTGTTTTCTGAGGCATTCATTCAGACGATGGAGAGGAAAAAGATTGGTTCCAGTGCTCCGCTGATCCAACAAGCTGTAGAATTCATCAAGCTTCATTATCAGGAAAATATATCTCTGAGTGATGTTGCTAGAGAATGCAATGTCACAAGCAGCTATCTTTCCGATCTATTCCATAAAGAAATGAATCTGCCTTATTCCAAATACCTAACAAGTCTGAGAATGGAACAGGCGAAGCTTCTGTTAGAAACATATGATTCAATCAGGATTTACGATGTGGCACAGAAAGTCGGTTTCTACTCTTCAAAACACTTCATTAAGGTGTTTAAGCAGTACTTTGGTATTTCACCGGCACTATATCAGAAATATCACGAATCGAGAAAGTAGATGAAAAGCAGGCTGCCAGTTAACAAACTACTAAAATGTTTGGTACCTAATCAAAGTTTCTGACGGCTAGTCTATCTCAGGATTCATTAACCTTCTTGCCGGTCATATGATCGATCGTCAGTTCCAGCATCTGCACAGTTCTGCAGTAGGTGTTTACCTCATTCTCAATATATTCAGGATCTTCAGGAAAATACTTCATTCCTAATTCTCTGAGGAAGTAAGCTGCCTCATCATCGGTCTCCATCAAACGGATCGTGCCGAAGACGGTAACGCTTTCCACATCCAGCCCGCGCTTGACAGGAGATGGGACTCCATGCGTGAAGACATTGAAGGAAACCTTCGGATTTTCCTGAATGATGTCCATTTTATGCCCGGTCTTAGAACAATGAAAATAGATTCTTCTGTTTTCATAATAATAGTTCAGCGGGATGGCATAGGGCTGACCATCGCTTCCGCATACGGCAAGCACGCCTCTTCGCCCTGATTCCAGAACTCTGATGCAAGCGTCATCTGACATCTGCTGCTTGAATCTTCTCATCTGCGGATACATCACGATCCCTCCTGTATATTCGATGTTATTATCCTATCGCACTGCATGCGAATTCAGTGAATATATCTTCGGATTTCATGTTCGGTCTTCCGGATGAAGTCTTCAGTGTCCACACATGGGTTTTTCAGATTCTTGTGAATCAGGAGACCATCGGAAAGAATCAGAATCAGCCACGAGGCATATTCTGCATCGACGTCTGGATTGCGCTTGGCAATCAGTTCTCCGATTTCCTCTGCAAAGTGTTCATATCGTTCCAGCAGCCGCTGTCTGGCGTGTTCATTGCCTTCGGTTGCCTCATAGATGAAATGAAGACGGATCCCGACATTCTCGGTATCTCTCTGCAGAACGTATTTGACGAGTCTGGGCAGAGAAGTGTCTTTTGCAGTATTGGAAGTCCAGGCATCCAGCTCTGCCTGCTGTTCTTCCAGATAGCGGTCCATCAATGCGAAGAGCAGGTCTTCTTTATTCGGAAAGTGGTAGTAAAGAGTGCCCTTGGAAACATGAGCTTTTTCGGCAATTGCCGCAAGTGAGAGATCTGCACTTGCTGTTGTTTCCAGCAATGCCTGTGCGGCATCGAGTATTTCTTTTTTGACATCATCATTACGGGGTGCAGCCATGGAAGAATCCTCCTTTCGCTGATTGACACTATGATACCAGAATGCTATGATGCATGCGTAATGAGTCGGCCAAGCAACCGACTAAAGCAATTCTAACATCATTGAAAAGAAAGGAACAGAATCATGCAGACAGAATCTTTGCAGAAGAAGCTGAACGCACGCTTCCACGCAGATCTGAATGTCCGGATTGAAGATCGCAGCATCTTTGTTTCCGGCACTCTGAATTCCTGGCAGGAAATTGTTGAGGCGTGTTCGATGTGCGTCTCCAAGAAGCCGGGGTGGCATGTCGTCAATGACATTCAGCTCTCCGGAGTCACCATGCCGAAGATGCGTCTTCCTGAGCTGAAGGATCTGGCACTGGAAGGGAAAAAACCAGATGTTCTGATCATCGGAGGGGGTATTTCAGGAACCAGCATTGCCAGAGAACTGATGCGATATCAGCTGAACGTGCTGCTGGTGGATAAAGAGGCAGATGTTGCCTTGCATGCTTCAGGAAGAAATGATGGCGAGGTCCATCCTGGAGTGGATCTTGCTAGAGGAACTCTGAAGCAGAAGTATGTGGTCCGCGGGAACCGGATGTTTGATCAGGTCTGCAGAGAACTGGATGTTCCATTTCAGAGATGCGGACAGTATGTTGGTTTCCTGGATCAGAAGCTGTATCCGATCCTTGCAGCATACGCGTGGCAGCGGAAACATATCTGCGGGGTGGATGATACGCGCCTTGTTTCCAGAGAAGAACTGAAACAGGCAGAACCGCATCTGAATCCGGAGTTCAGGTTTGCTCTGTACAATCCGATGGCAGGCTCGGTATGTCCTTACGGACTGACGATTGCCTATGCTGAGAATGCGGTGCAGAATGGCGCAGAGATTTCTCTGAATACCGCAGTGACAGGCATGGATGTCAGCAATGGCAGGATCACTGCAGTTCATACGAACCGAGGAACAGTCTATCCGAAGATCGTGATCAATGCGGCGGGGGTCTTTGCTGAAGAGGTTGCCCGCATGGCACAGGATCGTTTCTACTCGATTCATCCGCGCAGAGGAACGAATTCAATCATGGATCATAAGACAGCTTACCTTTCAGAAGGGATCGTATCCTGGAAGTCGATGAAGAAAGAACATACGCATTCCAAGGGCGGCGGCATCGTGCATACCGTCAGTGATAATCTGCTGGTCGGACCAGATGCAGTGGAAACGTATGAGAAAGAGAACTTCGCAACGAATCCGGAATCGATTGATACGGTATTTCAGAAACAGAATACCACGTGCCCTGATCTGAACCGGAGAGAGATCATCACCTACTTCACAGGAATCCGTGCAGCAACTTTCGAAGAAGACTTCATCATCGAAGAAGGAAGAAAGACGCATAATCTGATTCATGTGGCAGGCATCCAGTCACCTGGTCTGACCACTGCGCCGGCAGTGGCAGCAGATGTGAGTCATATGGCAGAGCAGATGCTTGAACATGCAGGCATGAATGTCCGGAAGAATGAGTCCTTCACCCCTATGAGAAAGGGAATTCCTCATATGAAGGATCTTCCGCTGAAAGAGAGAGATGAGATGATCCGGAAGAATCCGGATTATGGGATCATCATCTGCAGGTGCGAAGAAGTATCGAAGGGAGAAATCATCGATGCGATTCATAACCCGCTTGGCGCAGTATCAGTCGATTCCGTCAAGAAGCGGGTGAGACCTGGCATGGGCAGATGCCAGGGAGGCTTCTGCTTGCCGCTGATCATGCAGATCATTGCGGAAGAGAAGCATATTCCGCTGGAAGAAGTGAAGAAGAGCGGCAGTCGTTCCTGGATTGCCTGCAGAAAGACAAAGGAGAGTGGTCAGGATGAAGCAGATTGATGTGACGGTCATCGGCGGCGGACCTGGCGGACTTGCGGCTGCGATTGCGGCAAAGAAAGCCGGTTCAGAAGTACTGCTCATTGAGCGGGAGGCCAGGCTTGGCGGAATCCTGAAGCAGTGTATCCATGATGGCTTCGGGCTCATGCGGTTTCATGAGAAACTGTCAGGGCCTGAATATGTGGAACGGTTCATCGCAGAATTCCATAGTCTTGGGATTCCATCGGAGATTCTGACCTTCGTGACAAAGATCGAACGGAAAGAGAATCTGTTTGAGATCACGTATGTGAATCAGAAGGGTGTTTCTTCAGTCTGCTCAAAGACGATTGTGCTGGCAACTGGGTGCCGGGAGCGTACGGCAAAGCAGGTATTCATTCATGGCACGAGACCTGCTGGGGTATTCACAGCCGGAACAGCACAGCACCTGGTCAACCTGCAGGGAATCATGCCGGCGAAGAAGTGCGTGATCCTCGGCAGCGGCGATATCGGTCTGATCATGGCGAGGAGACTTACGCTGGAAGGTGCAGAAGTGCTCGGCGTCTATGAAGCCAAGAGCACACCGAGCGGATTGACGAGGAATCTGGTGCAGTGCCTGGATGATTTCGGAATTCCGCTCCATCTTTCGACCACCGTGACCAGAGTATTCGGAGCAGATCGCCTGGAAGCAGTTGAGATCAGCAAAGTTGATGAACAGATGCACCCGATTCCAGGTACCAAAGAGAAAATTGACTGTGATGCGCTGATTCTTTCGGTTGGCCTGATTCCGGAAAATGAAATTGCAGAATCCATCGGGACAGAGGTGGATCGCCGCACCAAGGGACCGTCGGTGGATGAGACATTGATGACCAATGTCCCGGGGGTGTTTGTGTGCGGCAATGCGCTGCATGTGAATGACCTGGTGGATTATGTCTCGGAGAGCGGTGAAACAGCAGGATCTGCTGCCGCTGCTTATGATGGCAGCGAACATGCATGCATCAGGATGGATGCGGATCAGTCGCTTCTGTATCTGGTGCCGCAGCGGATTTTGAAAGCAGATCCGCAGAATCAGCCGATCACCATCTATTTCCGCACTTCCAAGCCGATGGAGAAAGCTCGCTTTGTGATCATGGATGGTAAAAAAGAAGTGTTCAGCAGAGCATTCAGCCATCTCCGGCCGCCGGAAATGCAGCGCCTGATTCTGCCTGGAAATCTGGATGGATTGCGCCAGAGCAGCGCCCTGAATGTGATGCTGCAGGAGGTAGCGGAATGAAAGAACGGAAGATGACCTGCATCGTCTGCCCGAATGGCTGTGCATTAACGGTGAGAGAAGAAAACGGGACCATCATGGTTGAAGGCAATAAATGTCCGCGTGGGAAGGCATTCGGAGAGAGTGAAATAACTTGTCCGATGCGCACGATCTGCACGACGGTCAGAACGATTTTCCCGGAAGTGCCGGTATTGCCGGTGCGGGTGTCATGTGAGATTCCGAAAGAGAAGATCTTTGATGTCATGAAGGAAATCAATCGGGTTACGGTCACCGAGCGGCTAGGCACGGGAGACCCGGTGATCCGCAATGTACTGGGATTGAATGCCGATGTCATTGTGACCAGCAGCATTCTGAAGGAGGGATAATTCTATGGCAGTGAAACCGTATCAGGGATTTGAGCCGAAGTGGGTGAAGGAGGCAGCTCCGGCAGATAGCTATCGCTCGATTTTCCGCTGGGGAGATCCGGAGTTTGTGAAGTATCCAAAGGAATCTCTGTATAAGCTGATCAAGGAAACGTTCCGGATGACGGATGAAGATTTCTCGCATTATGACGGTTCGATCGGCATGGAGAAAGTGAAGCTGGATCAGCCATCGAAGATTTCTGCGGAAGATCTGAAGGCATTGCAGGAGATCGTCGGAGAAGAAAATGTGACGACGGAGGATTATCCGCGGCTGGCAGTTGCGTATGGAAAGACTGGCTATGATACGCTGCGTCTGCGCCAGCATCAGATTGATTCCCTGCCGGATGCCGTTGTTTATCCGAGTACGCATGAAGAAGTGCAGAAGATCGTGTCTTACTGTTCTGAACATCATCTCCCGCTTTATGTCTATGGCGGAGGCAGCAGTGTCACGATGGGTGTTGAACCGACCATGGGCGGAATATCGCTTGATATGCGCAAGCGCTTCAACAAGGTAATCTCTTTCAACGAGATTGACCAGACGATTACCGTTCAGGCCGGGATGTCAGGGCCGGATCTGGAAAAGAATCTCAATGAGGCGGTGCAGCGGTTCGGTGCGAAGCGTGCTTATACCTGCGGGCACTTTCCGCAATCGTTTGAGTACAGCAGCGTCGGCGGCTGGACGGTGACGAGAGGTGNTGGCCAGAACAGCACATACTATGGCTGCATCACGGATATCGTGCTTTCGCAGAAATATGCAACACCGATCGGCGAGATTCAGACTTCTCACTATCCGCGTCAGGCAACCGGACCGGATCTGAATCAGATCATGATGGGATCGGAAGGAACCTTCGGAGTTCTGACGGAAGTGACCCTGAAGGTGCATCGGTATATGCCCGAGAACCGGAAACGTTTTTCCTATATCTTCCGGGACTGGCCGACGGCGATGGCTGCTGCCAGAGAGATGATGCAGTGCGAGGCTGGCTTTTCTTCCGTGTTCCGTCTTTCTGATCCGGAAGAAACAAATCTGATGCTGAGACTGTACAATGTCGATGAAACGCCGCTCTGGAAGCTGCTCAATGCAAGAGGCTTCAAGGATATGGAGCGCTGTCTGTTTCTGGGCTATACGGATGGGGAGAAGGGATATTCGGCTAATGTTGCTAAGAACATCCGCCGGATTGCCCATCAGTATGGCGGCATGAGTCTGACTTCGTTTGTCACGAAGAGCTGGGAGAAAGGCAGATTCAACGATCCGTATCTCAGAGATACGATGCTGGATTTCGGAATCATGACGGATACTCTGGAATGCACGGTCAACTGGAGCAACATGGAGCAGGTTCACCGGGATGTGAGAAAAGTATGCCATGCTCTGCCGAATACGATTGTGACGACCCATATGTCACACTGCTATCCGCAGGGTGCGAATCTGTACTTCATCTTCATCACCCGCATGGACAATGCCGAAGAGTTCCGGAAATATCACGCATCGATTCTTGATGCAATTCAGAAATCAGGAGCTGCGATGAGCCATCATCATGGCATCGGCAAGATGTTCGGACCGTGGCTGGAAGGCAGTCTCGGTCATAAGGAATATGGTGTGATCAAGGTCCTCCGTGATTACTTCGATCCGGAGCATATGATGAATCCGGGCGGAACGCTCGGCCTGGATGTACCGGAAGACAGGAAACACTTCGAGCGTGAGGACATTCCAAGGTGAAGCATCATGTCAGACCATTGCGTTCTAGTATTTGATGTAGGAACTCAGAGCTCAAGGGCAATGATCGTGGACCAGAAGGGAACGGTCCGGGCGATCGCAAAACTTCATCATGAGCCGGCTTATCGTTCTCCGGAACCTGACTGGGCAGAACAGGATGCAGATTATTACTATGAAATGATCTGCAGAGCGGCACAGCAATGCAGAAGAGAACATCCGGATCTGTTTGCGGCAGCGGAAGCAGTTTCGATCACGACAATCCGGGATACGGTGATCTGCCTGGATCAGCATATGAAGCCATTGAGACCTGCGATCCTGTGGCTGGACCAGAGGACCGCTGCCGGGAAACCGAATGCGCCTTTTCTGAGTGAAGCGGCGATCCGGGCGGCAGGCATGAATCCGACTTTTGTGATGCAGTATCAGAAATCGCACTGCAACTGGATCCGGGAAGAAGAACCTGAAATCTGGAATCATACTAAGTACTTCGTGCTGCTGAGCACCTACCTGATCTACCGAATGACAGGCGAACTGAAAGACGCTTCTGCAAGCATGGTCGGGCATATTCCGTTCGATCATAAACACCGTCGGTGGATGAGAGAACGGGACCTGACCTATCCGGTTTTCCCGATCGGAGCTGAGAAATATTACCCGGTTCAGGATTCCGGGACTGTGCTGGGAGCGATCAGCGCATCGATGGCAGAAGATTCCGGCGTGAAGGAAGGACTGCCGGTATACGCTGCCGGATCGGACAAAGCCTGTGAGCTGCTGGGATTAGGCTGCAGTGAAGAATCCCGGGCAGCCATCGGATTAGGAACTACCGCAACGATTTCCTATATGTCAGATACCTATCAGGAACCGGAGCGGTTCATTCCCGCCTATGCGGCCGTGATCCCCGAAAAGTGGAATCCGGAAATCGAAATCTTCCGCGGGTACTGGCTGATTTCGTGGTTCAAGAAAGAATTTGCTTCCCACGAGATGGAAAAGGCAGAGGAACTCGGAATCTCCGCAGAAGAGATTCTGAACCGCAGCCTGGCGCTGATCCCGGCGGGCTGCGACGGATTGATCATGCAGCCATACTTTACACCGAACGTCACGATGCCGACCGCAAGAGGCGCAATCATCGGCTTCAGCGATGTGCACACCAGAGCTCATCTCTACCGGGCAATTGTGGAAGGCATCAACTTTGCACTGATCGACGGCATGCGCCATATCGAAAAGCGCCGCGGCAGCAAGTTCACTTCCGTAGCAGTCGGAGGTGGCGGATCGCAGAGCAATGAGATCTGCCAGATCACTGCAGATATGTTCGGACTTCCGATTCTGCGAACAGAATCTTATGAAGCAACCGGCATCGGCTGCGCAATGGCTGCAATGGTCGGCATGGGAATCTTTGACTCCTATGAAGCAGCAGTGGAAAGCTGCGTGCATTACAAAGATACCTTTGAGCCTCGTGAGAAAGTGACTGAAATCTATAACCGTCTTTATGACGATGTCTATCAGCGTACATACGGACACCTCAAACCGCTCTATCAGAAGCTGCATGAGATCTATCATGACAGCAAGCTGATGGATCGCAACTTCTGAATCATGCATGCATAGAAAAAGAATGACCGTCTCAG
This sequence comes from Stecheria intestinalis, assembly GCF_009696165.1. Taxonomy (GTDB): domain Bacteria; phylum Bacillota_I; class Bacilli_A; order Erysipelotrichales; family Erysipelotrichaceae; genus Bulleidia; species Bulleidia intestinalis. The sequence goes on along the minus strand of NZ_VUMN01000019.1, from coordinate 28,892 downwards.
GACGGTAATTTCAATACACAAAAATTCAGTTCCGGAAGAACAGAGCAGAAGCACTGTCGGTGTCTGAAAGGAAAATAGTATTCTGCTCACCGGAAACCGGATTATAGGTTTCGATCCTGTTCCGGAATACAAAATAGCAGAGACCGTTATGGACAGCGGCAAATGGTGTCTGCGGCTGTTCTTCTGAAGTGTCCGGGAATTGCAGCAGATGCTGGGAACCATCGCTGATGGAATAGAGTTCCCATGCATAGCTTCCGTAGCTGGAAGGATCTGCTGCGATTACCAGGTACTCTCCGCATGCTGTGATGGATTCTGGAGAAGTAAGCTCCAGGGATACCGTGGCAGTGATCGATTGTGTATCCAGATCGAAGATCGCCATTTCGTTGTTGGAATAGGAAGTGTATGTCGAGGGATCATATCCCTTTGCCGTACTGCATAGATAAAGATCATTGCCCGCTTCTATCATGCTGGTATAAGAACCGTCATACAGACCGAGATCAATATCCTGCATTAGATTCATGGAATCATCCAGAATATAGAGATGGTTTTCTGCGTTGCCATAAGGTGCATCGGACGGAACAATTCCGACCAGCAGGTAGATCTTTTCATTGTCAGATAGAATCTGATTGACGACTGCAATTCCGGAATAGTCACTGAAGTTCTTGGAATCGACCTCTTTCAGATTGAAGTCAAAGCGATGAATGATGAACTGATCGGGAAGCACTTCGACGCCATAGCAGTACTGATCATCGATCGTCTGAGCATAGTAATTTCCTTCTTTGCGAGTGATCTCAAGCGAAGATTTGCTGATCAGCGCAATCTCTGAATTATTCCTTCTGTTTGCTGAAGTCTGTGTGAAGTAGTACTCGTTATTCTCAGAAAGAAATCTCCCGCCGAAGTAATTGAGGCCCTTGTCTTTCTTCCGATCTGCAGTCTTGATTGTTGAGAAGCTATCATCCGTGTAGAAGTATTTGTCTTCAGAAACAACCATAGCGCTGCAGTCAGGGACCTGATATGCAGAGCATGCAGATAATAAGCTTGAAGAAATTAAGACGGGAAGCCAATATTTAGTTTGCATTTTTTCCTCCATTTCGCCGCCTGGCGTCGTCATAAATGCTTCATGAGTTTCTTTTCGTGCTCCCTCTGATCTGCTGGTCTTTGAGCAGAGAGAAGGCCCTGTTTCATGCACGGAGTTACAAGTGGATCATCTGAGGCAGCAATATGCAAGCTGGCGCTGTCCGTACAGGCCAAATAATTTCAAGCATTGAATGCATGCTTTTTTAAAACTCCCCCGCAGAAGATAGTTTCCATCTACATTAGAAAGTTTTATGGAGCAGGAATAACCCAACTATACCATAGGGTGACAATGCAGTCACTATTCTTACGGTATATGCATCAGGTTCTTCGAAATTCTCAGGGATTGTTCATCAGATTTTCATCCTGCCGGATTCATGATGCTGGTAAGATGGAATTCATATACAAGAGGGGATATGAAGACAATCGAGATTGCAGCTGCCGTTCTGGTCTGCTTTTCTGCTTCTGTATCTTCCGCAGTTCCGGTGTCTGGTTCTTCCATGATCAGGAATTCCTGGAACGAGAAGCGGAAGGTTCATACACTGCAGAGGAGAATCAGCACGGCAATCAATGTATATGCAGAAAATGGAACAGTTCCAAGGATCCGTCATGAAGAGGGTGTTTATGAGGGAGTGGAATACGATATCCTGCGGGTAGATCCGGATGAGCATACCTTTCTGAAGGTGGACTATTCAGAAACACCGGAGTATCTTGATGAGCTTTATGACCCGGACCTGGAGAAAGAAGGGTTTACAAGAGCGGCAGGAATCAACGCGGGTTTTTTCGATAATACGAAAATTGCCTATGGAAGACCGGTCGGCGGAGTGATGGTCAATGGCGAATGGACAAACTGGAATGGGGAAGAGAATACGCCGGCATATGGGTCTGGATTTGCCACGGTTTATTTCAATCGGGGGAAAATGGAGATTCGCTATCATGGCTGGGAGAATGGCGCCTGGAAAGGAGATGAAGACTGGTCATACTGGTGTGGATATGCAATCGAAGCAGAGAATGCAGTTTCCGGTGCTTTCACGTATTTCATAGACGGGAAAGAGCAGGATATCACAGATGGCGAACATGGCGCGATCGATTATCACAAGACCAGGAGAGCATTGACGATTCTTGCACAGAAAGAAGATCTGCAGTATCTGCTGATTGAGTTCTATGGAGGCCTTTCTGAGGAAAAGGTATTGGAATTTCTGAGGGAAGAAGGAGTCATGGATGCGATAAGGATGGATGGCGGAGGCTCAACATCCATGGTATATCTTGAGTCAGAAGTGAATCAGGAGTATCCGGTTTGTCCTGCGGACCCGGATCTGCCGCAGTTCGGGGCTGAGGCGATTGCGGAGAGACAGAGGCGGGGGACTGGCTTTGTGGCAGGAGACAAGAAGTACTTCTGGTGAGTCATGAAAAAAGTTGCATCTTCTTTCTGCAGAATTATTTTTTCTCGGTCTTGCAATGGGAAATACGATTGACACGAATGATTGCTCCGATTATGATCAGACCAGAAAGACGTTGAGGAAGAAAGTCCTGCTGCATACAATGCCAAGAGAGTCCGGAATGGTGGGAACGGATGAGATGCGCAACAGGGAAGTCACTTCGGAGTCTGCGGGTGAAGAGATTCTGCTAGCCTGTCACGCACGGCTGCGTTATCGGCCTATGGCTTGTCGGAGCCGGAAGAGCGGCATGAATCATCATGCAAATTGAGTGGTACCGCGGTGTATTTGACATCGTCTCAATACAGTCTGAGACGGTGTTTTCTTTTCTCGGACTGGTTGAATCCGGCAGAGAAAGGGAGAGATAGTACAATCATGAAACACAGACTTACCAGACGTGACATCCTGCTTGTCGGCATTACCCTCTTTTCAATGTTCTTTGGTTCCGGGAATCTGATTTTTCCACCGTACCTCGGGTTTGAGGCTGGCACAGCAACCTGGAAGGGACTGGCCGGAATGTCAGTAACTGCTGTTCTATTTCCGGTACTCGGAATCATCGCAATTGCCCGTTCGGGAGATCTGATGATGCTTGCTTCGAGAGTCGGGAAGCGATTTGCAACGGTCTTCACGATCCTTGTGTTTCTGGCTTTAGGACCAGGCCTTGCAATTCCGAGAAATGCAGCAGTGTCATTTGAGATGGCGGCTGCCCCGCTAATGAAAGTAATTCCTCTCTGGGTCAGAATTGCATATTCGGCGGTATTCTTTGCAATTGCATTCCGGATGTCGATTCATCCGGAGCGGCTGACGAATACGCTCGGAAAGATTCTCGGCCCGGTACTGCTTGTCTTGATTCTGATCCTGGTCTGCGGCTGTTTCATGAATTTTTCCGGGAGCTATTCCACACCAGGCGGCGGCTATGAAACATCTCCGATGGTCCGCGGATTCCTGGAGGGGTATAACACGATGGATACTCTGGCGGCTTTGAATTTCGGAAATATCATCGTGCTCAATCTCATGAACAGGAATGTGACGGAGAAGAAAGATCTGGTGAAAGCGGCTTGCTATGCAGGAATGATTGCCGGAATTCTGCTGTTTGTCATCTATGCAGCAATGGCGAATGTCGGAGCAATGAGCGGATCTCTGTATTCTGAGGCATCGAATGGTGCGGCAGTGCTTACCAATATTGTCGGCAGTCTGTTCGGCAATGCCGGGATCCTGATCCTTGGAATCGTTTATGTGCTTGCCTGTCTCACAACATGCATCGGGCTGTTATGCAGCTGTGCAGAATTCTTTGCGGGGATCTCAAAGATTTCCTATCGGTCATGGGTGATTCTGTTTACGGTGGCTAGTTTTGCTATGAGCATCGGCGGGCTGGATCAGATTCTTGCATTCAGCGTTCCGATTCTGGTTGCACTGTATCCGGTTGCGATCGTGCTTGTGATTCTCGGACTGCTTAATGAGAAAATCGCTTCGGTACCGAAGATCTATCCATGGACCATTTGGTTTACCGCAGCTGTATCGGTTCTTCTTGGCTTGCAGTCTGCTGGTATTTCTATCCCGGTGCTGAGTGATGCGATTGCCTCGATTCCTCCTTCGGCAGATCTCTGCTGGATCATTCCGGCATTGATCGGAGCAGGGATCGGAATTCTGAGATCGAAGGGGATGACTGCAGAACAGATGCAGGAACGAGCGGGCTGAACTCCATTATAATGAGACTGCAAGGAAGGTATCTCTTATGAAGCTGGAACTGGGATTCGGCAATGGCACTCAATCGGCAGAAGTACCTGATCGGAATCTGAAGCAGATTCTGGTTTTATCGGATGTTCCGGAAACGGGAGACGAACAGGCTCTGATTCATCAGGCACTGGAACACCCGATCGGCACCGGGCGCCTGAAAGATCTCTGTTCCAGAGGAGAGAAAATCGCGATCGTAACCAGTGATCTGACCAGACCGATGCCGTCATGGAAAGTGCTGCCTGCACTTCTGGATGAATTGAATCAGGCGGGAGTTCCGGATTCAGATATTGTGCTTGTATTTGCCTTAGGCAGCCATCGGCCGATGCGTGAAGCAGAGATGCAGCATGTGATGGGAGAGACGTATGGGCGAATCGCCTGCGTGAATTCTTCAGAGTGCGGGTTCAGGAATCTCGGTACAACAACCAGAGGAACTCCGGTCATCATTTCAGAAGCAGTTGCAGAGGCGGATCGGATTATCTGTCTCGGCAATGTGGAGTATCACTATTTTGCGGGTTATTCCGGCGGGGCAAAGGCAGTCATGCCAGGCTGCTCGGTCAGAGAGGCAATTGCCTGCAATCACCGATTCATGACGGATCCCGGAGCTTATGCCGGACATCTGGATGGAAATCCGGTCCGGGAAGACATTGAAGAAGCGGGCAGGATGGCGGGGATTGACTTCATTCTGAATGTGGTAGTGAGCCCCAGGAAGAGAATTCTGCATGCAAGTGCAGGTGATCCGATTCTGGCTCATCGGGATGCCTGCCGGTTTCTGGATTCGATCTATCAGGTTCCGATCAGAGAACGCGCTGATATCGTTCTGGTCAGCCAGGGCGGATCTCCGAAGGATCTGAATCTGTATCAGACCCAGAAGGCACTGGCCAATGCTGGGCATGCGGTGAAGCCTGGCGGCATCATCATTCTTGCTGGTTCGTGCCGGGAAGGATTCGGGGAATCTCATTTTGAAGACTGGATGAGACATAAGTCTCCTTCCTTGATGGTCCGTGAAATCCAGGAGCACTTCATACTCGGCGGACATAAGGCGGCTGCGATTGCACAGCAGGTGCTGAAAGGAGAAATCGACCTGGTCAGTGAGATGGATCCTGCAATTGTGAGAGAGACATGTCTTATCCCTTATGCGAGCGTGCAGGAGGCACTGGATCATGCGCTGAATGAAAAAGGACCGGATGCGTCGGTGATCGTGATGCCTTATGGCGGCAGCACGCTTCCGGTGCTGAAAGGATAAGTTTCCGGTAGAATAGGCATAGTGAGGAATACAAGTGATGCAGGAAATGAATGAGCTGTTCTGCCGTGATCCCTATTGCCGGGAGTTTGATGCAGAAGTGGTGAAATGCACTCCGAAGGGGTCATGCTACGAAGTGGTTCTGGATGATACCGCGTTCTATCCGGAGGGCGGCGGCCAGCCGGGAGATCATGGAACGCTGAATGGCATTGCCGTGCTGGATACGCATCGAGTGAACGGTGAGATTGTTCATGTGACCGATGCTGTGCTTGAAGCAGGCCAGAAGGTTCATGGCATTCTGGACTGGGAACGCCGGTTTGACCATATGCAGCAGCATACTTCCGAGCATATTGTCAGCGGGCTGATTCATCAGAAATACGGATATGAGAATATCGGGTTTCATCTCGGACCGGAAGTGATCACCTTGGATTTCAGCGGGCCGATGAATGAAGAGAGGATGAAAGAGATTGAAGATGCTGCAAATGAAGTAATCTGGAAGAACGTACCTGTGGAAATCACATTTCCTTCGGAAGAAGAATTAAAGAAACTGGAGTTCCGCTCCAAGAAAGAGCTTCATGGAACAGTAAGAATCGTAACGATTCCAGGCGCAGATGTATGTGCCTGCTGCGGAACGCATCTTGCCAGGACTGGTGAAGCCGGCGTGATCAAGCTGCTGTCGCTGCAGAACCGCAAAGACGGTGCCAGGATCGAGATGACGGCAGGCCGAAGAGCATTGCGGGACTACCAGACCATTTTCCGGAATAACCGTCAGATTTCGCATCTGCTTTCTGCAAAGCCGTATGAGACTGCTTCTGCAGTCAGCCGGCTGATCGAAGAACAGGGAAAGCAGAAAGCTGTTCTGTCGGCATTGAGTGCTGCCTATGCAGAAAGCAGAATGGGTTTATTTGAATCAGATCAGAAGCTGCTATTGGATTTTGAGATGAGCATGGATTCCAATTCGATGCGCCGATTTGCCAAAAGGCTGATGGAAGAAAAACATTGCCATACTGCTGCTGTCTTCTCTGAGGATCCGGATGCGGTGCATTATGTGATTCTGTCTGATGAAGTGAATCTCAGAGATCTCAGCAGAAAACTGAATCAGAAACTGAATGGCCGTGGCGGGGGCAGTGCAGAGATGATTCAGGGCGCATTGCATGCCGGAAAAGAAGAAATTGAACAGGCTATGAAGGAGCTCGCCGGATGAAAAAAGAGCTGTTTCTGGCAATGATTCTGCTGGCTGGCTGCACACCGGAAGAGCAGAGCGAAAAGCTGCCGGAAGAAACCCGGAATGCAGAACAGATTTCATTTGTTTCCGAGAGCCCGGAAAGTACGTATCTGGAACAGGAGATGACCTTTGAAGCCGGGGATACGCTGCATATCACAACGAATCTGAAAGAGGGAAGCCTTACGGTTACCCTGCTGGATGAAGAACTGAATCCGGTTTCTTCAGAAGAAGAAATCAGCGGTGAGAATGATTATCACATCAGTCCCGATCCCGGAACTTATATTGTCAGTGCATCGGGAGATGAAGCAGTCGGAAATTTTTCGGTGGAAAAGGATCATTCATAAAGATCCGGATATGCTTTGCGGTCCTGGCGGATCAGCATAAGGCAGAGAAGTGCCGCGATAGCATTAGCGGCAAGCACGAAAGCCCACGCTGCTGCGGGGCTGAAGTGATCATAAAGGGTTCCGATCGCCAGTTCGAATCCGCCTGCCATAAATGACTGGATGACGGTGGAAAAGCCGCTGATCCTTCCACGATGGCTGGAAGGAATGCGGTTTGCAGCATAGGGTGCATCGGAGATGGTTTCGAAGATTTCTCCCCAGGTAAAGAGAATGATCGCTGCATAGTAAAACGGGATTCGGCCTTCATTCAGAAGGAAGATGAGATAGCCGAGACCGATCATCAGCAATGCGATGAGAATCTTCTCCGGTTCATGAAAACGAGAAAACCGCCTTGTGATCAGAGGCGTGAACAGAACAACAATCAGACAATTCAGACTGTTGATGGTGCCGTAGATGACGGCACCATTTTCACCATGGATTCTGCCGAGATCAAGCGGCATCAGATAGCCCCACATCATATATACTGCCTGATAAAGTCCGGTGCAGATCACGAACAGGAGGAGCACTCTGTTTTCTTTCAGAATGGAAAGCAGACTGGCATCTTCTCTGGCAGTCTGGTAGGAGGCTTCTTCGGACTCGTCGTGAACCGGTGTGATGTCATTGATCTTCAGCTGGATCAGAATTGTGGAGCTTGCAATGGCAATGCCGCTGATCAGAAAAGCAAGCCAGAGGTAATTCCGGAACAGAAAACCGCTGATGGTCGGAGAAAGGATCAGACCGAGGTTGGAACCGAGATAAAGCATGGAATATGCCCGCTCCCGATCTTTTGTGTACGTGAGATCAGCAACCAGGGCATTGTAGCTAGGCTGTTCCATGCTCTGGAAAACAGCAGCCGCAATAATCAGAATGATTACGGTCATGGATAATGGCAGAAATGCGCTGATGATGTAGAAAGCGATGGACAGGGAATCAAGCAGGACAATATTCCGCTTCTTGCTGAAACGGTCCGCCAGCTTTCCGCCAAGCAGGTAAGCCGGGATCATGATGATTCCGGCAAGAACGATAATCTGAGAGATCTCACTGGCAGACATCCCCATCTTCTGATTCAGAATCATGGTAAGCATCGGCCAGACCATCGAACCAAGACTGGTGACAATTCTTCCGAAGAAGAGAATATAGATCTGTGAGGGAAGATCTTGATATTGCGAAAATAGTTTCATGAAATCATTATAACGGATTCATGGAACAGCGATGGCATGACTGAGAAACTCGAGGGGGGTTCTGGATCTGCGATCTGATTGTTCCGAGTTCTGCTTGATCAATCGTTTTTATCCGGCAATCGTTTCAGCGTCTCCACAGAAGGTGATACAGAATCTGTGAGGTCGGCAGAACCGGTGTCTTCAGGATGTGATTGAGCCGATAGACAGGGGAACATAAAGAATGATAGTTCAGTCGGATTGCAATGAAACAGAATTGCCCGAATCCATGCGCGGTACGACTGAATGAAAAAGAGCAGGATTTCCTGCTCTTAATCGCTGACATCTACATCCATCTGGATATGAATCGTGTAATCCGGATAGAGGGTCTGCACTTCATTCAGAATCGTCTGATACAAAGCTTTGCGGTCATAGCTGAAGTCAAGCACGACATCGAAGAATATCTGCTTCGTGTCTTCTTCGACATGGAAGCCATGCATCTGAAGAACACCCTCATGATTCATGACTTTTTCGGTAATCTTCGACCTGATCTCTTTGATATGGTCGTCAGCGGTACTGATTGAATAGATTGAGATCCCGGTCAGCGCTACATGAAATTCGTGATAGATCTTTGCAGCAATCTCACGCTCCAGATCATCAATCTGTCCTGCGGTCATCGTATCCGGGATCTCGATATGAACGGAACCGACATACTGATCCGGTCCGTAGGAATTCAGAATCAGATCATAAGCACCGCTGACTTCCGGAAAACTGGCAACCGCTGCTTTGATGGATTTTGAAAGTTCCGGAGAAATCCGTTCGCCGAGAATCGTGCTCAATGTAGACTGCACAAGACCGATTCCTGATTTGATGATCATCACTGCAATGACAGCACCGACCCAGGCTTCAATGGAAATGCTGGTGAATCGGTAAAGCAGAGCGGATGCGAGTACTGAAATCGAGATGATCGCATCATTGGATGCGTCAGATCCGCTTGCTTCAAGCGAACCGCTGCTGACTTGCTTTCCGACTCTGGTGAAGTAGCGGCCAAGCAGGAATTTCACGATAATCGCGGCGATCAGGATCACGAAGGTTACGGAAGCATAGGAAGCGATTTCCGGATGAATGATCTTCTTCACGGAATCTGCCAGAGAAGAAACGCCTGCATACAGAACGATCACGGAAATGATCAGTGCGCTCAGGTATTCCACTCTTCCATAGCCCATCGGGTGTTTCTTGTCAGGCTTCTTTCCGGCAAGCCGGGTTCCGATGATGGTGATCACAGAAGACAATGCATCGCTCAGGTTATTCACCGCATCATTCATGATGGCAATGGAATTGCTCATCGTTCCGACGGTGAACTTGAAGCCGGCCAGCAGGACATTGGCGGCAATGCCGATGGCGCTGGTGCGGATGATGATCTGTTCTCGTGCTTTCTGCTCACTCATGACTCTCATCTCCATTTTTCAGAATCTGATAAAGAAGACGGTAAAGTTCTTCTGCTTCTTCAGACTTCAGCGGAATGCAGGCACCGATTTTCTCGGGAATTTCTTCTGCCTGTTTCTCAAGTTCTTTTCCCTTTCTGGTCAGAGTGATCTTGACGACTCGCTCATCTTCATCGCTGCGGGTACGCCTGATCCATCCCTTCGCTTCCATCTTCTTGAGCAGCGGTGTCAGTGTGCCGCTGTCAAGGTAGAGCTTCTCTCCGAGCTGGCTTACGCTGATGCCATCCTGTTCCCATAGCACAAGGAAAATGATGTACTGCGTATAGGTCAGATCAAGCTTCCTGAAATATGGGGTATATAGGCCGGTGACCTTTCTGGCACATGCATACAGAGGAAAGCACAGCTGATGATCCAGTCTCAGACGATCACTCATAATAAGCTTTCCACGCAGGCCTTTACTTCTTTCATGTCTGCGGTCGGCTCAAACCGGGCAACAACATTGCCCTTGCGGTCGACGGCAAACTTCGTGAAGTTCCACTTGATATCAGGGTTGTTCTTGTAATCAGGATCAATTTTCTTCAGCATTGCGCTCATGGCAAGTGCCTTTACGCCGTTGCCGAATCCTTCAAATCCTTTCTGGCTCTTCAGATAGCCATAGAGCGGAAGCTCATTCTCACCGTTGACATCGCTCTTCTTCATCTGCGGGAACTCGGTATGATATTTCAGAGTGCAGAACTGATGAATCTCTTCATCAGATCCTGGGGCCTGACCGGCAAACTGGTTGCACGGGATATCGATAATCTCAAGCCCTTTTTCATGATCGTCATGATAGATCTCTTCGAGATCCTTGTACTGCGGAGTAAAACCGCATCCGGTGGCAGTATTCACAATCAGAAGTACTTTGCCTTCATAGTCTTTGAGGGATACGGTGCTGCCATCTGCAGCAGGAACAGTGTAGTCATAGATATTCATAATCTTCTGTCCTCCTTTATATTGTCTACAAAAGTATTGTATACAAAATAAATAAAACTGCAAGTATCTGCCGGGATTTCTGCAATCAGAATCAGAAAATGAGAGGATCGACTTTTTCATGAGGGTGCGGTAAATTATAGAAAATGTTTTCTGTGAACTGGAGGATGGAATGAGAAAACCGGGATTGCTTTGGCTTGCTGGGGTGCTGCTGTTAAGCGGATGTGACTCGCAGTCTTACGCTGATATGAGCGGTTACAGCCTGGCAAGGCAGACATCCTTCTATGAAACGGAGACCGCGGATTTCCTGAAAGCAATGGAAGACGGGGAAACTATGACGGTATTTTTTGGCTTTGAGAGCTGTCCGTTCTGCCAGACGGCTGTTCCGCTGCTCGCGAAGGCGGCAGCAGACACCGGCAGGAAGGTTTTCTATATCAATACCAGACAGGATCCGGAATGGACAAGCAATCAGGATCTGCCTGGATATGATCTTGTGGTTCAGCAGCTCTCGGAGTATCTTCTGACAGATGAGAATGGCGAGGCACAGCTGTATGTTCCTGCCGTCTTCTTCATCCGGGATGGTGCGGTAATCAGTGCGGTGAATGGAACCGGAACGGATGATGCAGAGCTGACAGACAGCGAAGAACTGAAGCTTTACGAGACATATGTGAATGGGTTTCTCGCGGAAAAACAATCCGATTGAGAACTGTGTATACTGAAGAAGCGGATGCAATTCCTGCTGCAGAGAGGGATAAGAGAAAGATATGAATAATGTGATTCTGACAATTCTGGTGATTGCGCTGAGCTTCGCGCTCGGCATGGTGATCAGCCATTCCATGTCAGCCAGGAAGAAAAAGGCGGAGATCACGACGGACTTCCTGGAGTCCAAGCTGAGCGAGTGCAGCGATCTGACGACGTGCAGTCTTGAGTATGTGAACCTGGTCAAGTATAAGGAAGGTTCCCTGCCTTTATTGACCAGAAGAAGCTTTTCGATGATCTACTCCGCAGTGATCCGGGCGGGTATTGATCTTTCCATGGCAGAAGTTTCAGTAACCCCGCAGAAGATCACGGTGAAGCTGCCGGAGACAACGATCCAGTCCATCGATGTAGATACGGATTCGCTTCGTTTCTATGATGAGCATAATGCGCTGTTCAACTGGAATGACAAAGAGGATATCTCAGAAGCGATCAAAGCAGCGCGGAAAGATGTGGAGCAGAATGCTGACCTGGAGAGGTTGAAGAACCAGGCTCATCGTCAGGCTGTGCTCGTAGTCACGAAGCTGATTGAACCGCTGGCTCAGGGCAGGGAGATCGAAACCGCGTGAGCACCGGACTGAAACACGAACTGAATCAGATCCGAAAAGCCTTCCGGGGGCTGATTGTCTCAGGAGGGCTTTATCTGTTCTGCCTGCTGATTGCAGGAACAGGGGAACCAGCACCTCTTCCCGCAGAAATCAGCTCACAGCCGGCGGAACAGGTAAGCATGATTGTACCGCTGAGGGAAAGAGACGATGTAACTCTGAGCATGCTGGAAGAGGATCTTGACGAGATCGCGGATTCTGATGAGATTGAATTATCGGACGGGATCACACTGGACGAAGAAACCGAAGTGAAACTGGATGAAGCAGTGGATGAGCTGGAAGAAGCGGGATATTCCGTGAGCTTCATTCTGGAAGATCTCAATTCCGGAGTCCGGCTTTCCTATCAGCCGGATGTGATTTACTATTCAGCTAGTTCGATCAAAGCTTTCTATGTGGCAAGTCTGGCGGCAGAATATCCGCAGGTTGTGAATGCAGAGGCCGATGCCATGAAACGGGCAATTCTGTACAGCGATAATGATGCTTATGAGTATCTCAGGAATACGTACGGGAAAGAATATATCCGCAGCTGGTGCCGGAAAGCAGGGGTCAGAACTGACATTGCAGAAGAGATGTATCCATCCTATTCTGCAAGAGAGCTGGCAAAGCTCTGGGCATTGAATTCGGCATGGTTTGAACAGGATGAGATCGGACAGGCGGTATCGTCCTGGTATGAATCTCCGAACTATTCCATCATTTACCCATATTACAGCGAGCTTGGGGTCACAACACGGACCAAAGCGGGATGGATTTCCTATGACGATGGCATGGAAGACCTTGAAGCGACGGTGGATGGCGGCATCATCTATGAACCAGAACATCCGTATCTGCTTGTGATCATGACCGATCTTCCGGAAGACTTTGATGCGTGTGAAGATCTGATGGATGCACTGGCAGAAGCCCACGAAGATATGCTTGCTGGAACCAAAGTATATCTCAGCCTCTGCAGATAACATAAAAATCCTGCTGGACAGCAGGATTGATTGTTTCTGATCTGCAGGTTACTCATCGCCCTGCAACGATAAGATAGCATTTCTGACCGGTCTCTGATAGCAGAGCCTCGTCAATTCGGGGTTAAATTTCTGTTTTCTTCGGTTTTCTGCCGCAGGACTTTGCCTCGGGACAGAAGCCGGTGACTTCGCACTTGGGAACGAAGTAATGATCAGTCAGGTAACGCCATTCTTCGGAATATTCCGCTAGTGCATGGACCATGTCCTGCATGAGCTGGCGGTATTCCCAGTATGCTCGCGTGCAGAGGCGCTGGTGCGCCATATCGATGAGGTTCCGGAGGTTCGTTCTGAGCACGACTTTGCTTTCCATGCCGAGCGGCAGCAGCATTCCGCAGTCCTCTCTCGGAACGCCAAGTGCTTCCAGCTTCTGCAGGGCATCGGTGATGGAAGAGATTGCTTCATCATAGACTCGCTTTGCTTCAGTATCTCTCTCTACCGAGGGGGGAGTGACATAGGCAAAGCCTTTTTCATAATTGATATATCTGGTGCTTGCCTGAAGACGTGTCGGCGAGCCGCCGATGTGCGTATACAGCTCACGGATGACCCGCGCACTGTAGCCATCAAGCACCAGATAGACCTGAGGATATTCCCAGGTTCTTCCATGCCCGGAAGACAGGCAGTTCATGCCGCGCTTATAGTTTTTTTCAGCGTCTTCAATATCCGCATTCCAGCAGACTCCTGCTTCTCGGCCGATCAGGCTGATCGGGTCTCTGGTTGTTTCGCTCTGGATCAGTATTGTTCCCATATTGTTCCTTCCTGTTTTCAGAAAATAGCAGCTGCCTGTTTCTCTACTGCTGTCCGGTCTGCACAGACCGATAGAATCACGAAATGCTCTCTCGTGACAAGATATCCGTCATTCAGCATCTTCAGCTCATTCGGGCTGTACATGGATGCGGTGTTCTGCAGCGAAGAAAGATAATAGCTCATCGCATCATAGATCTCAGCAGCAGTTTCATCATCTGCTGCTTCTGCAACAAACAGTAGCTGCCCATCCTGTTCTTCAGACAGATATCCCTTGGCATCGCTGAAGCTGTCAGGCGAAATTCTGAGCAGGTTCTCAAGCGAAGCAGAGTCTTCTTCTGTCATCGGGACATCATAGCATTCCAGCAGAGCGTCGGCAATTGATGAGACTGTCAGCTCTTCTCTGTCAGCTGGTTCCTCTGTGCGGCAGGCAGAAAGGCTGACTAGGACCATAGCTGCCGTCAGAATCTTCTGAAGTTTCATGGCGCAATGACCTCCCTGGCATAATTGACGAAGATCGGAAACTGAGCAGCGTTCAGATGATATCCATCTTCGGCATAATAATCACGATATCCGTATCCGTTCTGTTCTTTCAGAACGGTGTCTGCATCAATCATGTGCAGGCCTTTCTTCTCACACAGTTTCAGCAGACAGTAATTGAGCCGGTTGATCAGTTCCTGAGACGCCCCGGATTCATTGTCATCATCTCTGACCGGCCAGAGCGAGCAGATGATCAGCCTGGTGTCTTCAGAAGCATTCAGCAGCTGGTCAATGCAGGTTTCATAAGCTTCTGCTTCCCGGATGGCATCACCTTCCTTGACTTCGGATAAGCCCATTTCGAGAATCAGAATATCGGGCTTCAGAATTCCTGTCCACTGGGTGAGATTCTTATAGGTCATCTCATTGCGGTAGAATACCGGCAGGTCAAACGTGGAAGGACACATAGCATATCTTGCCAAGGCCTGATTGCTGGGCACATGTCCGCTCATGCTCATATTCACGATATTGGAATCCCCGGAGAAGATGACTCCTTCAAAGTCCTGATCAGAGATGGAATCACCGTGCGGACGCAGAATCACTCCGGAAGAATCATAATCTGAGAGATGGAATCTTCCTGGCTGAAAATCTTCATCGCGGATGTCTCCGACGATGAGAGTGAGTCTTCTTGAACTGGAATTGCCGGAAGTATCAGAAGCTATGAGCATGCATTCATAAGTTCCGGCAGTATCAAGATCTGCTCCGCCTCCGATTCTCACGGAAATCTGATCGGGAGAATCATAATTGTCGGTTACGGTATATGCGGGCAAGGAGCAGTCTTCATGGATTTTCGTAAAGACAGTCGGATGATCCGCCATCGTGATGATGGGTGCTTCCACGTCCTTTACTGAGACTTGTCCATGGACCGTGCGAATCGGGATCCCAAGGACTTTCAATGTATAGTCTGTTCTGTAGGTGCCGACCCGATCAGGATTGAGATCGGTGCGGACCGCTACGTGACTGCTGATATCTCTTCCGAAGAGCTCTGCCTGGAAGGAAGATGGTTCTGCAGTTTCTTTTCCGTAGATTGCAATGATATCCGGATCCTCCACTGTGAGCATGGAACCCAGATACATTGCTGCATAGACACCGGCAATTGCCGCTGCCGCTGTCATGATCTTGCCAGCCGTTTTCATAACCCCTCCCTTTCTCTTCAGGAAAGAAGCTCATCAAGCCAGGAAAGGGCCTGGTTCTTCGCTTCTTCGTAAGTCAGAGGTTCTTCTCCGCTCCATCTGGTTTCGTCGGTTTCGTAATTGTCGTACTGGGCACAATAGCCGCTCTGTGCTTCTTTGTCCATCGGCTTTTCCAGCGCAATCATCAGCTGGGCTTTATGGTGAATCGGATCACCGAGAATGATCCACCGGGAACGGTCTTCCGGTGCGCTCGAAAGCCGTTCCTTCATCTCTTTCAGGGTTTTTACGTACACGATTTCCATATCGTTTTCTCCGGTATTATTGTACCGCACCATGCATCATTGCTCGAATCATTCTGACCAGGAAGCGAAGAAACTGGAAGATTATGGAGCAGCCATAGAAATCGGATGCGGAAATCAGGCGTTTTACGTCGGAAATCTGTGCATCCTGCGCTTGTGGATCTTCTTTTTCTGCAGGAAGTTATAAAATAGGACTAACCGAGAGGTGTACCCATATGAGAATTGCATTACTGGAAGATGACCAGCAGGAAAAAGAGGAATTCATCTCTGCGCTTCAGGGATGGGATCCGACCCGCAATGCGGAGTGCTATAACTCAATCGGAGATCTGATTGCGGCAGCAAAGAAGGAGCCGTATTTTTCCATTGCCTTTCTGGATGTGTACCTCCCGAAAGAAAACGGCATGGATGCGGCCAGGCAGATGCGGGAAGTATCCCCACGGACAGAAGTGGTGTTCACCACGACCAGCACTTCGCATGCGATCGAAGCGTTTTCGATGAATGCTCTGCATTATCTGGTCAAGCCGATTACGACCGACAAGCTTCGCGATGTATTCGATCGGATCAGGAAGAAGCAGAATGCCAAACCCGCGCTGCTGCTGAAGACCGGAAAGAACTCGCAGATGATCTATCTGGAGGATATTGCTTATATCAGCAGTGACAATCATCAGGTTCAGATCTTTCTTCGCAAGGGCGGAGAGGTTTCTGCGTACATGAGACTTTCTGACATTCAGCAGCAGCTGAATGACAGCTTCCTGAAGGTGCAGAGAGGCATGATTGTCAATGCGGACTTCATTGAGCGCATGCAGAGAGATGTGTGTGTCCTGAAGAACGGGGTTCAGATCATGCTGTCGAGAAAAGACCGTGATGAGATCCGGGCAGCCTATGATGACTTCATTTTCTTCCATCTTTCCGGAAGAACTGGTTTCACGGTATGATCATTCAGTATGTGCTTCAGACGCTGGGATTCTTTCTGCAGATATTCCCGGCTTTTCTGATGACTTTCATCCCATTTGATGAAGAGTCATTCCGATATGACCGGAAAAAGACGGTATGGAGTGTGTCTGCTGCCCTGATCGGGGTCACGATTCTGTTCCCGGTTCTTGCCTACCTGATGTCTGGAACAGAGCAAGTTGATATTAACATCTATACCGACGTATATATGCTGATCCTGGTGCTTGGTTTCATGGGCACTTATTTCTTCCTGATTCAGGAACCGTTTCAGAAGAAGATGCTGGTCATGGTCCATTCGATCTTCATGGTCGTGGAGCAGTTCCTGGTGCGCTGCCTGCTGCAGCCGCTTCACCCGACACTGGTGGTCGGAGGATTTCAGCCGATTGACATCCTGATTCTGCTGTTGATCATGATGATCCTGACCCCGATAGGCTACATCATCAATCGGGATATTCTTCGCAGATATCTGAAGCTCTATAATGCCAGAGTGCTGAAAAGGGAAAGCCTTCTTCTGATCTATCTGATTTTTGCGTATTTTGCGATCATCGTGATTTACATGATCTACTTTCATGCAGTGGATGGAAGGTTTACGGAAATCACACCGCTTTTATTATTCATCGGCTTGATTCTGCTGCTGTACTATGCCTTTCTGATGAGGGAAAGTCTGATCCGCAGCGAACAGGAAGAGATGCGGCGCATTCATGATTCTGAAGTGATGCAGTATCAGAAGATCGAGCATGAAATCGAGGCAGCCCGCCGTCAGCAGCATGATCTGACGCATAATCTGACGAAGCTCTATCAGCTGGCAGATACTGGCGATCCGCAGAAGGTGAAGGCATATATTGAGAAGATCGCAAAGAAAGCAGAACTGGTTACAAAACAGAAGTTCTGCGAAAACCAGGTTCTGAACAATCTGCTTCAGTATTATGTTGGCTGGGCGCAGGACAACGAAATTACCTGTGAAGTCATGGCTGATGTGCCGAGAGTGCCCATTGATGCAAATGATCTGACGATCCTGTTCGGGAATATCATGGAGAATGCAATTCTCTCGAATGAAACGGTAGAAGGAGAGAGGTGGATCAGGGTCAAAGCGGAAGTCATGGGATCCAGGCTTGCCCTTCTGGTAGAAAATGCTTGTGATCAGATTCATCCGTCTTCTGACTATCAGCCGGAGAAGACATATCAGGATGCAGATGCCTTCCAGTCTGTCAGATTCGGAAAGAACTATGGTCTCAATGCTGTGAAGGATATCTGTGAGAAGTACGGAGGTTCGGCAAAATTCCGCTTTGACGAATCAAATCATTCCTTTACCTCCAGAATTCTTCTATATCTGAACCATTCTGGCTGAGCTGTCCCACACTGCCGGATGCCGAAAGGCACCGGCTTTTTTCTGCGCTTCAGGTTCATCCGACGAATCTGAAACCTTTTGCATGGTGGAGGGACAAATCCAGAAACAGAGGCTGATCTCTGCGCAAATCAGAATGTTTTCACAAATCCAGCTGGATAATACCCTGCAAAATTCATAATTAAACAGCGTTAATAAAGCATTTCTGGATCTCGCAGCATATGAATCGCAGACCTGCATGCATGAATTCGCTGATTCGCATTATAAATGTCGAGAATATCTCAAAACCCTTTTGCAATGCGCTTTTTCTGCACTTCTGTCACAGCCTTCACGCTTGATCTATTGCCTGCGGGACGGACAGCGTGAGATGCATGATCTGCGACGTGAAATGCCGTAATTGGAGGGATGAATTCCAGATAATAGAAAGTGTAAAAAGCTTCTTTTTCTCTACGAGATCCGAGAAATTGCTTTTTGATTGAATGAATTCTCTGTAAGGAGGGGTAAAACTATGGGGAAGAACAGAAAAAAGCATCACTCAATCCTGCAATCATGCTTGAATTCTGCAATTGCAATGGCAATGTTCCTCTCGCCGATCGCCACGATCGTTGCTGAAGACACGGGCATGCCTGCAAGCACGGAGGCACCTGCAGAATCTGCAGCACCTGCAGAGCCGGTTACTGAGGAACCGGTGATCACGACAGCAGCTCCTGCTGAAGAGGCACCTGCTGAGGAGCAGGTACCGGCAGAAGAAACAGCTCCTGTCCAGGAAGCAGCACCTGCACCGACGCCGGCTGCAACGCCAGCTCCAGCTCCTGCGGCGACTCCAGCACCGACGCCAGCTGCGGTCAGTGAGCCGACTGTGATTCCTGCAGAAGCTCCGGAAGCATCTGCAGTCCCCGTAGTGGAAGAGACGCCAGCTCCGGCTGAATCGGCTGCTCCGGTGGAAACTGCGGAAGCAGCAGCGCCGGAAGCGACCATGACACCGGAACCGTCAGCGACTCCAGAAGCAACAGCAGCACCTGAACCGGAATACCTGCCTGCAGGTTCTTTCAACGGCTCTACAAGCCAGATGACCGTAACTGTCAGCTATGGTGAAAATACCTTCAGAACTGGCACGGAGATGAAGGTTGCATATGTCTCTCGCTCGGAAGCAATTGCAGCAGCTGAGCAGACCGCTTCTGAAGATCAGGAAGTCATTGATGCCATGGCAGTAGATATTACCTTCATTGGTTCAAATGGCAATGAAGTACAGCCGGAAGGAGCAGTATCGGTATCACTGGAACCGCGCAGAGCACTTGCAAGCACAGAAACCAGTACACAGGAAGTGCTTCATAAAGAGGACAACGGAAATGTACAGGTAGTCGGCAATGCGGATGTATCCGCGGCTGGAGCAGAATTCTCTGCAGACCATTTCTCGATCTATGTTATTTCCAGCAAAGACACTCCAGCAATCGCTACTTATATTTTCCATGATGCAGACGGAAAAGCGATTGACGAAGGACAGAAAGTCAAAGACGGCGAAACGGTTTATGCGCCGACCACACCTGAAAAGACCGGCAGCAAATTCCTTGGCTGGTCCTATACGCAGGGTGTTTCTTCCATTCAGGAAGGAGATCCAGGCGAGTTCGGCACATTGGCAGCATCTGTAAGCACAACGGGAGAGGTCCATCTTTATCCGGTTTTCCAGCAGGCATATTATGTCTTCTTCTTGGATAATCAGGGCAGAGTCAGCACTACGAAGGAAGGCGTCAGCGGAGACGTCATCAGCGCTGAAGATGTTGCGATTCCGCTGGATTCCACACACTCTGTGACCGGCTGGTACACAGAAGCTGAACCGACCAAAATAGTCAAGTCTGTTACGCTTTCTGATCATAACGTGACACTGTATCCGAAGGTCGAAGAAGGCCATTATCTGTATTTCTCCAGCGGCAAAGGAGCAAGCTATGTGAAGCCTGTATTCGTTGCGGCAGGAAAGAATACAGTAAAACCGGAAGCACCGACGAGACCTGGCTATACCTTTAAACATTGGTCTGTTTCTGAAGATGGTTCTGAATATGCATTCGGCAGCACGATTTCAGAAGATACCACTCTGTATGCGGTGTGGGAAGCAAGCCCAGATACTAAATATACTGTCATATTCTGGAAGCAGTCTGTCAATGACAGCAAGAATGCTGAAGACACTGAGAAGACCTATGACTACGCAGAGTCAGCAACGCGCATTGGTAAAACCGGAAGCTATGCTTCACCGAAATATGCAGATCAGAATAAAGGTTACACAGGATTCAGTTATAACAGTTCAAAATCCACCTCCGTAACCATCAATGGTGATGGAACAACGATTCTGAACGTATACTATGACCGGAATCTGCTCACCATTGAATACTACACATGGAAAAACGGTTGGTGGGGTGGAAATTGGAGCTTATATAAGACCTACACTGGCCTTTATGGACAGACTCTTGCACAGAATGAATATACATGGCCTGAAGAATATGCATGGTATGACGCTCTTGATCAGCGGAATAATCCTTCAGGGACACGATTGACCTTTCTTGATTCCTTTATTCTTAGAGACAATGGAACCGTTCTGAATCTATATGGTGAAAAACCGTCAGGTGATACCTGGATTCGCCATTATAAGCAGAATCTGGATGGGACCTACAGTTACGACAGACCGACCAACGAAACAGAGACGAGTTTAGGTTGGAATGGTTCTACCTGGACTTTTACTGAAAAATACCAGGGATTTACTGTTGATAGTTTTATAGTAACAAGCCGAACCCCAACCAATTCTTCTGATTGGAACTCTACATCCGCTGGCAATTCAACTTCCTTTAGAGATGATCTGTATATTCGGTATGCACGTAACAGTTATAAACTGGCATATTACAACTACAATTGCGTGAGCAAAGAGGAGTCGGTCTTATTCGAAAAGTCGCTTTCAGGCTTTAGTTCCTACAAGCCTTCTCGTCCTGACGGTCTTCCAGATGCATATACTTTCCAGGGCTGGTTCAAGGATAAGGAATGCACGGTTCCGTTTGATTTCAATAATAGTACCATGCCTTCAAACGACGTCGTGATTTATGCAAAGTGGGCTGCTCCGACATACACTGGAACCGTTCATATGAATCTTGAAGGAACTGGCAATCCGATGCAGCTCACCATCAGTTACGGCAGCAAGATCAATGAAAATGATATGCCGACCGTAAAAGATTCTGACGGGAATATCATTAAGGAAGGCAGCAGTTCCTATACTGTTACTGTTCCAAAAGGAAATACATGGGCAGGATGGGCAACAAAGTCCGGCAATGATTACATCATCTATAACTTCAGCACAGAAGTATATAGCGACATTACGCTGTACCCGTACTATATCAACGGCGAGAAATACACGGTTGCATATAGCCTTGGCGAAGGTACAGGAACGGCTCCGACTGACAGCAAGCAGTATTCCCAGAATGCGTATGCTGATATTCAGCCGGCATCAGGAATTACTCCTCCGGAVGGCAAGACATTCCTTTACTGGGGCTATGGTACGGATAAGTATTACCCGGGAGACAAGGTAAAGATTACAGGAAATCTTGAACTTACCGCTGTTTACGGAAAAACTTCACCATTAACTTCAATCACATATCACTCGAACTATCCGGAAGGGTCCGAACTGGAAGAAAAGACCACAACGGTTGACGGCCGGGCTAACAACACTGCGATTACGCTGGAAAAAGCGGACTTCACAGCTCCGGCTGGATACTATTTCGCATACTGGATGGATGCTTCTGGATACCGGTATGATGTTGGAAGCAAGATTGGTATCGACAATGACAATACATCTGCAAATGATCTGTATGCGGTCTGGGAACAGAAGAAAGAGATCACATTAACGGCAAATTCCGGGACATTTATCTATGATGGAACTGAGCATACTTCTTCCGGAGTAGTGACTGATACGTTTGTGATTGATGGCGTAACTTATACGGTCAGCGGTTATACCACAGAGAGCCCGGTAAAGACAGATGCTGGAACCTATACAAATAATATTTCCGGTACCTATGCAGTAAAGGGCAATAATGGTATCGATGTTACAGATCACTTCACAATACAGACTGTAGATGGATCGCTGACCATCAGCAAGCGTACGGTGCATCTGAAGTCTGAAAGTGCAAGCAAACAGTATGATGGCACAGCGCTGACAGCACCGACCGTGACAGTTTCCGGAGATGAATTTGTAACTGGTGAAGTAACAGATCTCAAAGCTAAAGGAACGATCACGGAGTCGGGCAGTGTAACCAATGAAATCAAATACACAGAGCAGAGCGGATTCAAAGCTGATAACTACACGATCAGCAAAGAGGAAGGCACGCTGACGATTACTCAGAATACTTCGGCGATCAAAGTGACAGCAGAGAGCGCAAGCAAGACTTATGATGGCACCCCTCTGACGAAGAACTCCTACACCATCACTGGTCTTCCGGAAGGATTCACCGCGGTAGTAATGGTAAGCGGAAGCATTACAGATGCTGGAACAGCAGAGAACAAGGTTACTTCAGTAACCGTCAAGAAGGGTGATCAGGATGTTACCAGCCAGTTCTCTAGAATTGAAAATGTAAACGGAACGCTGACAGTGAACAAGCGTACGGTGCATTTGAAGTCTGAAAGTGCAAGCAAACCATTTGATGGAACACCGCTGACAAGGCCGGATGTTATTGCGAGCGACGACGGATTCGTAGACGGTGAAGTTAGCAATCTCAAAGCAAAGGGCAGTATCACAAAAGCTGGCAGTGTCACAAATACGATCGAATATACAGAGAACCGCGGATTCAAAGCTGACAACTACACGATCACGAAGGATGAAGGCACTCTGACAATTACACAGAATGAAAACGAGATTGTGGTCAATGCCAAGAATGCGTCAAAGACCTATGATGGCACAGCTCTGACTGAAAGCGCTGCGGACGTTACCGGACTTCCTGAAGGATACACCGCAGAGGTGAACGTAACGGGCAGTATTATCGATGCCGGGACAGCAGATAATGTTGTTGGAACAGTTGTAATTAAAGACGCATCCGGGAATGATGTGACCGATCAGTTCAAGACAATCACGAAGAATAACGGAAAGCTTACTGTTACCAAACGAAGCGTTACACTGACATCGGCCAGCGTGACCAGAGAATATGATGGAACGGCACTGACGGCTCCGAATGTTACAGTAGGCGGCGATAGATTCGTGGATGGCGAAGTGACGGATCTCAAGGCAACCGGCACGATCACCACTGTCGGCAGTGTAACAAATACCATTGCTTATACTGAAGGAACTAGCTTCAAAGCAGGAAACTACGAGATCAAAAAGAATGAAGGAACACTGGCGATTACTGCCAATACCACAGCAATTGAAGTAAGAGCAGATAGCGGCAGCAAGACCTACGATGGCACAGCTCTGACAAAGAGCAGCTACAGTGTCACTGGTCTTCCTGAGGGATTTGCGGCGGAAGCGGCAGTGACTGGAAGTATCACTGATACTGGAACAGCTGATAACGTAATTGCCTCCGTGGTCATCAGGAAAGGTAATGAAGATGTAACGAATCAGTTCTCCAATGTCACGAAGACAAATGGAACTCTGACGGTTACTGTGAGAAAAGTTACACTGACCTCTGGATCAGCAAGCAAGGCATATGACGGTGTCGCTTTGACGAGACCGGAAGTAACGATTACAGGCGATGGGTTTGTCACTGGCGAAGTAAGTGATGTCAAGGCAACTGGCAGCATCACAAAGATCGGAAGTGCAACTAACACCATCACATACAATGTGAATAACGGATTCAAGGCGGGCAACTACGAGATCACCAAGACTGAAGGAACCCTGACGATCACTGCAAATACTGCAGCCATCAAGGTGACAGCAGAGAACGCAAGCAAGCTCTATGATGGTACGGCTCTGACGAAGAACTCCTACACCATCACTGGCCTTCCGGAAGGATTCACCGCGGTTGTCATGATCAGCGGTAGCATTACCGATGCGGGAACTGCTGAAAACATAGTTACCTCAGTAGTCATCAAGAAAGATAACGAAAATGTCACAGATCAGTTCTCTGACATTACAAAGACCAGTGGAGCGCTGACCGTTACGAAGCGAACAGTTACGCTGAAATCCGAAAGCGCAAGCAAAGCATTTGATGGAACACCGCTGACAAAGCCTGTGCTTTCAGTAGACGGAGATGGATTCGTTGATGGAGAAGTGAGAGATCTCAAAGCGACAGGCAGCATCACAAAAGTCGGCAGTGTAATAAATACGATCGAATATACAGAGAACAGCGGATTCAAAGCTGACAACTACACGATCACGAAGGATGAAGGCACTCTGACAATCACACAGAATGAAAACGAGATTGTGGTCAATGCCAAGAATGCGTCAAAGACCTATGATGGCACAGCTCTGACTGAAAGCGCTGCGGACGTTAAAGGACTTCCTGAAGGCTATACGGCAGATGTAACTGTCAGCGGCAGTATTACCAATGCTGGGACAGCAGATAATGTTGTTGGAACAGTTCTAATTAAAGATGCATCCGGGAATGATGTTACGGATCAGTTCAAGACAATCACGAAGAATAACGGAAAGCTTACTGTTACCAAACGGAGCGTTACACTGACCTCGGACAGCGTGACCAGAGAATACAATGGCACAGCGCTGACGGCTCCGAATGTAGTAGGCGGCGATGGATTCGTGGATGGCGAAGTGACGGATCTCAAGGCAACCGGCACGATCACCACTGTCGGCAGCGTAACAAATACCATTGCTTATACTGAAGGAACTAGCTTCAAAGCAGGAAACTACGAGATCAAAACGAATGAAGGAACACTGACGATTACTGCCAATACCACAGCAATTGAAGTAAGAGCAGATAGCGACAGCAAGACTTATGATGGCACCGCTCTGACAAAGAGCAGCTACAGTGTCACTGGTCTTCCTGAGGGATTTGTGGCGGAAGCAACAGTGACTGGAAGTATCACTGATACTGGAACAGCTGATAACGTAGTCACATCCGTAGTGATTAGGAAAGATGGCGAAGATGTTACCGATCAGTTCTCCAATATCACGAAGACAAATGGAACTCTGACGGTTACTGTGAGAAAAGTTACACTGACCTCTGGATCAGCAAGCAAGGCATATGACGGTGTCGCTCTGACGAGACCGGAAGTGACTATTGCAGGCGATGGGTTTGTCGCTGGCGAAGTAAGTGATGTCAAGGCCACCGGCAGCATCACAAAAGTCGGCAGTGTAGCAAATACCATTGCTTATACCGCAGAAGCACGATTCAAAGCTGGCAACTATGAGATCACCAAGACTGAAGGAACCCTGACGATCACTGCAAATACTGCAGCCATCAAGGTGACAGCGGATAGTGCCAGCAAGACTTATGATGGCACCCCTCTGACTAAGAATACTTACAAGATTGAAGGACTGCCTAACGGATTCACTGAGAAAGTGACTGTAAGCGGAATGATTACGGATGCTGGTACTGCCGTAAACGAAGTGAAGTCTGCAGTTATCCTGAAAGATGGCAAAGATGTCACTGATCAGTTTACGAACATTGAGATTGCGAGCGGAACGCTGACAGTGAATAAGCGTACTGTGAATCTGAAATCTGACAGTGCAAGCAAGGTGTTTGACGGAACGGCTCTGACGGCACCGGATGTTACCGTAAGAGGTGATGGATTCGTGACTGGTGAAGTGACGGATCTCAAGGCAGTAGGAACGATCACGAAGGCTGGCAGCGTAAAGAACGAAATCAGATACACGGAAAAGAGCGGATTCAAAGCTGTCAACTACACGATCACGAAGGACGAAGGCACTCTGACAATCACTCAGAATGAAGATGAGATTGTAGTCAATGCGAAGAATGCTTCCAGGACTTATGACGGAACCCCTCTGACTGAGGGAGGCTCTGAGGTGATCGGACTTCCGAATGGCTATACAGCTGAAGTCACAGTAACTGGCAGCATCACTGATGTCGGAACTGCTGAAAACAAAGTAACATCTGTAGTCATCAAGAAGGGTGACGAAGATGTTACGGATCAGTTCAAGACAATCACGGAGAATAACGGCACACTGAACATTACGAAACGGAATGTAACGCTGACTTCGGAAAGCCAGACCAGAGAATACAATGGCACAGCGCTGACCGCTCCGAATGTTACAGTAGGCGGTGATGGATTCGTGGATGGCGAAGTTACGGATATCAAGGCAACCGGAACGATCACGAAAGCAGGAAGCGCTAAAAACCCGATTACCTATACTGAAGGAACTGGCTTCAAAGCTGGAAACTATGAAATCAGGAAGACTGAGGGAACGCTGACGGTTACAGCTAATACTGCGGTCATTACAGTAACAGCAGGCAGCGACAGCAAGACTTATGATGGCGAAGTACTGACAAAGAGTACTTACACCATTAATGGGCTGCCAGCAGGATTCACTCCGACCGTCATGGTAAGCGGCAGCATCACATCTGCTGGAACGGCTGATAACGTAGTCACATCCGTAGTGATCAGGAAAGATGGCGAAGATGTTACCAATCAGTTCTCCAATATCAGGAGAGCAAAAGGGACATTGACCGTTACCAAGCGTACGGTGAATCTGAAGTCTGAAAGTGCAAGCAAACAGTATGATGGCACAGCACTGACAGCACCGATCGTGATAGTTTCCGGAGATGGGTTTGTAACTGGTGAAGTAACAGATCTCAAAGCGGTAGGAACGATCACAAAGACCGGCAGTGTGAAAAACCCGATTGAATATACTGAAGGCAGAGGATTCAGCACTGACAACTACGAGATCAGAAAAGAAGAGGGAACCCTGACGATCACTACGAACGCAGCAGCGATTACAGTTACTGCTGACAGTGACTCCAAGGTTTATGACGGTACTGCTCTGACAAAGAACAGCTGCGAATATGCTGGTCTTCCGGAAGGATTCACTGTTTCTGCGATAATCAGAGGCAGCATCACATCTGCTGGAACAGCTGAGAACGCAATTGCATCCGTAGTCATCCTGAAAGGTGATGAAGATGTGACAGATCAGTTCTCCAGCATCAGCACTGAAAATGGAACTCTTACGGTTACTCCGAGAAAAGTGATGCTGACATCGGCAAGCGCAAGCAAAGTGTATGATGGTACCGCTCTGACAGCTCCGGAGGTCACGGTAAGCGGTGATCAATTCGTGGAGGGTGAAGTAAGCAATCTCAAAGCAGTAGGAACGATTACTGATGTCGGCACGGAAGAGAACCGGATCGCTTATGACAAGAAGCTCGGATTCAAGGCGGGCAATTACGAGATCACTGAGCATCTCGGAACGCTGAGCATTCTTGCGGCAGACATCTCTGATGAGAGGAGATTCGAGGTTGAATCCTTGAATGATCTTGTCTATAACGGACGCGATCAGGCACAGGAACCTGCTGTGGCCGATAAGGATTCTAAAAAGACTCTCGTAAAGGATAAAGATTACACTCTGACCTTCAGCGAGGATGTGAAGAATGTCGGTGAAGTTGCGGTAACTGTGAAAGGTATCGGAAACTACACAGGAACTGTGGAGAGAACGTATCGGATCACTCCTGCTTCGATCCTCATCGTGACCCCGGATGCAGAGAAGGAATTCGATGGAACACCGCTCACTGCGGCTGGGACGATTGAAGGCCTGGTCAATGGCGAGACAGTAAGCTTCGCTGCTACCGGATCTCAGATCTCGGTTGGCAATAGTGAGAATACGTACAGCCTGGTATGGGATGGCACGGCTTCGGAAAGCAACTACACCGTTGAAGCAAAGACAGGAACGCTGACAGTGATTGCTGCGGATATCTCCAATGCGGATAAGTTCACGGTCAGCCAGCCGGAGGATGTCGTCTATAACGGACTTGAGCAGAAACAGCCGGTGACGGTTGAAAGAGTAAAAGCTTCTGCGATGAATGCAGTAGCAAGCTTCTTCTCAGATCTGATTGGCTTCATCCATGCGGATGCAGATGATGCAGTTCTCCTGGAAGGCACGGATTACACTCTTGCGTACAGCGAGAATCTGATTGATGCAGGAACTGTGACGGTCACAGTTACCGGTATCGGAAATTACACAGGAACGGTGGAGAGAACATATCAGATTATTCCTGCTCCGCTGACCATTACCACGGGCAGCGCAAGCAAGACTTATGATGGAAAAGCACTGACCAATGCAGAAGCACATTATGAGGGACTGATGACGGTTCGTGACAGTATCATTGTCACTGCAACCGGTACTCAGACCGCAGTAGGAAGTTCTGCAAATGGATATGCGATTGACTGGGGCAATACGCTGAAAGAAAACTATAAGGTTACCGAAGCTCTCGGAACTCTGACAGTCACTCCGGCACCTGCACCGTCAACCACGCCGACTCCGTCTACTCCCGCTCCGACACCGTATGCGCCAGAGACGGGCGGAGAAACTCCATATACTCCGGTGACGGCTGCGGTTCCGTATACTCCGTATACCGGAGCGAGAACACCGTACACGCCGAATACCGGAAGACCGTATACTCCGAATACCAGCGATGATGGTATCCTGAGATGGTTCTGGATGCTCGGAGGTTCCATGATTCTTGCGGCAGCTTCCTATGAAGCACTGAGAAAGTCCGGAAAGCACTGATCAGCAGCAGGAATCAAAGATTCAGAATGACTGAAAGAAAGGCGCATGGAAATTGACCCATGTGCCTTTTCTTAGTACACCCGACATGGGTGATAACTCGAGGGTGAAAGTCCCTTGCGCATGTATAGCGGCATGATTCAAAGCGCTAGCCAAAGGCAACGTGGACATCGTGAGGTGTCAACGGAAGGAAGCCGGATG
>NZ_VUMN01000018.1 GCF_009696165.1 Stecheria intestinalis | reverse complement strand
ATCCGGCGATGTGACGCCACAGGAGGTATAATCCTCGCTAGCAGAAACCAGGAGGCTTATATGAGCACGCTTGTACTGGTGGAGGCAGTCACAAGCCTCGGCCCTTTACGGGACGGGGTAATTGACAGGACGTTTTTGATAGGGGGAAGCGATGCAGAAAACTCGGAAGATGAAAGGATCTCCGGATGAGATCCGGACTTATTTCCAGAATGAGAAGGGTCTATTGATCCTGATCACGATTACCGGAGTCCTCTACAATATCGGCATGACTGCCGGCCCCTGGTTTGAAGGACAGATGGCACAGATGCTGTGCGACATCATTCAGAAGACCAGAACTCCTGCAGAGATGATCCGGCTTGCAATGACGTATGTGCTCGTTATCCTGTTTGTGCAGGGCATGCGCTATTTCAAGCGCCTCTATATCCGTCGGTTTGCCAATGAGATCAGCCGGGACATGAAAGAAACGCTGTACCGGAATCTCTTGTCTTCTGCAGATGTCAGGGAAGAGAGTGCCGGAAACCTGCTGACCAAGGCAATTGCAGATGCAGATACGTGCACAGAGGGCATCCGGAAGTTCACGACTGAAATCTTCGATACCGGTGTCGTTATGGTGGCATACCTGGTGATGTTATTGAGCTATGACTGGCGGCTTACGCTGCTCGTGATGATATTCCCACCGTTTGCGTATCTCATTGCTGCTAAGCTGAAGGGATATGTCGCAATAGTCAGTGCCCAGGGCAAGGAGAGCGAAGCCAGACTGAACCAGGCAACGCTCGACCGGGTATCCAATGCGCTGACCTACCGGGTCTATGGTGAGGAAACCAGACACAACCAGCTGTATGAAGGGGTTCTCACGGATTATGAACAGAAAGAAGCCAGGGCAAATCTTCTGGTTTCGAGTGTTCAGCCCCTCTATCAGATCATCGCCAGCATCAGCGTGGTGCTGATTCTGTGGCTGGGCGGAAAGAACGTAGCAGGAACCGGATGGACTGTGTGGAATATTGCGGCATTCTCTACGTTTCTTGCCTGCTTCACAAAGCTTGCTTCCAAGTCTTCCAAGGCTGCAAAGCTTTTCAATGCGGTTCAGAAAGCACAGGTTTCGTGGCGGCGGATCAAGCCATTCCTGAAGGAAACCGAACTTCCGGAAGAGACGGAACCTGCCCCTTGCAAGACGCTGCAGGTAAAGGATGTTTCCTTCTCTTATGACAAAGATCATCCGGTGTTCTCCCATCTGACCTTCACGGCAGAACCTGGTGAGATTATCGGCATCACCGGTGAAGTTGCAAGCGGGAAGTCTTCACTTGGAAAACTGTTTCTGCCTGGTTCTTCCTATACCGGCGGGATTCAGTGGGGCACAGAAGACTGGCATGCATGTATGAACGAGAAGAAATCCTTTGTCACATATCTTGGCCATCAGCCGGAACTGTTCAGCGGAACAATTGAAGAGAATATCAGACTAGGCAGAGAAGGCGATATCAGCAAGGTCCTCTCTCTGGTATGCATGGATGAAGATCTGAAGTCCTTCCCGGATGGCGTGAAGACGCTGATCGGAGATGGCGGTGTCAGACTGTCCGGCGGCCAGCAGGCAAGGATTGCCTTAGCGAGGACGCTGTACCATGCCCGCCCGCTGATGATCCTTGATGACCCGTTTTCAGCGGTGGATCCGAAAACGGAAGAGCAGATCTTCAGGAATCTGCGGGCGTATTCTTCTGATTCCATCATTCTTCTGATCTCTCATCGCCTGGCGCTCTTTTCCAGGATGGACCAGGTGTTGTTTCTCAATCAGGGAACGGCTGCATGCGGAAGCCATGAAGAACTGATGCAGACGCAGCCGATCTATCGGGAACTTGTGACCCGCCAGGAGAAAGCAGGTGATCTTGATGCGTGACCCGATTGCAAATTCCATGAACACCAGTATCAGGAAGAATTCCGGTATGACCATTCTGATGCTGGCATCAATCATCGGCTCTGTGATTCTTGCCGTGATTCCACCGCTGGTCCTGGGAAGGCTCGTAGACAGCCTGGCGGAGGGAAGCGGTATTTCGCTTCAGAATGCCCTGTATTATTTCCTTCTGCTTGTGCTGTCCGGTTTCCTGGAATCCCTGCGCGGCGGGCTGATCACGATCTTCGGCCAGAAAGTCACGCATCAGCTGCGCTCGGATCTGGCCGCAAAGCTGCAGCGGCTTCCTGCTTCTGCATTTGCGGAAAAGGGAAGCGGCGAAACAGGATCCTTATTCGTGAATGACGTAAATACCGTCGAGACCCTGTTTGATGAAGGTATCATCTCGATGTTCACTGATCTCGCGGAAATTGTCAGCATCCTGTTCGTGATCTTCACACGTTCCTCAGGGCTCGGCATCCTGTTATTGATTGCTCTGCCGTTTCTGTTCCTGCTGACCCGTCATTTCCAGAAGAGCATGCTCAAGGCGCAGAAAAACTATCGTGAGGCAGTTGCAAGGACTGCCCAGCAGATTCCGGAATCGCTGAAGAATCACCGTCTGATCCGCGTGCTGAACCTGGAACGATATATGGCTTCCCGCTACAACCATGCGATTCAGGATGGCTTCGATGCGATGGAAAAGTCTAATTTCTATGATTCCATCTATTCTCCGATCATTCTGACGGTGAGTGCGCTGATCACGGCAATCATGATGATCCTTTCTGCTTCCGGCGGCCGCTGGCAGGCCTTCTTCGGCATGTCGGTCGGCACTGCGGTCGCAGTCATTGCTTATGTCGGCAAGATTTTTGACCCGCTTGAATCGATCGGCATGGAGAT
Source organism: Stecheria intestinalis (assembly GCF_009696165.1). GTDB lineage: Bacteria > Bacillota_I > Bacilli_A > Erysipelotrichales > Erysipelotrichaceae > Bulleidia > Bulleidia intestinalis. The sequence continues at coordinate 55,792 of NZ_VUMN01000018.1, read as the reverse complement.
TCAGAACATTCAGTCTGCGGCGGCAGGCCTGGTGAGAATCCGTACTTTCCTGAATCTGCCGGAGGAGGCTTCTTTGGAGGATGGAATGATTGATGAGTCAAAGCCTCCTGTCTTTGCAGAACATGTAACCTTCGGCTATGATCCTGAAACGATCATCCTGAACGATTTCAGCCTGGAGCTGAAACAGGGAGAGATGGCAACTCTGATCGGCAGAACCGGAGCAGGCAAGAGCACGTTCTTCAAGCTCCTGCTTGGTCTCTATGAACCGCAGAAGGGGAAGATCAGCATCTACGGAGCAGAACCAGCCACAATCAGAGAACAAGACAGGCGTCTCTTATTCGGCTATGCAGAACAGCAGTTTCATCCGATTCCCGGGACGATCCGTGATCAGATTACGTTGAATGATCCAAGGATCAATGAAGAAAAGGTTCAGAAGGCAATTGATCTCTGCAATCTGAGAATGGTCGTGCAATCTCTTCCGGAAGGCCTTGATACTCCATATGAATCTGCATCGCTTTCGCAGGGACAGATTCAGCTCCTTTCCATTGCCCGGGCTGCGGCAGCTGATCCGAAGATCCTGCTGCTTGATGAAATCACGGCAAATCTGGATTCCAATACCGAAGCAGCGCTCATGACTGCTATGAAGAATGCATCGAAAGATCGTACCGTGCTTTCGATCTCTCATCGGCTCTATGAAGAAGCAGGCGGCAGAAAAATTTCGATCCAGGCGCAGCCAGACTGAGTTTCAGCAGAGTTGTTCGGAAGCACCTGAAAAACCGGATGGGAAAGACCTGAACATTGATTCTCAGCCCCAGAAGACGGCCCATATCACTACACAGAGAAAATGGTGCAATTCCCATCATCATGAGGAATGCACCATTTTTGCTGCAGAAGTATTTTCAATCTCCTTGTCTGAATCTTTCTCCCGATAAGAAAGGAGATGGCGGACTGCCATCTCCTGAGGCTTATTGATCGTGCCAGACTCCGTTTTCATCCCACCAGCCGGTATATGGGTGGAACGTTCCGTTCTCATCCCACCAGCCATTGCTGTAATCCGTTTCTGCCTGGTATTCGGTATCATCACCTTCACCGGACCAGCTGCCATAGCTATGGCCTGTGCAGAGCTCTGTCGGGGCATTGTTCGGGGCTGCATACTCTTCGGCCGAAGGGCACCAGCTCTGTGCAAGCATGCCGGATTCCGTACATACCTTGTATTTCTGAATGCCAAGTTCTTCTGCCGTCTTTTCCTGGATTTCCTTGTCCGGATCCCCGCCCTCGGAGATCGGATCCATATAGGACTTCCAGAGCGGAGCAGCCTGATAATAAGACGAGCTGTTCGTCATATATGCATAGTTATCCGCCGAGACTCTGAGAAAGCTCGTGTAATAGGGCGTATAGCCGCCGAAGCTGATGACCTGATGCTCATGCGTTCCGGTCTTGCCGCAGCTCTTCACGGTATCGAGATGTGCTTTCACACCAAGTCCTTCAGTCATGTTGGTCTCCATCATATCGGTGACAAGCCATGCTGTGGATTCGGAGAATACCTGATGGGTTTCGACGCCTGACTCATCCAGAACCAGATTTCCGAACCGGTCCTTCACGGTGATATAGGCATGCGGCGCAATATAGACACCGCCATTTGCCAGACATGCATATCCGGCGGTCATCTCGAGGGTCGTGACACTCGAGGCGCCCAGCGCCAGACCTGCAGCCGTCTTATCCAGATGGGAAGGATCGAATCCTTCTTCGGTCAGATAGCTGAACGAACGATCAATGCCGACATGTTCCAGCAGGAACCTTGCGGCTGGAATGTTATGCGAGAGCTCCAGAGCCCTGCGCATCGTGATCGGGCCGTTGATGTAGTCGCCATTCGGATAGCTGTTGTCGCCGCCATATCCATAGATGCTCGTCTGCACATCCAGCACAGTCGTGCCCGGATAATCACCGGACTCGAGGGCCGGCGCATAGACAGCTAACGGCTTGAAGCTTGATCCGACCGGCTGCGTGCTGTCCACGGCCCGGTTGAATCCTTCCGGTTCGGTGGTCTCTTCACGCCCGCCGACCATGGCCAGCACCCGTCCGGTATGCTGATCCATGATGACCGCAGAAGCCTCTACTTCCGTTCCGTCTTCCGTACGCGGATAGTTCGAGAAATTCGTGATCGCGTCCTGCATCGTATCCATCATGGATGTATCCAGGGCGGTATAGATCTGATAGCCAGCATTGCGGATCTGACGCTTCATGTCATCCAGATTTGCTGTTGTGGCCTCTTTGCCCTCCTGCTTCAGCAGCTGTTCCGCAACATCTTCGACCGCATATTCGACATACAGCGGGTAATCATAAAGCTTGAAGCGATCCGAGGAGGTGCGCACAGCAACCGTGTCAGACAGCGCATTGCTGTACTGTTCTTCGCTGATCTTGCCGGTCTTGTACATCGCATACAGGACATTGTCGGTACGCCAGTTGGTAACCGACATGTCGCCGCTGTTGTAATTCGTTCTCGGATTGTACTCATTCGGGCTCTGCACAAGGCCTGCAATCATCGCGCATTCCCTGAGACTGAGCTGATCCAGATCTTTTCCGAAATAATCCTGCGCTGCTACCTTGACGCCATAGTTGGAATCGCCGAGATAGATGATATTCAGGTACCACTCGAGAATCTCATCCTTGCTCATGACCTTTTCCAGCTGCAGCGACAGGTGAATTTCCTGTGCCTTCCGCTGATAGCTGACATTCTGGGTCAGAAACACATTCCGGACTAGCTGCTGGGTCAGCGTAGAAGCACCATAGTTTGCGTTGTGAGTGATCTGTCCGATCACAGCTCCGGTCAGACGCTTCAGATCAATGCCGTTATGCACATAGAAACGCTGATCCTCAATCGCCACAAATGCATCCTTAAGCTGTTTGGGAATCTCGTCGATTCCTGCCCATTCAATATTCTCATTGGTTCCGTAGTCGGCGACCCAGTTGCCATCTGCGTCGTAAATCACGGATGCCGTACTGTAATTTTCCCGCTTGGTCAGATCCAGTTCCGGACATCCATCCAGCAGGGATTCATAATACGTCCATACCGCACATCCGCCGACGGCTGCAGCAGCGACCAGGAACAGGAAGATCACCAGAACAATATGCCCGGGACTCTTCCGATTGAATGACTCCGGAGACTCTTTCTGCATGATGGCTTCTTCTTTTTCCTCAGCCTTCTCATACTTCTCATGCAGTTCCTCAGAAGCCTTCTTTACGAAGGAAACTCCGGCTTCTGTCTTTTCCTTTACTTCTTCAATCCCCTTTTCCAGAGCAGCTGCTTCTTTCTGCACCGATTCATCCGTTTTCTTCTCTTCAGCGGCTTTGAGCTGTGCAGCCTTCGCTTCATTTTCTTTCTTCCGTTCTTCCGCTGCAGCTTCCTGCTTCTTCCGGAACGTGTGGGCTGCAGTCTTCACTGCTAAGATTCCGGCAGCCCCTTTTTCTTTTGCAAAGTCCCAGCCTTTCTTCAGTGCTTCGCTGGTTTTCTGAAACGTCTCTTTCACTTCTGCGCCCAGCTTCTCCGGCTGATCCGCAGTGCTTTCTGCTGGCTGAACTGGTATCTCAGCTTCCGGTTTCACTTCTTCAGCCGGTTTTGCCTCTTCTGCAGGGAGATCTTTCTTCTCTTCCGGCTTTTCTTCCGGGAGCTTCTTTGCAGGAACAGGTTCTGTTTTCAGCTGAAAAGCTTTCCGCTTTCTGAACCTGATCGTCTTCTTCTGATCGTCTGAAGAACGATAGTGAGGACGATGGTGTCTGTGATTTATTTCAGCAGGAACGGTCTTTTCGGAAGCAGATACTTCAGGCTCCGATTCTGTTTCTGGACTGATGGATTTTTCTTTCTCGCTGGCCATTCCGATTCTTCTCTCCTGTGGCATCCGGGCGGAACAAAAACAGACTGCGTTTCCGCAGGACGCAGTAAACATTATAAACGAAACCAGAGATCTGGCGGATGGGGAACGATGAAAATTAATTCTGAAACCGCATTCTTTGCAAGAACCCCCTGTGATGACGTATCATTTCTGCTATGAAATGCGTGATTGCGGCACTTTACCCTGAGGCGGAGCCTCTGATTCATGCGCTGAATCTGAAGCCTGCCGGGAAAAATCTATGGAAAAATGACAAGACTGTGCTGGCTCTCTCCGGCACCGGGCCGATTGCGTCTGCTTCCTGCACTGCAAGAGTGCTTGCGCTGATGCCTGTCTCCTGGCTGATCTCCTATGGATCGGCAGTTTCCAGCAGACCTTCCGGCACGCTCGTTCAGCTTGCAGTCCTGAAGAATGCTGACAGCGGCAGGACATTCTACCCGGATCTTCTGGTGAACACGGGGCTGAAAGAAACGGCTGGAATAACCGGCAGCAAGGTTCTGAAGGAAGCAGACGAGATTCCCGGTGAAGTCTATGATATGGAAAGCGCTGCCGTCTATGAAGCCGGGGCCATGGTTCTGCGGCCGGACCAGATGCTGTTTTTCCGCTATATCAGCGATCATGGAAACACAATCACCGCAGCAGAACTGAAACAGGGATCAGAGGCACATGCCCCATGGCTTGCTTCGCTGATCGAGAGTCTTCCGGATGCTCCTTCTTCTGATCAGACCGAGGAATCAGAACAGACGCTCGCCAGCGATCTCTGCTGCAGCGTAACGATGGCACGGCAGCTTCATCAGCTGATCCGGTATGCATATCTTGCCGGCATTGATCTCGATGAGAAGATCCGAAGCCTGTATCGGGAAGGAACTCTTCCGGTCAAAGACCGTGAGAAAGGAAAGCAGGTCCTGAAAGACCTGGAACGCTATGGAACGCAATAAGCCATTTTCTCATCTTTATATAGAGGAAGAAGCGTTCGGGTATCCGATGACTGAAAGGATCCGGAACTGTTTTCCGGACGCCTCTGTCATCCGGATCTCCCGCTATGGCGAGCTGTTCGACCGGCCCCGTCAGAGCTATCTGGAGCAGTATCCGTCCCGGAATCTGATTCTGGCAGTCCGGCATGGAACAGTGATCTATCCTGGGGCTCCGGTCTGTCAGAGCTTCGATCAGCGCTGGTTTTATTACTGCACACCGGCGATGAATTGTGTTTACAACTGTTCCTACTGCTGGCTGAAAGGGATGTATCAGACTGCAAATCTTGTGATATTCGTGAATCAGGAATACTTTCTGGAGGAAACGGAAAAACTTCTGATGGAACATCCTGCTTATCTCTGTCTTGCGTATGAGACGGATCTCGTCCCGCTGGAGCCGATGACCGGAATTCTGTCACAGTGGGCACAAGCAGCGATCTCTCACCCGGATCTCTCCATTGAGATCCGCACGAAAAGCGGTTATGGAGAGATCTGGAATACCATGCCGGTTTCAGACCGCATCATTCCTGCCTTTACATTTTCTCCGCAGGCAATGATCGATTCCATGGAGCAGGGAACCGGAACGATGGAACAGCGGATCCGCGCTGCTGAAACCGCCGCAGAAGCAGGCTTCCGGATCCGGCTCTGCTTTGATCCGATGATCCGCTTTCCGGGATGGAAAGCTGCCTATGAAGATCTGATCGCAGCCTGCAGAAAGAGCATTCCTCCTGAATCAATACGGGACTGCTCGATCGGAACATTCCGGATTTCTGCATCGTATCTTCAGAATATGCGGAAACGGTTTCCTGATTCTGCAGTGGTGCAGTATCCTTATGAGACGAGCAATGGCTACTGCCATTATCCTGCTTCCGTGAAAGACGAGATGGAACAGTATCTCCTCTCTCTTCTGAAGGGATATGTATCAGAAAAAAAGATTTATCAGGAGATCGGATTATGAGCAGAACCGCATTAGTAACCGGTGCTTCTTCGGGCATCGGCGAAGCCATCAGCAGAATGCTGTGCAGAGAAGGATGGACCGTTTACGGCATCGGCAGATCATTCACCTCTGCTTCTGAGAGTCCTTCCTTTCATCCGATTGTCTGCGATCTTCTGGATCCTGAAGNTCTGAAGACTGCCTTGAAGCAAGTGCCGCAGCAGGAACTTTCCCTGCTGATCAACAATGCCGGATGTGCCTGGTACGGACTGCATGAAACAATGAATGAAGAAAAGATCCAGGCCATGGTACGCACGGATCTTGAGATTCCGATGATCTTATGCCAGAAGTATCTGCGCCAGTTAAGAAGCGTGCAGGGAACGATTCTCAATGTTGTCAGCGTCACCGCCCTGAGCAGCAGCCCGCATGCGGCAGCTTACGGAGCAGCAAAATCAGGACTATTGTCTTTCACGCGATCGCTGTTTGAGGAGAATCGGAAATACGGCATGAAAGTCTGTGCGATTCTGCCGGATTTAACGGATACAAACCTTTACCGCAGTGCGGATTTCACACCTTCCATGGAACAGGGATGCGCGCTTTCTGCAGAACAGGTGGCAGATGCAGTAAAATATATGCTGTCGCTTCCGGAGGGAGCTGTCATCAGCGAGCTGGTGCTGCAGCCCCAGAAAAACCGGATCGAAAGAAGGAGGAACCATTCATGAGCACACCGCTTCCGGAACAGTTTGACAGACTGTCCCATGAAGAACAGAAAACCTGGTTCATCCGCTTCTACGGCGATGTCAGGGAAGGAGAATTCTTCGGCCTTACCGATGAACTGGAAGTGCCGGAAGAAGTGAAATCCGCCTTTGCAAAGTGGCTGGCAGAAGGCGGAGAAAAAGAACTCATCCGATAAAAAAGGCACGGCTCCTGAAAGGGGGCAGGTGCCGTGCATCTATCAACGAGATGAATGCAGGTCCGGATCGAAAGGGTAAGTATCCGGGAATCATTCTGTTGTTTTCATCTCACACGTACAGAATACAGAATCAATATCAAGAGAATTTGTCAGAACCATGGAAAATTATGGGATTTCCGGTTTCTGAACCAGTCTGATGCTACACTCAGCATGAGGGAAACCATATGAGCAGAGCTTTGAATTTATATACGCATGACGGCATCTTCCATGCCGATGAAGTATTCGCAACCGCGATGTTCCAGATCATCTCGGAAGAGATCCATGTCGTCAGAGGCAGTGATACGGAAATTCCGGAAAATACGTCTGACTGGATTGTCTATGACATCGGCGGCGGAGAACTTGATCATCACAGTCCTGAGAATAAAGAAGCCAACGGTACCCATCCGGGAACTGAGATTCCGTATGCGGCCTGCGGACTTGTCTGGAGAAAATATTATCCGGAAGTGCTGGCGGCGGCAGGATGTCCGGAACAGTATCAGGACCTGGTCTATCAGAAGCTGGAGAATTCATTGATTCTCGGCATTGATGCGGAAGATAACGGATATCGGCCGGTGGCTGCTGATCTGGAGCACTGTCCGGGAATGCCCGAAGAGATGAGAAAGAAGATTCTCTCAGACAGCCGGATCAGCTATTCCATCACGCAGATGATCCGGGATTTCAATCCGACCTGGAATTCTGATCTGAATCCGGATGATGCATTTCTGGATGCGGTGAGTTTTGCCAGGGATATCCTGCTGAACCGGATTGACAGCATCATTTCTTCTCTCGATGCAAGAGACTATGTGCTGCGCTGCATCAGCTACAGTGCCAATCACATCATGATCATGGATCGTTTTGCGCCATGGGAGGGAACGCTCTATGCCCAGCAGAATAATCCGAAGGCGCAGGACATCTGGTATGTGATCTATCCTGCTTTACGAGGTGGATGGAATATCCAGTGTGCGCTGGAAGATTCAGATGATCGCACGAAGTACCGCCACCCGCTGCCAGAGAGCTGGTATGGTCTCAGGTATGACGAATTGCAGAAGGCAAGCGGAATCAAGGATGCGATTTTCTGTCATGTGTCCGGGTTCCTGGCGGGCTGCGGCAGCCAGGAAAGTGCTCTGGAAATGGCTAGCATCGCATTGCGCAATGGTTCAGAGAAATAACAGACGGAGGGGTGTATGCAGAAGCATGATATCAGCATTGCAGAGCTGAAAAACAAGCCCTATGTCCGCATGACGGATGAAGAGAAAGAACTGGCGAAGCGGCTTGGTCTGGTGCAGACCAACCGGATGTCCAGCGGTGTGCGCACGCATGGCATGGTCCATGTCACGACGGCCTACTGGATTCATGAGAAGGTTCCTTCTGAGGAGTCTGTCAGCGGCTATTACTATAAACGGGAATGTACCTGCAGCAGCTGCGGGTACCATGTGAATATGGAACGCCCGATCTGTCCGCATTGCGGGGCAGTCATGGAAGCGGAACCGAAGGAGAGTAAATGAAGAAATGGATGATTCTATGCCTGGCAGCATTGCTGGCGGGCTGCAGTTCAGAAAGCAAAGCGGCAGAACAGACTGCTTCCAGCGGCTCGCAGGGCTGCGATATCTTTGAACAATGCGGAACGGAAGCATCGCCTTCTGCCGAAGGCACTTCGTTCAAGGAAGCGTACGAAGCCCTCAACGGAACCGAACGGGGCGAGCATACGGTGCGCAGTGTTGAGATTCCGGAGAACAATCCGTTTCAGGAAATCACCGGCGATGAGGCAGCTGCTCTCCTGGATCAGGATGGCGAGTTCTATCTGTATATCGGCGATGAAGCATGCCCCTGGTGCAGAAGCGTGATTGAACAGGCAGTGCAGAGCGCGATGGATGCCGGTATTGAAACGATCTATTACGTGCAGATCTGGGATGCGGATGGCAATGAAGTGCTGCGGGATGCGTACCAGCTGGATGATGATGGAAATCCGGTTCAGAAAGCAGCCGGAACCGAGGCTTATCAGAAGATGCTCACTGCATTCGGGGATTCGCTCAGCGAATATACGCTGACGAAAGAAGATGGAACGGAAGTGGATCTGGGCGAGAAGCGGATCTACGCACCGAACTTCTTTCATTGGAAAGATGGAAAACTGGTCGGGTCCACCACCGGTACCTCTGAGAAGCAGGAAGGTGCCTATGATGATCTGACGGACGAAATGAAGGCAGATGAGAAAGAGATGCTCGATGCTTTCTTCGGGGCATAACTGATGGATGATCAGGAGAAGCGGGCTTATGCGGAAGCCATTCTCTACGCGGCCAATCGGGAAACGGGCGTGAGCTCTTCTGAATTTGATTATTTTGAAGACTTCTGCCGGAAGCAGCAGATGAGCGGCGAAGAGATGCGTGAAATTTCGGCAGAAATCACAGAAGGTTCCAGGACCCTTTCAGAAATCCTCTGCAGCATTCAGAACCCGGAGAGTCAGAGAAGGCTGCTGTATGATCTTGCCTGCATGTGCGATACGGATGCGGGGATCTCGGAAACGGAACTGCAGTTTCTGAATGAAGTCAGCCAGATGCTTAAGATCGATGAGAGGACTTCGAAAGAGATCATCCGGATTGCTCAGGCCCTGACGATGCTGGAGCGTCAGCGCGACCGGCTGATTTCGGGAGAAGAATGAAGATGACGGAAGAAGAGCAGAAACAGCTGGAAGAGATTGTTGAGAAGGCAGCAGAAAAAGGCGTGAAGCATGCGTCCTTCAGAAATCAGTTCAGGAACGTGCTGCTGACTGCCTTAGTCTGTGCGGCAGCGGTATTTGCGGTGGGAAAGATCTCGCTGTTTCCGAAGAATCCGGAGACGGCATCGGCAGATGGTCATGATCTGACTCTGGATCATAACGGGGTCTTCGGATACAAGGCAGCTGATTTTGAAGATGCAGTGCTCGGAGCTGCAGAACAGCAGCAGCTGCTGATTGTCGACGAACAGGAAGTATCTGTGCCGACAACGATCACGCAAGCTGGTCTCTTCAGCTGGGCTGTTTTCAGCAAGGTCCAGAATGAGACGATTTACGGAACCGGGCAGTATACGATTGATCTGAGCAAGGTCACTGCTTTTTCGATCAGCCTGAATGAAGATACGTTCACGCTGACCATCGCGATTCCGAGAGCACAGCTTCATCAGGTGACGTTCGATCCGTCGAAGACCGTGCTCGGCGATACGGACAAGGGCTGGCTTGCCTTCGGCGATATTCAGCTGACGGCTGAGCAGACGCAGGAATTCCAGACCGAAGCTGTAGAGAAGCTCACGGAGCGGCTCAAGCAGCAGGACTGCTTCGATCAGGCCGATCGCTTTGCGCTGCTGAGTGCGTGGGAGACCTATCAGCCGCTGGTATCTCAGGTTTCTCCTGCCTACAAAGTGAATATCGTATTTCAGAGCTGAATATGCCGGGGCATGTGCTCCGGCTTTCTTCTGCCGCTGGTTCTGAGGTAGAATAGCAAAAAGAACTGGAATCTGCGGAGGGGCAGAATGATTATCTATGATTGCGTGAAATCCAGGTTCCTGGAAGATGTGCTGAATCAGAGCATCGCTGAGCAGCTGGAAAAGACCATTGAGAAACGCCTGCACAGGAAAAGCGGGAAGGCTGAAATCGCTTCCTGGCAGAACTCGCTGCAGTTCATGGCCAATGTGCTGAGCGAACCGTCCATTCCGGAAAATGCCGGCGTGGCGATTGAATACAACATTCCGGAAACCGCCAAGCGCGTGGATTTCATCATCTCCGGCTATGATGCGGAAGAAAAGCCTTCTGCCGTGATCATTGAGCTGAAGCAGTGGTCTTCGCTGAATGCGGTGCCGGGAACGGAGGCACTGGTAGAAACGTATACGGGCGGAGCCCTCCGGAAGACGGTGCACCCGAGCTATCAGGCATGGAGCTATGCGTCCCTGATTCGCGACTACAACCAGACCGTGCAGGAAGAAGAAATCACGCTGAAGCCATGTGCCTGGCTGCATAACTATGAGCGGAGTTCTTCCCATGATCCGCTCGATGAACCGCAGTATCAGACGTATGAAGAAGAAGCACCTGCTTTTGATAAGAAAGAAGCCAGGGATCTTCAGAAGTACATCCGTTCCAGCATTGCTAAGGGCGATGATTCCGATGTCATGTACCGCATCGACCATGGAAAGCTCCGCCCATCCCGGCGCCTGCAGGATGCGATCGCCGGAATGGTGGCAGGAAGGAAGGAATTTGTCCTGATCGATGATCAGAAAGTAGCCTTTGATACGATTGCCCAGATTTCAGAACAATGCCAGAAAGACGGAAAGAAACGCACCGTCATCGTCAAAGGCGGTCCTGGTACCGGCAAGACAGTCGTAGCTGTGAATCTGCTGGCGGCCCTGACTCAGAAAGGACAGCTGGTCCGCTATGTGACCCGGAACAGCGCTCCTCGCAAGGTATACCTGCAGGTTCTCAAAGGGAAAGGCCAGAAGAGCTCCGTGGATAATCTGTTTCTCAGCAGCGATAGATTCTATCAGGCAGAAGAAAATCTCATGGATACGATCCTGGCCGATGAAGCCCATCGTCTGAGGGAGAAGTCCGGCATCTACGGCAATCTCGGCATCAATCAGATCATGGAGCTCATCCGGGCATCGAAATGCTCGGTGTTCTTCCTGGATGAAGAGCAGAGAGTTACGATGCAGGACATCGGTTCTGCTGACGAAATCAGGAGATGGGCATCCGCCCTGCACTCGGAAGTGACACAGCTGACCCTCAGCTCGCAGTTCCGCTGCAATGGCTCTGACGGCTATCTGGCATGGCTGGATCATACGCTGGAAATCCGCGATACTGCGGTCATTGACCTGGATGGCATCGATTATGACTTTGAAGTCTTTGATACTCCCGAAGAGATGCGGGATCGCATCTTCGAGAAGAACCGGATTTCCAATCGGGCAAGAATCACCGCAGGCTACTGCTGGGACTGGCCGAAGAAAGAACGGAATGATCCGGATTACAAGGACATTAAAATCGGCAGTTTCGAGATGTCATGGAACTTTGAAAACGGCATCTGGGCCACGGATCCTGAATCTGTCAATGAATGCGGGTGCATCCATACGTGCCAGGGACTGGAATTTGATTATATCGGCGTCATCATCGGCGACGACATGCGCTATGAAGACGGCAGAGTCATCACGGACTTCCGGAAACGCTCGAAGGATGATATGTCGATCCGGGGCATGAAGACTCTGGCTAAGAAGGACCCGGAACGGGCAGAAAAACTCAGCGATGAGATCATCAAGAATACGTACCGGACGCTGATGACCCGCGGCATGAAGGGCTGCTACGTTTACTGCACCGATGATGCCCTCCGGGATCATCTCAGAGAATGCATGCATCAGGAGGATGGCTGGAAACAGGAATGAAGAAAAGACTTCTGATTGTTCTCTTAGCAGCAGTTCTTTCCGAAGGCTGCCATGCAGAACAGGCCATTCCTGCTGCATCGATCCTTTCAGAACAGACCGGGATTCCTGAAGAGACTGCAGAATCTGCAGCGGACGCTTCCGTTTCTCCAGAAAGCACAATAGCTCTGGCAGAGATGGCGGACCCCGCTTCGATTCCTGCCTATGCAGGCGAAGCTTCGGCCATCGTGCATGATGATGTTCCGTACTTCACGCAGACAGAACTGAGCGAAGAAACTCCGGAACTATTCTCGGAACTGGATGAACTGGGCAGGGCAGGTGCGGCTATGGAACGACTCGGACCGGAGACTCTGCCCTCTGAGCCGCGCGGCTCCATCGGCATGATCCGGCCGAGCGGATGGCATCTTGTGAAATATGACATCGTGGACGGACAGTATCTGTATAACCGCTGTCATCTGATTGCCTATGAACTCTCCGGTGTCAATGCCGAGGAGAGGAATCTGATCACCGGAACCAGGTATCTGAATGTGAGCGGGATGCTGCCATACGAAAACAAGACTGCAGACTATATCCGCTCTTCCGGCTATCATGTGCTCTACCGCGTGACGCCAGTCTATGAAGGAGACAACTTAGTCGCTTCCGGCGTGCTGATGGAGGCAGAGTCCATTGAAGATGAAGGCGCAGGCCTTTCCTTCTGCGTGTATTGCTACAATGTTCAGCCAGGCGTCGTCATCGATTACTCCGATGGCAGCAGCCATCTCGAAGAAGAACCGGAAGAAAGCGCAGAACCGGTCATGAATTATGTGCTGAACACGAATACGCACCGGTTTCACTATCCCTGGTGCGACAGTGTTTCAGAGATGAAGGACAAGAACCGTGAGGAGTATACGGGACTGCGGAGCACGCTGATTGCAGAAGGGTATGTGCCCTGCGGCCGCTGCAATCCCTGAAAAATTAGACAGAAAAGCATGATTGCATGAATCTGGCTCTTTCAGTTTCACGCAAGTTCTTCTAAACTGAAATCAGAAAGAGCATCGTCTCTTAACAGGAGGATCATTTTCATGGAAACAAAGGATCTTTTCAAGAATCTGCTGCTGGCCAGTGTCGGGGCTGCAGCGCTGACTGCCGAAAAGGGCAGTGAAATGGTGGACACGCTGATCCGCAAGGGTGAAGTGACCGTGGAGCAGGGCAAAGCTCTGAACCAGGAACTGAAGCACAAGGCGAAGGAAGCCGCCACCAAGAGCGAAGAGCCGAAAGAAAGCGTCGAAGACTACGTGAAGAATCTTTCTGATGAGGACAAGGAAAAGCTGAAGAAGCTGCTGAATCCGGAAGGATCAGAGACAGAAGCGAAGTGATGTATGCCAGAGCAGACCGAAACCCGCGATAACGGGAGCCGTCTGCGGGAAATCCGGCAGGTGCTGAGCCGGAACCATATCACCCGCGGCGTAACGCCGGAGAAACTCAGGGTGATCATGGAAGAGCTCGGACCGACCTACATCAAGCTCGGACAGATCATGTCGCTGCACTCCGATATTCTGCCGAAGGAATACTGCGAGGAGCTGATGAAGCTCAGCAGCGACGTGACCCCGATGCCGTTTGAAACCGTAGAGGAAGTGCTGAACAATTCCTTCCGCCAGGACTGGCGGGAGTATTTTGATGTGATCGAAGAGAAGCCTCTCGGATCTGCGTCGATCGCTCAGGTGCACCGGGCAAAGCTGAAGACCGGTGAGGATGTCATCATTAAAGTTCAGCGCAAAGGCATCTACAACACGATGATGCAGGATATCAGCCTGCTTCATAAGCTGATCCGGCTGATGCCGCTGGGGGATCTGCGCAACATGGTTGATCTCGACGAAGTGCTCGATGAGATGTGGTCAGTTGCCCAGGAAGAGATGGACTTCCTCAAVGAAGCCTCCAACATGGAGGAATTTGCCCGCAACAATAAAGATGTTGCCTATGTCCGCGTGCCGCAGCTCTACCGCAGCCTCTGCACCAGCCGCGTATTAGTCATGGAATATATCGGCGGCTGGCCGATCAATGACGTGAAGGACCTGAAGGAAAACGGGTACGACCTCGATGAGATCGGAAAGAAGTTCGTCAACAGCTTCATCAAGCAGGTCATGGAAGATGGCTTTTTCCATGCCGACCCCCATCCGGGCAATGTCAAGATCCTGGATGGAAAGATCGTCTGGATCGACATGGGCATGATGGGCAGACTCAATGATCATGACCGCAGAATCATGATCCGCGGCGTCCGCGGCATTGCTCTGCATGATGTCACGATGGTGGAAAATGCTGTCCTTGAAATCGGTGAATTCAAGGGGACTCCGGACCGGGCCAGACTGTATCAGGACCTCAAAGGTTTCCTCGAGCAGTTCGGCAGCGCATCCTTCGGTGCGATTTCCATCGCTGATGAGATGCAGACGCTCATGGAGATCATGAAGAAGAACCGCATCCGCATGCCGCATGGCATGACGATGCTGTGCCGGGGACTGGCCAACATGGAAGGCGTGCTGACAACGATCAGCCCGGATATCAATATGATGGAGATTGCCTCCAACCGGATCACGGATGAATATCTGGAGAATCTCGACTGGAAGAATGAACTGTCGAAAAATGCCCGGGCACTCTACCGGGCATCCGCAAAAGGCATCGAGATTCCTTCCCTGACCGTGGACGCATTGAAAGAATACATTCAGGGACAGGGGCTCATGAATATTAATCTCCGCTCGACGGAGAACTTCACGGAAGTTCTGGCTTCTTCCGTGCGCAATTTCGTCATCGGAATCTGCGTAGCCGCGCTGCTGATCAGTTCCAGCATCCTCTGCACGACCGATATGGAGCCGAAAATCCTTGGCATCCCGGTGCTCGGATTCATCGGTTTTGCGGCAGCGCTATCGGTCAGCGTGCTGCTGATTGTCCGCTACATCATCCGCAAAGTCCGCTCGTCGAGCTGAGTCCATAGACCGGTACTGTTTTCTCATCTCCAGAGGCGTGATCCCGAACTGCCTCAGAAATACCCGGTTGAAATAGCTTTGCTGGTTGAACCCACAGGAAGAGGAAATCTCAGAGATTCTGAGATCCGTGTTTGCGATCAGCCCAGCTGCCTGCTTGAGCCGGTAGCGCTGCACAAACTCCGAAGGGGAGATATTCAGAATCGCCCGGAAGATTTTCGTGCATTTTGACCGGGAGATTCTGCCTGCTCTGGCAATCTCATCCAGATCCAGGTCAGAGCTGTAGTTCTCTCCGATGAAGGAAAGCATCTCGCGCAGCACATCCATATCATGATTGCGGATCGGTTCACTGGCCGTATCTTCGTTCTTCTGAATCCGGATGATCTGCCGCAGCATCTTCAGCCAGCAGGCAGCAACTTCGAATTCATATTCCGGCGGCTTCTGTTCAGACAGCTTCAGCATCTGCTCAAGATCTTCGGAATAAACCTGGCTGACCGGCTGGGCAACATGAAACGGGAACCGATCATCATGGACAAGTCCGTCAATCTCATCGTTCAGAAAGCCGGAAGAAACTGCATGCGGTTTTCCGAGCATGATCTCATAATGCGATCCGCAATCCTTTGTCCCGCAGAAACAATGCGGGACTTTTGAATTGATGAACAGCGTTTCTCCTGCCGAAACAGCAATTGTCTTCCTTAGAATCCGGAAATACACGGTGCCTTCGAGAACCCTGCACCACTCAAAATCGTCATGATAATGCATGTTCAGGCATAAGTCAGTCTCTGCAGGCAGCGTGCGGTCCGCAAGATAAATTTCCAGATCCGGGTGAAGATAGGTGACAGAAAGGTTCACCATATTGTTCTGACCGCTTGATGACGCGGCTTTCAGAAACTTCTCAAATGACTTTTCTTCAGTTCTATTCATATCCGTTTGTACTAACAATATATCCGATTGTACTATAAAAAACTTGTGAATACTCTTAACATAATTTAAGTCTGCCGCCAGAAGGCAGACGAATGGAGGAAAGATTTACTATGAAAAAGGCATTTGCACTGATGTGCGCTGCTGCCCTGCTTGCAGGATGCAGCTCCAGCACCGCTTCTGCTACTGCTGCCGCTACTACAGCTGCTGCAGCAAGCACCGCAGCCGCTGAGGAATCTGCAGCTGCTACCGCAGAAGCAGTACAGACGGTCGGCGAGTACACGCTGTACAACGAGACCGGCGAAACCGTAACGGAACTCTATCTGTATCCGACGGATTCTTCTGAGAAGGGCGACAACCTCGCTGGCGATCACGGCTTCATGAACGCTCATGCAACGAAGCTCACCTATGATGCTGGCGACGCTGCAGCTGACACAAAGCTGACGCTCGAATTCACAACGGAATCCGGCTACAACGCTTCTTTCACCACCCTGTCCATCGAGACTGCTCCGATCACGCTGCTGGCTGAAGATGCTCTGACGGGTGCTACCCCGATCGCATTCCAGACCACGGCTGCTGATTACACGATCTACAACGAGACCGGCGAGAATGTTACCGAGCTCTATCTGTATCCTACCGGATCTTCCGACAAGGGCGACAACCTGATCTCCGGCACTGACGGCGCAGCTGTCAACGGCGGCTACCAGGAAGTTACCTTCGATTCCGTACCGGAAGGCCTGATCGGCGAAGATGGCAAGGTCGGAAGCTTCACGCTGGAATTCACAACGGAATCCGGCTACAACGCTTCCTTCACCACACTGTCTTATGAAGTCGCTCCGATCATGCTGATCGCTGAAGACGATATGACAGGTGCTACACCGATCCAGTTCGGTGCTCCGACTGCTGACTAACCTTCAGACAGTGAAGCTTCCTCTTAACGGGGGAAGCTTTTTTAATACCTGCATAGATTCCGGATCATTTTGCTTTCCAGCAGGGCAGAAACAGATATACTTTTACATGGCGAGGAGCGAACATGAAAAAGACAGTTAAAAACAATGTTTCCTGGGTAGGCTATCTCGACTGGGACCTGCAGAAGTTCCACGGAGATGACTTCACGATTCACAGCGGCAGTTCTCAGAATGCATATCTGATTCAGGAAGAGAAGACGATTCTCATGGATACGGTATGGGCACCGCATCAGATCGATTTCATCGAGAATCTGAAGTCTGAGATTGATCTTTCCAGCATCGATGCGATCGTGATTCAGCATGGCGAATGCGATCATTCCGGCAGCCTCCCGGCTCTGATGAGAGAGATCCCGGATACTCCGATCTACTGCACCGCAAATGCAGTGAAGTCTCTCGAAGGACAGTATGGCAAGCATGGCTGGAATTTCCATACGGTGAAAACTGGTGATGAACTGGACATCGGCAATGGCAAGAAGCTGATCTTCATTGAAATGACATTCCTGCACTGGCCGGATTCCATGGCAACTTTCCTGACCGGAGATAATATCCTGTTCTCAATGGATGCCTTCGGACAGCACTATGCGCTGGAAGAGATGTTCGATGACTATGCGGATCACGAAATACTCTGGAAAGAAGCGATGCGCTACTATGTCAATATCGTGAATCCGTTTGCTCCGATGGTTGCCCGCAAAGTAAAGGAACTCAAGGCAATGAATCTCCCGATTGAGATGATTGCCCCGAGCCATGGTGCAATCTGGCGGAAAGAGGTCAGCAGGATCATCGATGCCTATGCAGATTGGGCAGGACCTTATCAGGAAGATCAGGTCACAGTGGTCTACGGGACCATGTGGCATGGCACTGAGAAGATCGCACATGCAATTGCAGATGAAGTCCACAGACAGTCTCCGGATACCGTCGTCAAGGTCATGAATGTGGATCATGATGCCAAGGATGATATTGCCTATGAAGTATTCCGCTCCAAGGCAGTCGCTGTCGGTTCGCCGACCATTCTCAATGGCGTGCTGGCTTCGGTCGCGTACTGGCTGTACTATATCAAGTCTCTGAAGATGAAGGGCAAGAAAGCAGCAGTCTTCGGATGCTATGGCTGGTCTGGCGAAGGCAACAAGGTGCTGCGCCAGTCTCTGACAGAAGCAGGGTTTAAAGTAGTCGCTCCCGAAATCAAGTCCTACTGGAATCCGGAAGAACCGGAATTCGCAGCCATCCCGGCAATGGTTTCTGCACTGCTGGAAGCAGACAGTCCTGCTTCAGCAAAGCCTGCGGCAGATAAATACCGCTGCCCATGCGGATATATCTATGATCCGGAAAAAGGCGATCCGGAACATGGCGTTCCGGCAGGAACCCCATGGGAGAAAGTTCCGGATACCTGGACGTGTCCGGTATGTCATCTGCCGAAATCAGCATTTCAGAAAATTCAGTAATCTCCAAAAGCAGTACGTGTCTTCATGGAAAGGCACGTACTTTTTTTTGGACATGATAAGATAGAGGTATCTATGAAGTATGACCTCTCCTTAATCACCTCTTCAAGATTCTGCTACCAGGACGTCATGAAGTCATTTGACCTGGACTATGAAGAAACTGCTTCTGTTCTTTCAGGCTGGGAAGAAGCCGGGCTGATCCGGCCGATCCGTTCATCCGGCCGGGTTGCGTTTACTCCCTCTTTCTATGCTCGATATCAGAAAATCAGAACGGTGAAAGACCAGACTGCTGAGAGAGAGAGAATCCTTCATCTGCATCCTTCTCTGATCAGCTTCTATCTCAGCCATCTCTCTGACTATGAGAAGATGGAGCCTGAGATTCTGAAACTCAGCAGTTATCTCAGCAGCCATAAGCAGGAGCTGTCCGATCCGGATTGTCTGATGACAGTCAAAGAACGCAGCTACGCCATCTTCGGCAATGAGAAATATCTGGAGCAGCATCATTCTGCAATTCCTCTCTCTGATCAGGAACTGAACTGCAGGCCTACCTATGAACCGTTCTTTGCCAGAGAAACGGACCCGGAAGGAAACGAGATTCTGGTCCTGGAAAACCGGGATCCATGGGACTCCATCTCTTCCCAGCTGAAGCCAGGAATGACGTTTCTCGGCCACCGCTTTTCCATGGTGATTTACGGAGAGGGAAACAAAGTCTCTGTGAAAGATCAAAGCGGCAGCCTGTACGGATTTCTTTCCTCCTGCCGTAGAGCAGATCAGACGGTTCTCTATTGCGGAGATATCGATCGGGCAGGAATCAATATCTTTTCGCGTCTATGTGAAGCGGATCCCGAGCTGCAGATCCTTCCATTTCAGGAACTGTATCTCGAGATGATCCATCTTGCTCCGGAAGATCTTTCGGAAGCAGAAGATACCGAGGATCACCGGGACCGGACGTATGATTCTTCGTTCCTGGATTTCTTTGCAGGAACCGATCGGAAACGCATCCATCAGGTACTTGAGAAAAACAAGAGAGTTCCCCAGGAAATCGTGAACCGGATTGAAGTGCGGAGGCTGCTTGGATGAGAGACTTTCAGAAAGGCTGCGAGCAGCGGGTGCTGCTCGGATACTGTGCGGAATCGATTCTGAACCGGCAGGGGAGGAATATGGAGATCGAAAGCTGGTTTGAAGAAGGCCGGCTGGATGTCATGTTCTATGATGTGCTGCTGTTCATCATGGATTCATCTCTTTCTTCCAGAGACGGAACACCATTAGAAGAAATTGCTGCATTCCTGGCAGAAGACTGCAGGATGTACGGACACGAACTCAGCGGTGCTCAGATTCATTCGCTGGCAGATTATATGGTGCGGGACATTCTGCAGAACGATGGCAGAATCCTGCAGTATCCGATCTATGATACCGAGAAGCAGGTCTGGCAGGACCGTACCGTCCGCCTGATTGAAGACTCCATTCAGGATGGAATCATCTTCTATCGGCTCACGGAGCAGGGCTATGACTTCCTGCTGCGTACGAGAGAAGTAGATGCGGAATATGATGGCTGGGTCAGCATGCTGATCATGCAGCGCAAGCTCGAACACCGCAACTTCAGGGAATCCAAGGACCAGTGCAGGCAATGCCTGAATATTCTCCGGAGAGAAGAACAGCGCTTCCTCGATTTCACGATGCGCGTGCGCCAGGATGTTGCCAGCATCGGCCGGAAAGAATATTCGAAGATGATCAGCTCCTACTATGAGAATCTCGATGAAGAGAAGAAGCTCACCGATGAGACCATCAACCTGGTCGAGAAGTTCCGGGCAGAGCTCAGCCGGAATCTGCAGAACCATTTCCATGCGGACGAAGAAACTGCTCAGAACCTAAGCTATCTCAGCGAGATGGCTGACATGCTTGCAATCATCACCGGAGAGGAGGGAAAGCTGCTGGAACAGCGCTATTCCATCAGCAGCCTCTATCAGGAGATGCTCGAAGACAATCTCACGATCTCCCCGATCCACCGCTACGACTTCGGCAAAGAAGTCATCGATCCCTTTGCAAAGATCAGCGGCAATGCGATGGCGGCCGGATACCGCCGGCTCATCCGGCCTCTGTATGAACCGGAGGCAGAGAAGGTGTTTGATCTTCTGATGCTGTACAGACCAGAGAAGAAGTTCCGGGAAGAAGACCGCAGTGATCTCATCCTGGATACGGAAGAGACTTATGACAGCAGTGATGAGAAAGAAGAGATTGAAGCAATCTCAGAACGATATGCCAAGGTTTTCAGCAGACTGCTGGATTACTGCGCCCTGCATCCGGAAGGATTTGCAGTTTCTGAATTCATCTCGTGGTATGAAGAAGAACTTCAGGAAGACTACCCTGGAAACCGCAATGACAAGTCCTGCTTCCTGATGTTCCTGAATCTCTATGCGATGGGCATAGTCAGACTTGAAGTGGACCCCGAGTCGAATGAAGTTCCGGACAAGGACTTCAGTCTCAATGAAACCCTTCGCCGGCTGCA
Source organism: Stecheria intestinalis (assembly GCF_009696165.1). GTDB lineage: Bacteria > Bacillota_I > Bacilli_A > Erysipelotrichales > Erysipelotrichaceae > Bulleidia > Bulleidia intestinalis. Next base: position 34,875 of record NZ_VUMN01000018.1, on the reverse strand, counting down.
GGAACAGGATCCGGAGTTTCATGGGATCCGCAGTCTTTCGGTCAGCAGTGAAGATGGAGAAGATCTCTTTGAATTCTATGATCCCGATGCGGATGAACCGAAGCAGATCTACGGAATGAGCCGGATCCGGATCATTCCGGAAATTGAAAGGAATTTGCACTATGACAGACGACAGAAATGAGCTTCATTCTGCACTCCGGGTATTCCGGGCGCTGCTGGATCATAATGGCATGATCTCAAGAACAGATCAGCCGGAGCTTTTTGATCTTTCACAGCAGAAAGAGATCCGCGAACTTCTTGAAGCATTCGAACAGGAATTGTCGTTTCATCTGCTGAAGGTTCAGGATCGGCTCTATCTGATTCCTGATATGGAGAATACGACTCTCGGCTTCAGCATGCGGGAATACCGGGAGGATATTTCTCCTTCGGCCAGAGCAATCGATGCTCTGACGGTATCCTATGTGCAGATGTATCTCTGCTGGGAGTTCTATCACGGAAAGAATGCTTCCGATCCGACCGTAAGAACATTTATCCGGATGGAAGAGCTGCTGAAGGATGTCGATGCCCTCTTTGACCGCCTCCGGAAATCCGGAGCAGCCGTCAGCGAAATCGATGCGTCTTCAGAGATGAATTTCGAACTGGTTGCAGAAACGTGGCAGAACCGCCTGATTGAAGAAGAGAACTCCCGTTCTTCAAAGGCAGGTATCGTCCGCATCGCACTGAATCAGATGATCGCCCATGGTCTTCTGCTGAAGGCAGAGGATGAATACCGACCGACCAGAACGCTTCATGACAAATTCATCTACTACTACCTGGACAGCGACCGCGTCCAGGAGATTCACGCAATCTTTGATGAGATGAGCGGAGGTGATTACGATGCCGAGAATTAACCGGATCAGGCTGGTGAACTTTTCGTGGGGAAAACAGCGGATCGATGATCTGATGCTTGATTTCCATGGCGGGCAGAATGCAGAGCTCCGTCTGGAAAACGGCGGCGGAAAGTCTGTGCTCGAACGCCTGATCTATCAGGCGATCTGGCCAGGGGCAACAATCAGTTCGAACCCGATCTCGGACTACCTGAATACGAAGCCTGCTACTGTCGCAGTCGAGTGGCTGCTGGATACGCAGGGAGAACCGGACTATCTGCTCAGCGGCACCGTGCTCATGAAGCAGGGGGTCAGCGAAGAAGATAATACTTCGGTCAATTATTTCTGCTTCCTGAGCCATGATGGCGAGCAGCTGGAAATCCATGATCTTCCCAACGTTCATTCTGATGGCAGAAGAATCACGATCGCTCCGTTTGCGGATGCCCGTCAGTCATTCCGCAATGCCTGCGGCCGTTCCCTGGAAGCCTGGACTTACGGAAAGGGCGATGCCAGCGAGTATCGGAAACGTCTGAAGAGCTTTCATATTTCTGCAGAGAACTGGGATACGCTGATCCGTCAGCTGATCAGCGGCGAAGATCCGTTCAAGGATGTTCTGGAAAAGACCAGAACCGGAGATACGCTGCTGGACCGGTATCTGATTCCGAAGATTGAGGCACATCTTGATGAAAAAGAAGGAGGTCCTTCCAGCACACTGAAGAATCTTGACAGCCTGGTGCAGAAGTCGGCTGAACAGAAGAAGATGCTGAAGCTGAGAGATCTTGTCAGCGGCTATCTCTCTGAAGAACCGGTTCTGCTGGATCATATGCATGCATGCAGAGATGCGGCATCAGAACGGGATCATGCACTGCTCTCTCTTTCTGCATTTGCAGATGCTGTCCGGAATCTGAATGAAGAAAGCAGAATGCGTCTTGAAGAAGTATCGCAGAAGCTGCAGGAGGCAGAACAGCGCGAAACTCATATTCATCAGGAACAGGCTTCTGCCGCCTGGTATGCAGCAGATGAAGCGCTGCGCAGAGCCCAGGCTGACTCGGATTCTCTCGAACAAGAGATGCAGGCACTGGATCAGGAGATTGAATCATGCAGGCATGCAGAAGCGATCGTTCAGGGAACCGAGTATCTGAGAAAGCTGGATCAGCTGGATGGAACGATCCGCGGCCTGCAGCAGAAACAGCAGAAATTCTCTGCGGATGAACGTCAGGCTCATCTGCAGGCATTGCAGTATTCTCTGAAGCTTGCCTATGAAGCAGAACTTCAGCACAATCAGGAACGCCTGGATGCCTGCCTGGAACAGCAGGCACAGATCGCTGATCTGCGGGTTCAGAAAGAAAAAGACCTGGCCAGGCAGAAGAAACAGCAGAAATCGCTGACCGAAGAACAGACTGAACTGAAAGTGGAAACCGGCATTGCCGAGAAGAAAGAGCAGGAAATCTTCGCTGAACTGGATCTCGGAATGGAGCTTAACCGCACCCTTGCCGGAGGCTTCAGCAAAGAGGATATCACAGCAGCAGAGCGTATCCTGAACCAGCGGATTGCTGAAGCGAAGAAGAACGATGATGCGATCCGGAAACGCCTCTCTGAACTTCCTTGCGAGCTTTCTGATCTTTCAGAGAAACATGCAGCAGAGCAGACCCAAAAAGAAGCAGACCTGCTTGCGGAGAATGAGGAAAAGAAGAACTATCAGTTTTTTCTGGATCAGAAAGATCGGCTGCTGAGCTTCTTCAGAATGAATGAAATTGCGGAGCAGATGCTCTATTCGGGAGAACTGATTCCGGTTCTTGCGGATCTGCTTCATTCCCGTGAGATCCGTCAGCAGGAAACGGATTTTTCCCTTGGTCTTCTGAAGCAGCTGATCAGGTCAATCGAGAAAAACATCTCGTGTATCCCGGAATCATTTGACAGTCTGCTGAGACGCAATGGCATTGTGTTTCAGACTGGCGAGGAGTTCCTGAAAGAACAGCAGGAATCCGAAGAACTGCTGAACGAACATCCGCTGCTTCCTTATGGAATTCTCGTCGAATCTTCGGAATGGAAGAAGCTGCAGGAGATCGATCCCGGGGATCTGTTCCTGGACCGCGTCATTCCGATCTTCCGGTATGATGATCTGAAACAATCTGAGACAGGTACGGAGACCGGATCAGTCCTGGAGCTGCAGGACAGAGCATTCTGGAACAGCTATGAGAAAGCATTGCTCAATGAATCTTCCAGACAGAAGTATCTGGAAAAGAAGAAGGAGAATTACCGTCTGCTGCAGCAGATGCAGGAAGATCTGAATACTCAGGTAAACGCAGGCAGGGAAGCCCTGAAGGATGCAGAGAACTTTCATTACAGCGCTTCCTATGAAAAGGAACAGCAGGCAAAGCTGGAAGTCCTGAAGCAGGCACTGTCCCGCCATGAAGAAACGCTTGCTGCACTGAGTGAGCAGGAACAGAAGCTTCAGGAAGAGAAGAATGATCTTTCGGGAAGACTCTATCCTGCTCAGCATGCACGTTCGACTGCAGAAGAGCATCTGAAGCTGTTCAGAACATTGCTGGAAAACGATCAGAAGTATACGAGTCAGCTGAATAAGCTGGATACGATTGCAAAGCAGCTGGAGATGCTGGGTCAGAAGTGCTCGGAACTGGAAACAGAACTCCGCAAATTAGAGAATCAGATCCGGGATCTGAAATCTGCACAGGATAATCTGGAACGGGATCTTGCTCAGAAAGAACGAGCCGCGGCAGTCTATCAGAATGCGCCGGTTTCAGAAGTAATTTCCGGAAGCCTGGAAGCTCTGAAGGTTCAGTATCAGGAAGAACAGAAAGTTCTGGACCGTGAGAAGCAGTCGCTGCTGGAAGAGATGGAACAGAGACAGACCGAACGCAAGGAAACCGAACAGAAGTTCAATGATCTTTCCGTGGAAGACACGGAATGCCGGTCTCATCCTTTTGATCCGAGCGAACTCACAAGGCTGCGGCGGAAGACGGCAGAAAAAGAGGAAGAGCGGAAAGGCCTCGATCCTGAATACAGCAAAGTTCAGAGAATTCTCGGAAAAGTGCTGAACCAGAAAGAGGCGGCGGATCAGAAGCTGGCATCTTGCGGACTGGAAGCTGCTCTGGATCCGGAACAGATTCTCGGACGGTTTGAAGAACGTCTGCTTGATCTGAAGAAGGAAAAGGATACAGACCTCAGAGAACAGAAGGAATGGGAGAGTTTCGGCAAGGATTCTCTGGGAGTCATGGACCGGATCAGAGATCGGGAACCAATCCTGCCGGCGACGGAAGAGGTTCTTGAAGCAGATCGCGAACACCTGAGCGAACAGTGCAGCACGCTGCTTTCTGCTGTGAATGAAAAGCGCAGTTCACTGGAACGTGCATTATCGGTATTCAGCGATGCGAGAGAAGAACAGCAGAAGAGATACTGCGCGGAAGATTCGTTCTTTGACAAGGTGTTTGCGGATTCCCGGCGTCTTTCTGATAACCGGATTTCGCTGGAAGAGCTGAATACGCTCGAAGAGATGCTGATGCAGAAAGAACATACGATCGCACAATGCCTGGATCGTCTGAATACTGACCTCAGCAGCTATGACCATGACCGGGATTCGCTGTTCCGGGAAGTGATCCGCAGAACGGAAGCCGTGCTCGATGGCATCAAACAGGTATCCAGACGTTCCCGTGTCCGCGTAGAAGGAAAGAGTCAGCCGACTGCGCTGCTGAGATTTGATCTTCCGGATACGGATGATCATTCTGAGGAACGTCTCAAGGATTATCTGGAACAGACGGTAAGAGATCTTTCTGCAGTCAGCGAAGATCGAAAACAGTATACCGATCTCAGAGACTCCCGGATGGATCCCAGGAAGCTGATCAATGCGTATCTTCAGAGAGACCATATTCCGGTGAAGATCTACAAGTTCGAGAAGATTTCTGCTAACAGCAGACTGATGGACTGGGACCGGGCATGCCGTTCGAACTCCGGCGGAGAGCATTCGCTGAGCTGTTTCATCGTCATTGCTTCACTGATGGCATATATCCAGAATGACAATGCGGAGTTTGAAGAAGACGGACGGAATGAGCGCTATGAAACCGTCATCTGCGACAACCCGTTCGCGTCGGTTTCTTCGGAACATCTGGTGCGTCCGCTTGTGCAGATCGTGCAGACGCTCCATATCCAGCTCATCACATTCACGCATATCACGTCGCAGTCGATTGCCAATTCGTTTGATGTGGTCATCCAGCTGCGCAATGTCCGCAGTTGTGAAAGCCAGACCAGGATGACGGTGGAGTCTGAATCGGTATCCGAACAGGTTTCCAGAATGGAGCAGGCAAGTTTGTTCCGGCATACGGAACAGCAGTCATTGTTCTGATCTGGTTATATAAAATTATTCAGTATTGGATATTCATGCATATTCAGATTGTGATAGACTCGTTCGTATATTCAGCAAAGGGGATATACGAATATGGACAAGAACTCAAATCGTACCTTGAAAATCTGCGTCACCGGTTTATTTGCTGCACTGGCTTACGTGGCATTCACATTTCTGAAGATCAACATTCCGACCCCGGGCGGCTACACGGCATTCCATCTCGGCAATACGTTTGATGTGCTCGCAGCGTTGCTGCTGGGCGGACTGCCAGGCGGCATTGCTGGTGCCATCGGCATGGGCATCGGCGATGTGCTGGATCCGCTCTATATCACCGTGGCTCCTAAGACCATCATCCTGAAACTCATGATCGGTGTCATCACCGGAACGGTTGCTCACAAAGTGTTCAAGATCAATACCCTGAGCGGCAAGAAGCTGACCAGAGCAACGATCCTGTCGACTGGTGCCGGCATGCTGTTCAACTGCATTGCAGAACCTCTGTTAGGATACTTCTATACGGCGGTCATCCTCGGTGCTCCGGAAAAAGCGGCCATGAAGCTTGCTCAGTTCAATGCAATCACGACAGCTGTGAATGCAGTGCTGGCAGTCATCATCTCGACGATTCTGTACCTGGCGATCCGGCCGCGTCTTGAAAACAATGGCGTGCTGAAGAAAGTTGCTCCGAAATACTGAGATCGTTGCAATCTGAAAAGAAGACTGATAATACGAAACTACGCATAAATATCAGTCTTTTTTTATGCTTTCTGATCTGCTTATCGCGGAATACTTCATAAAATAATTAGCACTCAAGTATTGACAGTGCTAGTTTTCTGGATATAACAGATAGTGTAAAGAGATCGAGAGAGATCTCAGAAGGAGATACTGATATGAGATACAACCCAGCAAAGAGAGAAAGCTATGATCCGTTTGATATGATGGATGACTTCTTCGATCATCCGTTCCGCAGCTTCGGCGGAAATACGCTGATGAGGACAGATGTGACAGAGACAGATCAGGCGTATGAGCTTGCCATTGATCTTCCTGGATATAAGAAAGAAAATATCCACATCAGTCTGAAGGACGGCACGCTGACTGTTTCCGCTGATCAGGATCATGATCATGAAGAGAAGAACAGTGCCGGCCATGTGATCCGCCAGGAACGTTACAGCGGTTCCTGCAGCAGAAGCTGGTATGTCGGCGATGATGTCAGAGAGTCCGATATTCGCGCATCTTATGATGGTGGTGTTCTGAGACTTTCGATTTCCAAGAAAGTTCCGGAAGAGCCGAAAGAAAGCTACATCACGATTGAATGAGCATTGCTTCCTGAAGAAGCAGATCCTCATTCAGAAGGGCAGCAGTCCTGAAGAAGGGTTGCTGCTTTTCATATCCTGCTGAGCGGCAAATTGAATTTCCGAAAATGAGAAGATTCTGTCCTTCCTGCTTGCTATAGTACTTTCTGAGGAAAGATCAATGACCTGTTACTTTACGTATGGAGAAATAGAAACGGAATATCTGAAATCGAAAGACCGAAAACTCGGAGCGGTGATCGATCAGCTTGGCCATGTGAACCGGCCGGCGGACAGCGATGTATTCAGCTCTGTGATTCATCAGATCATCGGTCAGCAGATTTCGACGAAAGCACTTGCTTCGATCTGGGAACAGATGCAGAGCGATCTCGGAGAGATTTCACCGGAAACACTGCTGGCTGCAGGAGAAGAGAGAATTCAGGCTTACGGAACCACGTTTCATAAAGCAGACTATATCCTTGAATTTGCCGAGAAGGTAAAGGATGGGAGAATCAATCTGGAAGAGATCCAGAAACTCCCTGAGGAAGAAGCACAGAAAGCACTGATTTCTCTGAAAGGCATCGGCCCTTGGACGGCAGAGATGATTCTGCTGTTCGGCATGCAGAAACCGGATATTCTGAGTTATGGAGATCTTGCCATTCTGAGGGGAATGAGAATGGTCTACCGGCATCGGAAGATCAGCCGTGACCAGTTTGAGAAATACCGTAGGCGCTACAGTCCGTATGGAAGCACCGCAAGCATTTATCTTTGGGCTGTCGCAAGCGGAGCAATTCCGGGGCTTACGGACCCGGCAGATCATAAGAGGAGGAGATGAGCATGCAGTATATTTCAGAATATCAGTCACCAATGGGAAGGATGACGATTGCTTCGGATGAAACAGGAATCTCGGGACTGTGGTTTGATGGGCAGAAATACGATCGGGCAGGATTGGTCCATCCGGAGCAGAAAGAAACAGAATTCATCCATTCTGCAAAGCAATGGCTGGATCAGTATTTTTCAGGAAAGAAACCGGACTTTACTCCGGCCCTGCATCTTTCTGGAACAGAATTTCAGATTCTGGTATGGAAGAAGCTGCTTAAGATTCCCTATGGAACCACTGTGACTTATGGAGAGCTGGCAGAACAGGTCGCCGAAGAAACAGGGAGAGAATCGATGTCTTCCCAGGCAGTCGGCGGGGCCGTCGGCCATAATCGCATCAGCATCATCGTCCCATGCCATCGGGTCGTCGGTGCGCATGGGGAACTGACCGGCTATGCCGGAGGCATCGAACGGAAGCAGAAATTGCTGAAACTGGAAGAAATTCTGAAATGAATCGGTTGGGTGAAGAAGAAATGCATGAAGCAGTCATCCGGAATGAAGCGGACTAGGATGGCATCTTCTTCTATGGCGTGAAGTCCACCGGCATCTTCTGCCGACCTTCCTGCACGTCAAAGAAGCCGAAGCGGGAGAACATTGAATTTTTCTCAGCCGCAGAAGAAGCGATGAAGGCAGGATACCGGCCCTGCAAACGGTGCCGGAGCGATCTGCTCATCTATCATCCTATGAAGGAAATGGCTATGCAGCTGAGGCTACATCTGGAAAGTCTCAACTCGGAAGAGTCTGAATGGCATGATCACATCATCGAATATGGGATCTCAGAACGCAGAATGGCAGAAGTCTTCTGCGAGGAATACGGCATCACTCCGAAAGTGTACATGGACCAGATGCGTCTGAAAGAAGCAGAACGTCTGCAGACAGAAACGGAGGAAAAGGTGATTGATATTGCTGAATCTGCCGATTCGGAAGCGTCGTCTCCTTCAACCGATTTTTCCGTTCTGAAACCGGGCAGACTCCGACGGATTACCGCAATAACACATCGGAAGAGTGGAGAATAAACAGGTTCATAATCCGGAAATTTCCAGGAAGATCTGAGTTCAGAACGCTTTAATCCGAAAAAAATGCTCTTTCAGAATAACGCAGAAATAAAAGATTATTTTCAGTTCCGGAAACGGAAATATCTGCTAATATAATGACCAAGAAGACAGCGCCGGGAAATGATCCCGGCCAACTATTGGTTTCCAGGAAACCATAATAAAAATACTGGTTTCTTAACATATAATAGTTCGCCAGTTTCCAGACTTATGACCGCGTTTTCACATGCATGAATATGCATGCAGATATGGTTCGGACAGAGGATGTTTTTCATTGAGAACCTGAAGCGCAGTCCTGCTTTCTGAGAGAATGCTCAGAACAGGCATTTTCTGTGTGTTTCCATGCAGATTTCATCGTAAAAACTGTGTACGAAAAAGCAGTTCAATGATAGTATTTCACGTGCAAAGCAGACGTGATCTGCAGAGGCAAAGGGAGGAAATATGGAGAAGGAAAGCAGACGTTCGCTGGTTATTACAGCAATCGTCCTGGCAGTATGCCTGGTATTCAGCCTGGTGTCCGGCCAGATGAGTTCTTCCGGCAGTTCCGGTGTTTCGGGAACCTATTCCGGAACAGCTCAGGGGAGAGGCGGAGATGTCACCGTCACGCTGACGCTGACAGATTCCAAGATCACAGACGTATCAATTGAGGGCAAAGATGAGACTCCGGGAATCGGTGATACTGCGATGGAGACCATGGCGCAGGAGATCAAGAGTTCCGGTACGATCGGTGTAGATACGGTTTCCGGTGCTACGGTGACCAGCAATGCGGTCCTCGAAGCAGCAGCTGCAGCACTGAAVTCTGCAGGACTGAATCCGGATGACTATCAGACTGCTGGCGGAAGCGGTGTATCCGGAACGTTCGAAGGAACTGCCCAGGGCAAGGGCGGAGATGTTACCGTCACGCTGACGCTGACAGATTCCAAGATCACAGACGTATCGATTGAAGGCAAGGATGAGACTCCGGGCATCGGCGATACTGCGATGGAGACGATGACACAGGAGATCAAGGATTCCGGAAGTATCGGAGTTGATACGGTTTCCGGTGCTACGGTTACCAGTGATGCAGTTCTGGAAGCAGCAGCTGCAGCTCTGACTTCCGCAGGACTGAATCCGGATGATTACAAGACCGCAGTCTCTGCTGCAACCGCAGCCGGAGATGTCACGGAAGAAGCAGATGTTGTCGTAGTCGGTGCCGGCGGAGCGGGCATGGTTGCCGCAATCACGGCAGCGGATGCAGGCAAGTCGGTCATCATTCTGGAAAGCCAGGCAATGGGCGGCGGCAACTCCGTACGTTCGACCGGCGGCATGAATGCGGCTAAGACCGTCTACCAGGATGACAATGACTTCGATGAAGCAGCCGGAGTCGAGAAGACATTGAAGACGGCAGCAGAGAAATATGCAGACAATGAGACGATCAGTGCTCTGGCCAAGACAGTTCAGGAACAGTGGGATGCATACCAGGCAGATCCGCAGGGATACTTCGATTCCACCGAGCTGTTTGAACTGGATACGATGATCGGCGGCAAGGGCATCAATGATCCAGAACTGGTGAAGACGCTCTGCGAGAACAGCGCAGATGCGATTGACTGGCTGGATACGATCGGTGCATCTCTGCACAACGTCGCACAGTTCGGCGGCGCAAGCGTCAAGCGGATTCACCGTCCGGTCAATGACGAGGGCAAGACCGTCGCAGTCGGGGCTTATCTGGTTCCGATTCTGACGCAGAATGTCGAGGACAGAGGCATCACGGTTCATTACAACACAACAGCGAATAAGATTCTGATGTCGGATGGCAAGGCAGCCGGGGTTCAGGCAGAGCAGAAGGATGGTTCCACGCTGACCGTCAATGCGAAGGCAGTGGTATTAGCTACCGGCGGGTTTGGTGCAAACAATGCGATGGTTGCAGAGCAGAATCCGGCACTGGACGGCTATATCACGACGAACGCACCGGGCGCACAGGGCCAGGGCATCGTGATGGCAACGGCAGAGGATGTCGGAGCAGCGACGGTAGATATGGATCAGATCCAGCTTCATCCGACAGTCCATGTCGCAGATGATGGCAGTGCAAACCTGATCACGGAAGGACTCCGCGGAGATGGTGCAATTCTCGTGAACAAGGAAGGATCCCGCTTCACGGATGAAGTCGGTACGAGAGACAAGGTCAGTGCAGACGAGAATGCGCAGACAGACGGACAGGCATGGCTGATTGTCGACCAGTCGATGTATGATGCTTCGACGGTCATCCAGGGCTATGTAACCAAGGGATGGACGGTTCAGGGCGATACGGTCGCAGATCTGGCTGCAGCGATGGGTGTTGACGCTGATACGCTGACAAAGACGATTGATGACTGGAATACATGCGTTGCCAATGAGAGCGATCCGGATTTCGGCAGAACCTCATTCAACCATCAGCTGGAAGGCACGATGTATGCGATCCTGGTACAGCCGGGTGTCCATCATACGATGGGCGGCCTGAAGATCGATTCTTCTGCAGAAGTAGAGAAAGCAGATTCGAGCGTGATTCCGGGACTGTTCGCAGCAGGCGAAGTGACGGGCGGCGTGCATGGTGCAAACCGTCTGGGCGGAAACGCAGTCGCAGACTTCGTCGTATTCGGCAGAATCGCTGGGCAGAGTGCTGCTGACTACGCTAAGTAATCATTATTTCTGATTTCATTGATCCGGAGGTCGCAGGACTTCCGGATCTTTTTTTCTTTTTCTGCTTTCTTTTTCCTGGTAGAATGAGGACGGCTTTCGCTGAGGATAACGATATGCACATTCGGACCATCTGCATCACCTGTCTATGCGCTGCTCTTCTGAGCGGCTGCTCCGCTCATCAACCTGAGGCTCCGGCTGCGGAGCCTTCTGCAACCCCGACAGCGACTCCTGCTGAAACTTCTGTCCCGGAAAATACTTCGCTTCCATCTGTCCTCGGTGACTGGGATCCTACGGATCCGCTTTACGGAAGCGATCCATCTGCAGATGGCACTGCCCTTGGCTGCGTCGGATCTGATGCGGTGGTAAATGTAATCGTTTATATGAATCAGGGCGTGACGGCTGTCTATGACCAGGATGGTACTCTCATCAGAGCTTTATTATGCTCGCCAGGAAAAGACCGGAGCTGCTACGGGAGCTGGTCCGGATATTCGGATGAAAAGACCGTAACCCTCGGAACAGAGCGCGGTGCAGGGTGGCACAGCCTGTATGGCGGAGTATATACGCCTGCGTATATCACGATCTATGATGCGATCCTGTTTCATTGTGTTCCGTATTATTCGATGAGCCGGGATACGCTGGAAGTTGAAGAATATAAAAAACTCGGAACGCCTGCTTCGCTTGGCTGCATCCGCCTGGCGCTCGGAGATCTGGTGTGGCTTTACAACCATGTCGGTCCGGGTTCGACCGTGACACTTTCGTATTCTCAGACCTATGAAGGAGATATTCCGGAAGCTGCTGAGCTGCCGGAATCCTGAATGTTCTGTTTCTGATTCTCCTAGAGTGCCTTCAGGCTCTTTCTGGTCCTGAGAAATGTCCAGAAGAAGAATGCTCCGACTGCGGCAAGCAGGAAAATTGCCGGAATATCTCCGGACTGGGGCTGCTTCAGAAATGAGATGAGGCCGATCACTGCAAAAAAGAAACTGAATCCAGCAGTGAGAATGGAGATGAACAGCCAGATTTTCCAGAGAATTGTTTTTGCGTCCTTGTCCATGGTGGCTCCTTTACGTGCATTTTACCATGAGTTTCGGGGAAATTTCGGTTTCCGGGTTATGATTAAAATATATAGGGGGTTTCTTTATGGGCATGGCAGCAGCTGCGATTGCAGTACTCATTTATGGCCTCTACGCAGAAAAGCGGAATCGGATCCTTTCCGGCATTCTGCTAGTTCTGGACTGCATCGGCTGGTTCTACTTTTTTCATCCTCCAATCAATGTGCATTCGTTCCGCTTCTGGCTCTTTGCCTGGCTGATGATTTTCACCGGATTGACCCTGTTCCGGAAGGAACCGCTGATCAGCGCAAAGGGGTCAGGAAAACGGAGAGGAAACAATCAGGGAGAAGGGCTATCTGAACCTCGATATTCTGATCTGAAGTATTTTTTCATTGCTCTTGCGGGGTTTGCAATCTGCTGGGCACTCATTGATCTCTTCTGTTCGCCTCTGTTTCGCTCGCATGCCTATGCCGAGAGGATCTCGGTCGATTCTGTCAGCTTCTCAGAGATCCCTTCCTTCAATTTCTCGGAAACTGCAGTCATTGATCGGGAAAGCGCGCAGCTCGTCGGAGACAAAGTCATGGGCGAAATGACCGATCTTGTTTCCCAGTTTAATGTGAGCAGCGAATACAGTCAGATTTCCTATGAAGGAGGAACCTACCGGGTGACGCCGCTCGCCTACAGCGGCCTGATCAAATATTTCCGAAATGCCGCAGAAGGAGTTCCTGGCTACATTCTCGTGAATACGACAACCGGAAATGCCAGGCTTCAGCGGCTCAGCCAGAAGATGAAATATGTGCCTTCTGCCTACTTCAATGACAATCTTTACCGCCGCCTGAGATTTGCCTATCCGACGGTGCTGTTCGGATCGCCGACGTTTGAAGTCGATGATGATGGCAATCCGTATTATGTCTGCACGACTTATACGTTTACCGGATTCACTGCAATGAAAAAGGTTACCGGCGTGATTCTGTATGATCCGACTGATGGAAGTTCTGAACGTTATGACCTCTCTGAGGTTCCTTCCTGGGTAGATCGGGTATTCCCGGAATCGCTGATCAATGAAGAACTGAATGATTATGGGAAATATCAGAAAGGATTCTGGAATTCTCTGTTCGGACAGGAAGGAGTCATTCAGACTTCGGAGGGCTATAACTACATCTCGAAAGACGGAGATATCTGGCTCTATACCGGCATGACCAGTGCCGCAAGCGATGAATCCAATCTCGGATTCATGCTGGTAGACCTCAGAACCCATGAAGCTCAGTACACTGCCGTCAGCTGTGCAACCGAAACCGCAGTCATGGCAAGTGCAGAAGGAGAAGTGCTGAACTATGGCTATGTTTCCACGTTCCCGACATTGATCAATGCTGGCGGGAAACCAGTCTATCTGCTGTCTCTGAAAGACAGCGCAGGGCTGATCAAGATGTATGCGATGGTGGATGCGCAGGACTATCAGCAGGTCTATACTGCAAAGGCTGAAAAAGAACCAGCCAGTGCCATCGCGCAGCTTCTGAAACAGGTAGGCGGATCATCTGCAGATACGCTGAAAACGATCTCCTTTGTCATCAGAGATCTGAATCAGGTTGAGCTCAACGGCAATACGGTGGTGTTCCTCAGCGATGGTTCTGCAATCTATCGTCTGGATCTATCGGAAGACAATGCCGCAAAGGCTGCCTTCCTGAAAACGGGAGACTCTATCTCCTGTACTTACAGCGAAGAGGAATCCGGAGTACGGAATATCGTGGATCTGGACTGATTCTTTCAAGGTTCCAGGAGATCAAAGAGCCGGAGCTTTGAGAAATGTGAAAACCCCGGCTTGGTTCCTGTCAGGTCAAAGATCGGCACTTTGCTCTGAATATTCAGTAAGAACATGTGTCTTCCTTTCACATCTCTGTATTAACCGTACTATCTGAATGAGCTGTACCATCTGGATGATTTTATATCAATGCACCTGATCAGATGGGGCCCTGGAACGCATGAAATTTGCGGTTGTGCTTTGAAAGTGTTTGCGGTATACTAACTTAGCGCCTGATAAGGAGCATGAGACCATTGCAGGAATACCCAAGTGGTTGAAGGGGCAGGCTTGGAAAGCTTGTAGACCTGTAACAGGGTGCCAGGGTTCAAATCCCTGTTCCTGCGCCATAACTGAAAAAGTCCATGATCATGGGCTTTTTCTTTGCCCTGGCACCATGATTCCGGACTGCTCCTTGTTTCTTCTTCCGATTTCATCTGATGATGAGCGATTGATGATGCAGGCAAATATTAGCCAATGCTTACTGTCAGAGGCCTTGGAACTCTACACTGGTAAAAGTTAACGCAGCCTGCTGCTGAATCTGTTTCTCTGATTGAGATTTCAGAAGCACAATGGACTCTGCAGGATTCCTCGGAGCGGGTTCCTGTCATTGTTTGCGCCCCAGAAAGAAAATGCCGCATCTTCTATGCGGCATGTACTTCAAGCCTGAATATTTCCGGGGCCATCTTCTTTCAGCCCCAGTTTGGTACGGCAGAGTTCTTCTCCTTTTTCTGCCCGTTCCAGAAGATCTTCACACTCCATGTCACCGGCATCCATCCGGTCCATGAATCCATCCGTTGCAGAGCAGTAGAAATCATAAGCATTCCGGTAATCCACATCGGTGCCGATGCCATTGTAAAGACAGTCAGCAATCCGCAGGTAGACATCCGGCGCATTCCAGACATCATTGGCTGCCTGCAGAAGCTGGAAGGCTTCAATATAGTAATCAGCCGCTTTCTGCACGTCTTTCTGAAGAAGAGACTGGACACCATTCCAGTAGAAGTCTCCGACCTTATAGGTGGCCGTGACATCTCCCCTGGCACTTGCGTCTTCATAGCAGGAGAGTGCTTCTGCCATATTCTTCTTCACGCCGCGGCCGAGCTCATAGCAGGAGCCCATCCGGCGCAGGGCAGGAATGTTTCCCATCTCTGCTGCCTTCTTATAATAGCGGAACGCTTCACTGTAATTCACTTTGACCCCGAGACCGCGGTAGTACGCTTCCCCGATCGTGGCAAGTGCTTCGTCGCTCCGGTTATTCTGTTCTTCTGTGTTTTCCGCTGCCATCATTGCACCCCATCTGATTCCGGACCTCAGTCCTTGTTCAATATCATATTCATGTTGATCCGGAAAGTAAACCGGATTACTCCGCCCGTTTCCTAAATCCCCGGAAACCGGTAAAATAGAAATGCAAGAGGAAACCGGAATGTCTGATGTGACAAAGAAAGCATTAGCACACACGCTGAAGGAAATGGCATCGCGTATGCCGATCGACCGGATCACGGTCAGCCAGCTCTGCCTTCAGTGCGGGGTCAATCGTCAGACCTTTTATTACCACTTCCGCGACATCAATGATCTGGTGGAATTTATCTTCGACAGCGAAGCTGCTTCCGTTCTCGGCAATCAGAAGACTTATACGACCTGGCAGAATGGGCTCCAGGATATCTTCGGGTATGTGCTTGAGAATCAGGACTTCGTGATGAGCACCTATCACAGCCGCAACCGGGAACAGCTTACCGGATATCTCCTGGCAAGAACGAAAGTCCTGCTGGCAGCTGTGGTCAGAGAAGTATCTTCAGACCTGAAGATCTCTGAAGAAGATCAGGACTTCATCTCGGATTTCTATAAATATGCATTTGTCGGTCTCGTGCTCGACTGGATCGGAAAAGGCATGAAAGAAGAACCGGCAGAACTCGGAGAACGCATAGAACTGGTCATTCAAGGAGCCTTCCGGGATGCTGCAGAACGCTTCTCCTCCTCTGAAACATTATGAAACCGATTGAATTCCATGCTCACGGAAAGAAATATCAGCTGAAACCAGCTGGCTTGATCATTCTAATCCTGGCTATCCTCATAGCCGTTTTTCTGGTTCTGATTTCCGTGCGGAATTTCAAGCATAGAAATGCCCGGGAAACAGCACTTCCTTCGGCTTCCGCAGTGCCTTCTTCAGACGCATCAGCTGAAATAATCCAGGAAGGCGAATTTGATGGAACGCTTCTTCCGGAAACCGAAGATGCAGGAAAGGATTACGTCGACAGCACCTTGTTTCTCGGCGATTCCAACACTGCAAGATTTCTGAAAGTCACGGACTCCGAAGGAAATACGTTCACGAAACTGAATAATACGATCGGGGTAGTGGGGATGGGCATCGATGCAATCTCCACGCTGCCATGCATGGACTTTTCAACCGGACGATATACGATGCCCCAGTCCGTGAAGATTCTGCAGCCGGAGCGCGTGATCATCACGTTCGGAACGAACAACCTCTCCGGTACTAGCACAGATGCCTCGGATTTCATAACCCGGTATACTGCCCAGATCGAGGCGGTTGAGAGTGCATATCCGAGTGCCGATATCATCATCAATTCCATACCGCCGATCGGCAGAGTCAATCAGTATCCGAATGTCTCGATGAAGCAGATTGATGCCTATAACAAAGCGATCGCGGAAATGTGTCAGAAATACGGATGGAAGTTCCTGAACTCTTCGGAAACGCTGAAAGACGCTTCGACCGGATATGCCAGGGATGGCTATACCGTTTCAGATGGACTGCATCTTTCTTCCGAAGGACTGGAGGCATTGTTCTTCTATATCCGCACGCATGCATGGATTACTGAGGATGATCGTCCGAAGCCATTAGCTTCGATTCCGACGGTAATCGGCGTACCGGATGGGCTGATCCAGATCAATCCGCTGAATGAAGAGACATTCACGGAAGATCCTGCTTCAGACTGGACTCCCGCACCGGAGCAGACGGAACAGCCTGTGTCTGTTCCGGAGACTTCTGCGCCTGCTCCGACCCCAACTCCGACTCCTGTAGAGACCCCGGCTCCTGCCACTGTGCCGACTCCGGATTGCAGCAATGCTGGCACGTATGACAGCAGCACCGGCTCCTGCGTCTGCAATCCCGGCTATCACGTGGAGAATCAGACTTCCTGTGTCATCGATCCGACGCCGGTTCCAAGTGCTGTTCCTGAGCCGACTGCAGTGCCGGATACAGCCGCACAGGTTCAGACCGAAGGGACGGGTACGGAGCCGGAAACAGGAAATACTGAGAACTGAATCGGAAATTCCGTTCTTTCTGCCTCAGAAGTGCTGAAACCGGAATTGCAAAATGAGTTTCCGGAAGGCATTCCCGTGCTATACTGAATTCAGAAGTAAGCGGTTTCATGAGAAGGGAGAAACTTCATAGTCTATGTATGATGCAGTAATTATCGGAGCAGGGATTACCGGCACGATGCTGGCAAAAGACTTGTCCCGCTATCAGCTGAAGACTGCGGTCCTGGACCGGGAGAATGACATTGCGGATGAAGCTACCATGGCAAATTCTGCAATTGTTCATACCGGATATGATCCGGCTGACGGAACTCTGAAGGCAGAGCTGAATGTCAGAGGTGCGAGAATGTATGAGCAGCTCTGCAGGGATCTTGGCTGCAAGTACCAGGTCAATGGTGCATTCATTGCCGCAACCTCTCCGGAAGAGGAAGCACATCTGGAGATTCTGGCAGATCGGGCAAAACGCAGAAATATTCCGTATGAATGGCTGAGCGGCGATGAGGCAAGAAAAGAAGAACCGAATCTCAATGACAGCGTGACTAAAGTGCTGAGCTTTCCGACTACCGCGAATATCTATCCATGGGAAGTAGCGATTGCATGCGCGCAGGTTGCAGTGAAGAACGGCACAGAGCTGCATCTGAATTCGGAAGTGACTTCTATTGATAAGACGGATCATGGATATGTGGTCCATACTCCGGATCATGATTATCAGACGAAAGTCGTGATCAATGCGGCAGGCGTCAGTGCAGATCAGATCTGTGCGATGGTCAGCAGACCTTCATTTAAGATGACGCCGAAGAAGGGCGAATACTTCGTCATCGATAATGATGTGCATTATGTGAAGCATACCGTATTCCCGGTGCCTTCCAGCAAAGGCAAAGGCGTGCTGGCGGTGCCGACGGTCTACGGCAATACGCTGATCGGACCGAACAGCACCTATGTGGAGAACACCGTCGATACCGGCAGCACATTCCAGGGACTGGACTATGTCCGGGAACATATCCTGCGGGTGATGCGGACGGCTCCGTTCAATAAGAGCATCCGCAATTTCGCAGGACTCCGTCCTTCGAGCTCCAGCAGCGATTTCATCATTGAAGAACCGGAGGATGCGAAGAATTTCATCAATGTCGCATCGATTGAATCGCCCGGCCTGGCCAGTGCACCTGCGATTTCAGCATATGTGATCGAGCACTTCGTGTCTCATATGCTCGACCTGAAAGAGAATCCGGATGCCATTATGACCAGGAAAAGACCGCTGGTCATGGCAGAGCTGACTCCGGAAGAGCGGGCCGAGAAGATCCATGAGAACCCGATGTACGGAAGGATCATCTGCCGCTGCGAGCAGATCAGCGAAGGCGAGATCGTGGACTGCATCCATGCCGTATGCGGAGCGACTACCGTCAAGGGCGTCAAGAAACGCGTGCGTCCGGGCATGGGCAGATGCCAGGGCGGCTTCTGCGAACCGAGAGTCGTGGAGATTCTGGCAAGAGAACTGAACATCTCGCCGCTGGAAGTCGTGCTGGATCAGAAGGATTCGAAGATCCTGGAAGAGGTGAACCGCTGATGAAACACTATCAGGCAGCAGTAATCGGCGGCGGCAGCGCAGGTCTGGCTGCAGCCGTACGTCTGAAGCAGCTCGGTATTGAGGATGTCATCGTCCTGGAAAAAGATGCAGAAGCAGGAGGCATTCTGAATCAGTGCATCCATAATGGCTTCGGTCTTCAGACCTTTCATGAACAGCTCTCCGGACCGGCTTATGCAGAACGCTTTGAAGATCAGGCGAGAGACCTGAACGTCGAAATCAGACTGAATACGATGGTGGTCCGCCTGTATCCGGACCGGAGAATCGAATACGTGAATCCGGAAGAAGGATATGTGACGATCACTGCGGATGCGGTGATCCTTGCGGTAGGATGCTATGAACGCTCCAGAGGAGCGGTCGAGATTCCGGGTGAACGTCCTTCCGGCATCTATACGGCCGGACAGGCACAGCGCTATCTGAACATTGACGGATATCTGGTCGGGAAGAAAGTATTCATTCTCGGATCAGGCGACATCGGTCTGATCATGGCAAGGCGCATGACCCTGGAAGGAGCAAAGGTATACGGCGTTGCCGAGCTGATGCCTTATTCCAATGGTCTGCCCCGCAATATGAAGCAGTGTCTCGAGGACTTCGGCATTCCGCTGTATCTGAGCCATACGGTTACGCATATCTACGGTCATGACCGTCTGGAGAGAATTGAGCTTTCCGAAGTCGGAAAAGACCGGAAGCCGATTCCGGGTACCGAGCAGTATTTCGATGTCGATACGCTGCTGCTCAGCGTCGGCCTGATTCCGGAGAATCATCTGGGCGATGAAGCCGGAATCGTAATGGATCCCCGCACGAAGGGACCGGTCGTGGATGAGAATTATATGACCAGCATCCAGGGCGTCTTTGCCTGCGGCAATGGCCTGCATGTCCATGATCTTGTCGACTTCGTGACGCATCAGGCGGCCAAGGCTGCTGAGGGTGCGGCCCGCTATCTGAAGCAGGAAACGTCTTCCGGAAAAGGAATCTCTGCATTGCCGGGAGAGAATGTCGGCTATGTTGTGCCGGGTCTTCTGCATCCGGATCAGCTGCCGCCGATCATTGAATTCTATTTCCGCGTGCGTAAACCGATGGATGCCGGAACGATCATCGTCCGCTCCGGGGACCAGATCATCCGTCAGGTTCATAAGGAAAAGCTGGTTCCTTCTGAGATGGAACAGCTCGTGCTGGCCGGAAAACAGCTCAGCGGTCTGAAAGAAAGTCTGACGGTCGAAGTGAAGGAGGATCAGTGATGGAACAGAAAGAACTTGTCTGCGTCAACTGTCCGAAAGGCTGCCGCATCACGGTGACGCTGGAAGATGGAAAGGTGAAGGAGATCCGAGGATTTTCCTGCGACAAGGGAAAGCAGTACGCTGCTCAGGAAACGACAAGGCCGATGCGGATCCTGACGACGACTGTCCGCATTGAAGGGGCCCGTCTCAGAGTGCTGCCGGTGATCACGGACAAGGAAATTCCGCTGGATCAGATGCAGGAAGCGATGAAACAGGTCCGGAAGACCACGGTCCAGGCACCGATCAAGGTCAGCGATATCATTGTCAGGAACTTCTTAGGAACGGATGCGAATCTCGTCGCTTCCCGTTCAATGGAAAAGCAATCCTGAGAAACCAGAAAAAAGTTCCTGCATGCAGGAACTTTTTCTTCGGGAATCTCAGCCGTTGGAGTTTTCCGTATTGTGGATCGGCGCGGTCAGCGTGACATTGAACTCCATCTCCTGACCATCGCGGACGACGGTGAGCTTCAGCGTATCGCCGACACTCTTCTTGCTGAGGATTGCGGAGAGTTCGGTATAGGAACTCACCTCCTGATCATCGGCCTTGATGATGCGGTCATATGTCTGCAGGCCGGCTGCTTCTGCGCCTCCGCCCGGCGTGACACTTGCAATATAGAGACCAGCTGGATAGTTTCCGTAATCCTGGGTCAGCGTCTGCAGCGTGACACCGAGAGTAGCACGATCTGTCACATAGCCATTCTCGATCAGCTGGGTTGCAACATCCATTGCTTCATTGATCGGAATTGCAAAGCCAAGTCCTTCGATCGTCGCACCGGAACTCAGAACACCGGAGTCCTTCGCGTTGACGATGCCGATGAGATTGCCATTGCCATCGAACAGACCGCCGCCGGAGTTGCCGTTATTGATGGCAGCGTTGGTCTGGATCAGATTCATCGACTCGTTGTTGATCGTGATCTCACGGTCAGTCGCGGAGATAATGCCATTCGTGACGGTTCCTCCGAGTGTGCCCAGCGGGTTGCCGATGACAACTGCGGTATCGCCGACCTGAATCGTGCTGGAATCGCCGATGGTCGCAGCTGTCAGACCGGCAGCGTCAATCTTGATGACAGCGATATCAGATTTGCCGTCAGTGCCGACCAGGGTAGCCGTATACGTATTATCATCATACGTCCGGACGGTAATCGAATTTGCGCCTTCAATGACGTGGTTGTTCGTGATGATGTAGCCATCGTCTGAGATGATGACGCCGGAGCCTGCGGCTTCGCTGGTATAAGTTCCGCCGAACAGACCATAGGTCGTTGTAGTGGTTTCCGTCTGGATCTCAACCACGGAAGGGGCTGCTTTCGCAGCGACTGCCGCGATGGTTCCGGACGTGGAATCTGTCGACATGGCACTGGCATCGGAAGTCACTTCCTTCGTGACGACGGTTGTGCCGCCGGAGCTGGTTCCGGCCGACTGCACTGCCAGGTATCCGCCTCCGAATCCTGCCGCCAGCCCTACGACCGCTGCAGCAAGGATGGTCACCGCCGGATGATGAGACTTCTTCGGGGATTTCTTTGCCGGAGCCGTGAAGGTCGGCGGTACTTCCTTATGCACATATTCCGCGTTCACGGTCTTCGGTTCAGCTGTATGTTCTTCCGGACGCGCAGTTCCGCAGTTGGTGCAGAATCTGCCTTCATTGATGGTGCCGCATTCCGGGCATTTCCATGTGGTATTTCTTTCGCTCATGCAGATCACTCCTTCTTTTTTCCTTTGATGCAGGTATTACTATAAGCAGAGATTGTGATTTCTCTGTGAACATAAACAGAATATTCCGTTAACGTCCTGATGCCAACGGGACAGATGGTGGCAATTGTCTATCGGAACCTTGCCAGAGATGATTATAATCCGTATTGTGAACTGGAATATTCCTGAAGAAAAAAAGCCGCAGATCCGCAGGATCGTGCGCAAAGGTCTGATTTTTCTGGCCATTCTGGCCGGTCTTTTCATACTAACTCAGGCACTGGACATCTCTCTGGACGATATTCTGCGGTATACCCCGGAGAATCCGTTTCTGGCAGCACTTGTGATGCTGGCGTTCTACGGGCTGAAGTCCCTGACCGTGTTCTTCCCGGTGCCGCTGCTGATGATTGCGTCGGGACATCTGTTCTCGACTGGTCTTGCATTGGTGGTGAATTTTCTCGGCATAGCTGTCGCAACCACGATTCCGTATCTGCTCGGCCGCAGGCATGGCGAAAGCGAGATCTCGAAGTTCTTCTCCGATTCCAGTGCAATTCAGGAAATCAAGGAAATTCAGACAGACAATCAGACGTTTACGACCTATATGCTCAGGATGCTGCAGCTGCCGATGGATCTGGTTTCGATGTTTCTCGGCACCGAGCATCTGAATTATGCTCAATATCTGATCGGAACACTGACCGGCATGGCTCCGACCGTGATTGCCACCACGGTGATCGGCGAGAATATCAGCCAGCCGGGATCCCGGTATTTCTGGATCTCGCTTGCCGTCATGATTGTGATCATCGTGCTGTCGTTCTTATTCTTCTGGAAATATCTTCAGAAGCATTATCCGGAGAAACTGGATCTGATCATGAAGAGGATTCTGAAGAAATGAAAACAGGAATTGTCGTCGAAGGCGGAGGAATGAGGGGAATCTATTCGGCAGGGGTTCTTGACCGCTTTCTTGAGCTAGGCATCCATTTTGACTATGGGGCAGGGGCAAGTGCCGGCGGAGCAAATCTCGTGACCTTTCAGGCTCATCAGCTGAAGCGGAACTACCGGTTCTATCATGACTACAGCCAGGATCCTGCTTTTCTGAGTCTCCGATCCTATCTGAAGTACCGGCAGTATTTCGGCCTGGATTATATCTATGATGATCTCGCTACGACCCATGGAAAGGATCCGATTGACTTTCCGAGGATGATGCAGGATCCTGCAGAGCTGGAGGTGGTCGCAACACGATGCGATACGGGGGAAGCAGTTTATTTCTCCAAGCATCAGATGTCTCTGAATCATTATGATGCAATCAAGGCAAGCTGCGCGATTCCGATTGCCTGCAGACCGGTCTTCATCGACGGAGTTCCTTATTCTGATGGCGGTGTCAGCGATCCGCTGCCGATCGCCAGAGCACTTTCGAAAGGGTGCAGTTTTCTGGTCATCGTCCTGGTTCATCACTGGCCTCATGAAGTGAAAAGGCGAAAGGAGAATTCCTTCTATCGGCATGCCTTGAAAGAGTATCCTGCCATTCTCAGCGGGATCATGAAGTGCGATATGATTCACGAAGAGGAGGTGCAGCTTGCCTTCCGGCTGAAGGAGCAGAATCGAGCGATGATCCTGATGCCGGACCATGATGAGGACTTAGGCTCCGCCACCAGAAATCAGAAGATCCTGCAGAAGTATTACGATCTCGGTGTTCAGGATGCAGATCAGATCGCAGAAGAACTGCTTGCCCGGATGACAGAATAATCGGACAGGCAGTTCTTCTTTTCGGAAATTCCAGTCGAAACTGTCTTGCAAAGAACGGAAAGAGAAGCAGCATCTTCAGAATAGATTGTATTCATCAGCGAGAAAGGATGGAAACGACGGCTGGGATTCCGCTTCTGGCTTAAGAGAATTCATATTCGCTGATGCATAGAAAAAGATCCTGTCTGTGACGTCAAAACACTCGAGAATCTGTCATCGTTATCCGAAGGGAAGGCAGGAATAGTGCGTTTGCAAGCCTGCAGGGCGCTGGAAATGATGCAGAGTTAATTCCTCAGTCACCTGCATTGAAGCGGAGGATTCCGTCAATTGCTGAGAGTTGAGATGAATTCGTCCCGGATTTCGGAGAACCGCTCATCCTGCAGGCCGAAATCTTTCTCCTTGTAATTCCAGAGCGCATGACCGATTCCGAATTCCCGGAAAGCCTTGTGAATATCGCGCAGCCAGCGGATCTTATCATGGTTATCTGCCAGATCGATTACGCCATATTCACCGCAGTAGAGCGGAACATTGTCGTGCTCCGCCTTCTGGACTGCCGGAGCAAAGATATCCTCAAAAAAGCCTGTGCCGATGTCCCGGATTCCTTCTGCATATACTGCGCCGGCAAGATCCGCAGCCAGGCGGGAACCTGCTTCTTTGTATTCCTTTAACGTTTTCGGGTAGCCGATCCGGAAATCGGAAGGCATGCCATCCACCCAGTAGGCACCCTGATGGGTGAAAATCATCGGCTCATAGCAGTGAAAATTGTATACCAGTCTGTCATCCGCCGGCAGATCCAGCAGAGGGACGCTCAGAACATTGTTGTAGCGGACACCGCCCACCACAAGATAGCTTTCCGGAACGATGGTGCGCATCATGCGGATATACCGTCCGGCAAGGTCATTCCAGGCATCAGACACTTCCGGAAGAACTACTTCGTTCAGAGGCTCAAATGCGATCTGATTCTGCCAGGGAGCAAACCGCACCGCAATTTCCCTCCACAGATTCAGAAAGCGCTGCTGAAGCGATTCATCGTAGAAGAACCGCCTGCGATCCATATCCTTCTTGAGCGGATCAAATGAATAGCCGTAGCATTCATGCAGATCGATCAGCATATTCAGGCCATAGGCTTCACACCATCTCCGGCAGTCCGCCAGATGGCAGAATCCGCTTTCCAGGAAATTTCCTTCCTCGTCTTCCAGCACCGAATAGTCCACAGGAACACGCACATGATCAAAACCGAGCTCTGCGATGGTATGGATATCCTCTTCTGTGATAAACGTTTTGAAGTGCTCTTCATCGAAAACAGAATACTGAGAGATCCATCCGCCAAGATTGATGCCCTTCTGAAATCCTTCAAAAACCCGCATACTTTTCCCCCTCTGTATGATACTACCCCAGAATATGCCCGGATCATGAATGATGTTTTCTGTGCAGGAAGAGATGAGCTTCATAAGGCAGCAGCTTCATCTCTGCAGTCAGTGCCCTTGGTACTGTGCTGGTCAGCAGGTCTTCGGAAGGAACAATTTCGTTTTCCGGCAGTACTGCTTTCTGAGCATGTCTGCTGAGATTGAGAATCACAGTCAGACGTTCTTCTTCATTTTCCCGCACATAGGCAAGCACATGCGGGTGATCCGGAATCAGTTCCCGCCAGGAACCGGTGCACAGGGCTTCGTGTTCATGATGCAGGCGGATCAGTGCCTGATAGAAATTCAGCACGCTGTCCGGATCGGCCTGCTCGCTCTTTACATTCCAGGCCGGATAATCCGGATTGACTTGAATCCATGGAACTCCCTCGGTGAAGCCGGCATTCTTCTGGTCGGACCACTGCATGGGAGTGCGCGCATTATCGCGGTCTACGAATGACGTGATCTTCTCAGCAAGAAATGGAGGAATATGAAGGATCTCGGTCATCGCCTTGCTGGAATGAAATGCTTCATAGTCCCGCCAGTCTTGTTTCTTCAGTTTCGGGTTCGTCATTGCGATCTCTTCACCCTGATAGATGAAAGGTGTTCCATACAGAGTGAAATTGTACAGTGCAAGCATTTCGGCACTGCGGACCCGGTATTTTCCATCATTGCCGAAGCGATCCAGATGCCGTTTATGGTCATGGTTGGACAGATAGTTGCCAAGCCACGTATGATCCCTCTGCTGAGCAGTCATCCATTTCCTGGTCACCTGCTTGAACTGCTGATTCGTGATGAGATACAGCTTCCGCGGATCATATTTTCCAAGTTCTCCATAGCCTAAGCAGACCGTATCGAACTGAAACATCATCTGCAGGGGCTTGCCATTGCCGCAGTATTCTTTCACAGAGGCTTCTGTGGTCATGACGCCTTCGCCAAGCGCAAAGGCATCCCGTCTGCCCCAGGATTCTTCTTCCAGTTCTTTCAGCCACTGTTTTACCATCGGCCGGTCAAGCACCAGATTTCCCGGGAACTGAAGACCTTTCTTCTCCGGATTCTGACTCGGGAAATCCGGATCTTTGTCGATCGTATTGATCGTATCAAGACGGAACCCCTCCACGCCGAGATCCAGGTAGAAGTTCACGATCTTCGCGATTTCTTTCCGTACTTCCGGACAGCGCCAGTTGAGATCTGCCTGCTGCTCGGTATACAGCGTCAGATACCACATGTCGTCTTCTGCTTTCTGCCAGGCACTCACTCCGAAGAAGGAAAGCCAGTTGTTCGGCGGAGAGGAAACCGTTCCTTTCCGGAAGATATACCAGTCCCGGTAAGGACTGTCCGGGTTCTTCAGGGCTTCCTGGAACCAGGGATGCCGGGTGCTGGTGTGATTAGCAACCAAGTCCATCAGAATGGCAATATGACGTTCTTTCGCTTCTCTGATCAGAAGCTTCAGGTCTTCCATCGTTCCGTATTCGGGATTCACGGCATAATAGTCGCTGATATCATAGCCGTAATCCGTATTCGGGCTGGCGTAGACCGGAGAGAGCCAGATCGCATCAATGCCGAGATCAGAAAGATAATCCAGTCTGGAGCGGATGCCGCTGAGATCGCCGATTCCGTTGCGGTCGGAATCCTGGAAGGATCTCGGCCAGATCTGATAGATGACCGCATGTTTGTAGTCGAACATGGCTACCTCCTGGAAGGCTTCACGGACATGCCGTAGACCGCACCGATCGCACCGCCGATGATATGAGTCAGCTGAGAAATGTTGTCGCTGGCAGTCACGCCGGCATAGATCTGCTGGGAAAGATAGATGATGGCGACAATCAGCAGCGTCAGAGGAATTTCATTGCCCGACCGGCTTCCGGTGACCGAAGCCAGCAGGATGAATGCGAAGTCCACGCCGCTGGCTCCTAACAGTCCGGTATTCGGAGACAGCAGGATATGGATCAGACCGGTGATCACGCTGACCAGAGCGATGATCTCGATCAGGCGCTTCGATCCGTATTTTTCTTCCAGAAGAGGACCGACGAGCAGAAAGATCATCATGTTGTTGGCATAGTGTTCGAGGCTTGCGTGTCCCAGGACATGCGTGAACAGGCGCAGATAGAACAGCGGATCATTCCAGGACGTGAAATAGATCATGAAATATCTGCTGGTAAACGAAGAACCGGTGATCATGCCGAGAATCAGCACGATGCCGGAGACCAGCGCAAATGTCAGCACAACCGGGGAATTCCAGGTGATTCGTTTCATAAGGGTACCTCTCCGGATTATTATACTGGAGAAGAGGAACTCATATGGAAACTTTCACGACACGGATTCACTATCTCATGCATGATGATCGCACGGATGAGCCATATCTCTACATGATCAGCGGCGATCGTCTGACTCTGCAGATCGATGCCGGTAATGCCCCGGAAGCTACGATCTCCTTTCAGAAGGAACTGCAGCAGGCAGGCTTTCAGAAGCCGGACCTCGCGGTGCTGACGCACTGGCACTGGGATCATACCTTCGGGCTGGATGCGATGCAGTGCCCGGTCATCGCTTCTTCTCTGACAGATCGGAAGCTGAGGGAAGTCATGAAATGGAAATGGAATGAAGAATCCATGCAGAAGAGACTGGAGACAGGAGAGGATATTCCGTTCTGCGATGAGCATATCCGGGTTCAGTATCCGGATCTGTCGAAGATTCATGTCCGCCATGCGGACGTGGCCTTTGCCGGAGATCTATCGATTGATCTTGGCGGGGTGACGGCAATTCTCGAACAGCGCGACAGTCCGCATACCCGCGACAGCGTCTTCATCCGGATTCCGGAAGAGGGCGTGCTGATCGGAGGAGATGCAGAGTATCCGGATTACTATGACTATGACAGCAAGTATGATCCGGAGCGGCTTGCATTCTTTATTCACTATCTGGAAGTCACGGAATTCGACACGTATCTCAGAGGACATGATGAAGCGGCTGTTTCCAAGGCAGATCTGCTGCGTCAGATGAAGGAAATCGCCGAACAGGGATAATGGAAAAAGCGCATGGGGTTGCGTATAATGATAGCCGGGAGCAGGAAATATGGCAAAAAATAAGAACAAGCAGGTAAGACTCCGCCAGGTAAGTGCGGATCAGATTCATAATGATGAACTGAAGAAAGCGCTGGAAATCCTGAAGGAAAACCGCAATCCTCAGAATGAAGCAGTGATGTTCAGTGAGCTTTCAAAAGCTCATCTTCTCGTTCCGGTGCAGTTCTCCGGAAACAATCCGAAGAATCTCCAGATCAAGTTCATCCTCGTGAACACGAATGACGGAAGATCCTTCTTCCCGGCCTTCACGGATGAAGAAGAAGCGAAGAAGCTGAAGATGCCGGATGGCAAGACAAACGGCCAGTATATCGTCCGTTCGCTGATGGAATACGAGCCGATCTTCCATGATCCTAAGACGGCAGCAGAGGGAATCGTTCTGAATCCGATGGGAGCGAATATCGTTCTGCCGAAAGCACTGGTATCCAGGCTCAACAGTGTCCAGGCCGCAAAGAAGAAAGAGACTGCAGCTCTGAAGAACGGAGAGATTCCGGCAGGAGTTCAGGTGACCTTCAGCGAGCCGCGCATCTATCCGACCGCATTGGTCAATGCAGTGCATGACCTCTGCCAGACGCTGCCGGAAATCAGCAGGGTTTATTTCAAGCAGATGACCGCAGGCATGGCAGT
The DNA here is from genome assembly GCF_009696165.1 of Stecheria intestinalis. Taxonomy (GTDB): domain Bacteria; phylum Bacillota_I; class Bacilli_A; order Erysipelotrichales; family Erysipelotrichaceae; genus Bulleidia; species Bulleidia intestinalis. Next base: position 6,278 of record NZ_VUMN01000018.1, on the reverse strand, counting down.
CAGCTTTGCGCTGATCGTCGAAGCAGATTCGTTTGATGAATCGCTGTCCGAGAAGATCCATGATGCGGCAGTTCCGCATGCCAAGGACGTTCCGGTTGTCGTGCTGAAGTATACGGACGACATGGGTCAGAAGTTCCTGAAAGGGGATATTCCGCTGTACGACCGGGAGCTCGGGCTCTGATGGAAGTAAGAACGCTGCAGAAGGAAGAAATCCCTTCTGCTCTTTCTCTTGCTGAAGAAGTCTTCATGAGGGCACATCCGGATAATCCCGCAGCCGGGGCACTGCTCAACGGCTATATTGCCGCAAGAGCACCATTGCTGGAATATCTCGGTGCGTTCGAGGATAAGCTCATAGGCATGCTGGCATACGATCCGCAGAACTGGCATATCTGCCTGTTCTATACGGATTATGTTCATCGGGGCATCGGTACGCAGCTGTTTCAGAGACTTCTGCAGGCAGCTGGAAAGGCCCGCGTTTCGAAAATCACGGTGAATGCCGATGTGCTGGCCCTTCCGGTTTACAAAGCACTCGGGTTTGAGAATTCCGGAGAGGTGGATGAATCAGGCGGCGTTCCGACGCAGCCGATGGAATATCTGCTGCAGAAGGAATGGCTGGGAAAAGAAATTGACATCACGATCGACCATCCCTGCGGAAGCTTTCATCCCCATGTGCCGGATCTTCTGTACCCATGCAACTGCGGTTATGCAGAAGGCATCGGCACTCTGGATGGCGATTTCCAGGATGTCTATGTATACGGACCGGAAGAACCGCTTGAAACTTTCCATGGCATCGTGATTGCGATCATCTACCGCCGCAATGAGAGCGACTCGAAGTGGGTTGCTGCAGCCTCCCGGGACTATGACCGGCAGGATGTCATCAACACGATCGGTCCCCTGGAACAGTATTCAGATACCAGAGTGATCTGGCTTGAGAAGAACTGAGAGGTTCTTCTTTTTTTTATTCCTCAGAAGAAGGCTTGCTGATGACATAAAGCAGATCTCCGGCCAAAAGAACCGTATCCCCGTAAGGAATCAGCGTATTCCCTTTGCGGCGGATGAAGATGATCAGCTCATCTTCCAGGGCAAGATCTGAGAGCTTCTTCCCGGTCCAGTCATGGAATGCCGTGAGGCAGATCTCATGCATGCCGCTGCTGTCGGCATTGCCTCCTTCTGCTCCGCACAGAATCAGGATGTCGCCTGCCTGCAGGCGGGTATCTCCTTTAGGCACGATCTGCTGGCTGCCGCGCTCGATGATGGGAAGAATGGACTGTGGAGGAAAGGTGATTTCGCTGACCATTCTGCCATCCCACGGATGTCCCTGCGGCAGCTGGAAACGCACGAACTGCACCGGCAGGTCTTCCGCCGTATCATTGAACGTTGCCATGACATCTTCCTGATCATCAATCAGGTCGAGCTTTCTTGCGGCAGATGGAATCAGGGATCCTTGAACCAGGATGGAAAACAGGACGATGAAGAACACCATGTGGAAGAGATCATAGGAAAGCGAGATGCCGGAACTGACCGCCATGATCGCAAACGCGATGGAAGCCGCTCCGCGCATGCCTGCAAACGAAATGAACAGGCGCTGATTCCGCGGACAGTGCAGGGGTGCCAGAAGAAGGAAGACAGCTGCGGGACGTGCGGCAAAGGTCAGAAACAGTGCAGTCAGAAGGGCGCTGAAGGCAACCGAAGGAAGACGGGACGGGAAAGCAAGCAGGCCGAGCAGGAAAAACAGCAGCATCTGCATGAGACTGGTGAGGGAGTGAAAGAATCGGATACTTTCCGTTTTATCAGGAATCGTATGATTGCCGATCACAATGCCGGCAATATACACTGCTAAATATCCGTTGCCATCCAGCCCTGCTGCCAGAGCATAAGAAAGCAGACCGAACCCGAGAAGCAGTGCTTCCGTAAGAACCGCATCTTTCAGATGGAATAAGCGCAGAAGACGCAATGCAGCAAAGGAGAGAAGGAAGCCGACCAGAGCACCGACGAGAATCTGCAGACAGAGCAATTTCACAATATGCCCGGCGGAAAGCTGTTCTCCCTGCATCAGGCTGAGTACGACCATGGTCAGAAGATAAGAGAACGGATCGTTCGATCCGCTTTCGACTTCCAGAAGCGAAGCGGTGCCATAGCGAAGATCCATCTTGCGAGAGCGCAGAATCGAGAAGACAGAAGCCGCATCCGTCGAACAGATCACTGCTCCTAGAAGCAGGCCTTCCAGTGTTTTCATCTGGAGAACAAGGATTGCAAAGATACTCACGAGAACGGCCGTGATCAGACTTCCCAGACCTGAAAGCAGAATGGCTTTACCAAGAACCGGACGCGCTGCCTTGAGATTCGTGCCAAGACCTCCGTAATAGATAATCAGAACAAGAGCGGCGGAACACAGCGTTCCAGCAATGTCATAGTTTTCGAAGGGAATCCGGAATAAACCGTCTGATCCGAAAATCATGCCGGCAGCTATGAAAAGGAAAAGACCCGGAACTCCGGTCCGGCGGAACAATTTCTGGAAAATGGCGCAGAAGATCAGGATTACTCCAGTCAGAAACAGAAGATGATTCATATGGCTGATTCCTTTCAGATTGGAAGCTTCTGCCCTCATGGTAACATGGAATCTCTGAACCAGGACGGATCTGATCTTTTTCTTCTTCACCGGAAAATATCATGTAGAGCTGAATAATACGCGGACGCGGTTTTTTTCTTCTGCACAGAGTTTACAGAAAATGAACGCATTCAGATAAAGTTCACACTGCTCTCAGACCGTTCACAGAATCATTAATTATCCTTCAGGTATCACAGGTGGAAAGGAGAGCAGCACAGATGACAGAAACTGAAACATTTCTCAGATGTGAACATAAATATCCGATGAATAGGAGTCTGATGAAGGAGTTCCTGGAAGAAGCGGAAATGCAGCTCGTATTCCGGATCAGTATCCGGAATACGAGCTGCATTCCATCTATTACGATACGGAAGATTCCGGAATGATCATTCACTGCCTGGATCATCCGATGTACAAGGAAAAGCTGAGGCTTCGTTCCTATGGCGAGCCAAAGGAAGGACAGCCGGTTTATCTCGAGCTCAAGAAGAAGTTCAAGGATACCGGACAGAAGCGCAGGATTGCCCTGGAAGAGTCAGAAGCCTATGCCTATCTGAATCAGGGTGTTGTCCCGCATCTGTCTTCCGGAACACAGATTTATTCCGAGATTGATTATCTGGTACGAAGAAAGAAGATAGTTCCGAAGATGTTCATTGCCTATCACCGGATTGCCTTCTGCGGGAAGGAAGAAGCAGATCTCAGAATCACATTTGATTCTGCAATCCGCTTCCGCAGCAGCCATATCAGCCTGCATGAGTCCGGCAGAGAGCAGTATCTGACAAGCCCTGAAGAAATCCTGATGGAGGTCAAGCTGAGCGGAAGGTATCCATACTGGCTCAGCGATCTTCTCTCGAAGATGAAGCTGTTCCGTTCCAGCTTTTCCAAATACGGTACGTTCTACACCATGCAGGAACAGAAGCAGATCTCTGATCAAGTAGCGACTGTTCCGGAATCTATTTCGTTGAATCAAGAAAGCGAGGAATCCATATGTTCTCTTCCATACTGACACAGACGGTGTCCGGTATCTCTTTCCAGCAGATTCTGATCTGCTTCGGCGGATCAGTCTTATGCGGGCTGATCATTGCATTGTTCTATCGGAGCACCATGCGTGCAAGCAAAGCATTCTGCGTGACCATTGTCATTCTTCCGGCCATTGTCATGACCGTGATCATGATGGTCAACGGAAACCTCGGCGCTGGCATTGCCGTAGCCGGAAGTTTCTCACTTGTCCGCTTCCGTTCCATGGAAGGACGTTCTTCCGATATCGCCGTGATCTTTGCGGCAATGGCAGCGGGCCTTGCATGCGGCATGGGCTATGTCACGTTCTCTATCGTGATCAGTCTGCTGATCTGCGTGGCAGGATGGGCACTGTCTCATCTGCGTGTCTTCAGCCAGAATCAGAGTCTGAGATTTCTCACGATCACGATTCCGGAAGACCTGAACTTTGCGGAAGCCTTCCAGGATATCTTTGCCAGATATACGAAACAGAGCAAGCTGACTGAGATCCGCACCGTCAATCTCGGTGCTCTCTATGAACTGCATTATGAAGTCACGCTGAACAATCCGGACCAGGAGAAGGAACTCATGGATCAGATCAGAACCCGCAACGGGAATCTGACGGTCCGTTCCACGCTCATGGCACCGGTATCGACTGAACTGTAATGAAGGAGAAACCTTTATGAATAAACTGAGAACCGGTATCTCTGCTTCTCTTGCGGCATTTCTGTTTGCCGGCTGCTCGGCCAGCGCAGAAACAGTACCTGGTGCCTCTGCAGATGCTTCTGCTTCCTCGATCGCAGAAAACCTGGAAGAGGAAGATATCGATGAAGCCTATGATGAGAGCACCGCGGTGCAGATTGCGCTGAATGGCACGTCTGCTTCGGCGGAAGGATCTGGCATATCGATCATCGGCAGCGAGATCACGATCACTGCTCCAGGAACTTATGTCATTTCCGGTACGCTGGATGATGGGCATTTCGTGATTGACTGTGCTTCTTCCGGCACGGTTCATCTCGTCTTCAATAACGCTTCCCTCACCAGCACCACGGGACCTGCCGTTCAGGTTCTGCAGGCAGATAAGACGATTCTCACTGCCTATACCGGCACGTCCAGCGAGATCACGGTCAGCGGCAGCGATTCAGATGGAAACAGCCATGCAGTCTATGCAAAGGATGACCTTGTTCTGAATGGTTCAGGGACCTTGCGGATCAGNAGTGAAGACGGCGATGGCATTCATGCCAATGATGCCCTGAAGATCATGAATACGGTTCTCGAAATCACTGCCGGATCTGATGGCATCGATGTTAACGATGAGATCTATGAAAAAGAATCCATTCTCTCGATCACCGCCGGAGGCGATGGCATCAAGTGCGAAGACAATGATGCAGCTTTTGATGCCAGCCATGACACCCGTCTCGATGGCGGCATGATCACGATCACAGCGGGAGATGATGGCATTCAGGTCCAGGGCAATCTGTATGCAGAAGAAGGCACCTATGACATCACTGCCGGAGGCGGAAGTGCCAATGCCGTGAGAACGGTCTCCTCCGGAGGATTCCAGGGAGGACAGGGCCCGGGAAACAATGATGCAGGAAGCGCTGCAACCACGGACCAGAACTCTGCTGGAAGTGATTCGAGTTCTTCCGGGACTGCAGGCGAACTGCCGGCTGCACCTGGAAACGATACAAGTTCTTCTGGATCTTCAGATCAGAGCTCTGCACAGGAGGGCTCTGCAGCATCAGAAGCAGATGCTTCTGATACTTCGGAAACCAAAGAAGATGAAACCATGAAGTCCAAGGGCATTTCTGCAGAAGGGTCAGTATGGCTTATTTCCGGAACATGGACGATTGATGCGGCAGATGATGCCATCAACTCTGCTGCGAGCATCACGGTCAGCGATGGCACCTTAGAACTGAGTGCAGGAGATGACGGCACGCATGCGGATGATACGCTGACGATTGACGGCGGCACCTACACCATCACAACCAGCAATGAGGGTCTTGAAGCATGCAGTATCGTCCTGAATGGCGGCGTGATTGACATTACCGCATCGGATGACGGCATCAATGCGACTAATCCGAACAGCACTGCGACCGGAATGGACGTGGATGACGGATCCATGATCACGATGACCGGCGGAACGATCACGGTAACAGCAGACGGAGATGGAATTGATACGAATGGTTCCGGGACGATGTCCGGCGGTACGGTGACAATCTACGGACCGGAGAATTCCGGCAAGGGTGCGCTGGATTACAATGGCACATTCACAGTGAACGGCGGCACGCTGTATGCTGGCGGCAGCACCGGCATGGTGCAGGCTCCCAGTTCAGATTCTTCCGTCTATACGATTGAGATCAGCGTTACCGATACGAGCGGTCCGATCGAGGTGAAGGATTCGGATGGCAATACGGTTGCCAGCTATACTTCCGATCGTTTCTATGGAAATCTGGCTGTATCCAGCGATGCATTCCAGAAGGGTGAGACGTATACCGTCTATCAGAATGGGGCAGAGCTCGGATCTGTGACGATCTCAGATTCGATCAGCTATGTCAATTACCCCGTCCCGTAAAGGGCCGAGGCTTGTGACTGCCTCCACCAGTACAAGCGTGCTCATATAAGCCTCCTGGTTTCTGCTAGCGAGGATTATACCTCCTGTGGCGTCACATCGCCGGAT
>NZ_VUMN01000017.1 GCF_009696165.1 Stecheria intestinalis | reverse complement strand
CGGTATCCCCTTGAGTATCAATGTTCAAAAATGGGATTGGATTCTGCCAACTTCTTCCTCTTATACAAGAATCCACGATCCATGCCGGCAATACCGGATTTGCCTTGCGGAAAAACCGGACACTACACTCTATGACTGGCTGAAGAAGGAGATCGGCAGCGGCGATCAGGAACAGTTCATGGCCATCTTTCTTGATCAGGCGAATCATATTCTTTCAGCAAGGACGCTGTTCATCGGCACCGTGAATTCCAGCATGGTCAGTCCGCGGGAAGTATTCCGGGAAGCCCTGCTTCATGGGGCCGTGAATGTGATAGTCGTGCATAATCATCCTGGCGGGACGCTTGCCCCGAGCCAGGCAGACCTGGATGCGACTGCCAGAATCATCGAAGCAGGCAGGATGATGGGCATCCCGGTGCTCGATCATCTGATCGTTTCCAGCAACGGTGTCTACAGCTTCCGCAGGGAAGGATTGCTGACGGATTAACAGGAGGCTCCTTCTGAGCAAGAGGGAGCCGTTTCCATTCTGCGGTGGAAGAAAGCAGTGGCGGATGTTAAAATAACTGTCTGAAAGAGCGCATATGAACTTCTGGAACCGGATTGCTGAAAAACTGGATAAGGACGTCTCGTTCCGCACGCTGATCAAGATCATCATGATCCTGCTGGTGGTTCTTCTGATCCGTTCGACGGATGTCGTGTGGAAGGGCATCTGGGTGAAATTCCGTGTGATCATCCGGCCGTTTTTTCTCGGCTTTGCCGGTGCTTATGTGATCCACCCGCTGATCCTGTGGCTGGAAAAAAAGAAGATCTCCCGCCGTGTCAGCATTCCCGTAGTCTATATTCTGATTCTCGTGCTGCTGCTCTGGCTGACGTTCACGATCATTCCGATGGTGATCTCGCGGCTTAGCTCGTTCATCACTTCGATGATCACCGGGGTCAATTCGCTTTATGATGCCTATGCCGGGATTGCGGACGATGTGCCGAACTGGCTTCAGGAAGCCGTGCGGCAGATCATCGCTTCGCTCAATAACGCCCTGAATCTGCTGCCGAATCTGACCAGCCAGCTGCCGGATCTTCTGAACAGTGCGTTTGCGGAAGTCACGAACTTCATTCTGACGTTCATCATCTCGATCTATATGTGTCTGGGCTATGATAAGACAAAGGTCTCGATCCGGAATCTGATGTCCCGCTTTGGAGATCCGGCGGTCCGGACCTGCCATGCGATCGATCTGGAATTAGGGTCCTATATCCGCTCGCTGATCGTGCTGATGTTCGTGCGGTTTGCGGAATACTGTCTCGTCTATTCGATTGTCCGCCATCCGGACTGGCTGCTGATGGGCCTGCTGACGGCAATCAGCCTGATTATCCCGTATATCGGACCTACGATCGTGAATGTGATCGGCATCGTGACAGCACTCGAGCTGCCTTCGCACCAGGTGATCCTGCTGGTAGCGCTGATTCTGATTCTGTCTCAGGTTGATGCATATCTGATTGAACCGATGGTGCATTCGCACAATGTGCGCATTTCTCCGCTCTGGGCATTGTTCAGCATCTTTGCCGGGGGCGTTCTGCTCGGGCCGGAGGGCGTAGTCTTCGGCATTCCGATTTATCTGGCCATCCGGGCAGCCATCGAAACCAACAGTTCTGCAAAGAAGAAGGAGGAAACTGCATGAAGAAAATTCTGACCATGATGCTTGCCTCCTTTCTGCTTCTGGTCCAGACGGCAGGCTGCGCGGTGCAGAAGACGGTCATTGCATATACCGTCTATCCGGTCGGCTACCTGGTCAGCCGGCTGATCAGCGATGTCAGCGGTCTTTCGGCAGAAAACGTCCAGGAACAGACGATCGTGCAGCGGTCCACGCTGAAGGCCGACTATCAGTCCATTCTGGAAAACAGTTCCGTCTTCCTGCATATCGGAAGACTCGAACCATATCTGTCCTTGTATAACACGGAGATCTCTGCGGCTCAGCCGTCGCAGATCGACCTGTCGGCGATGAATGCCGTCTATGACTTTGCCCGCTATACGGCTGTCGTCACCGATGAGGGCACAGCCTATGTCGAGGGTCCTTACTACAAGAGCGATGCATTCAATCTCGTCGACACGGATACGAAGGATCTGTATCTCTGGACCGACCCCATTGCGATGCTGTCGATGGCAAAGGATATCCGGGACTTTCTTGAAGAGACGTATCCGGATGATACTTCCCTGTTCGAAACAAACTATGAAAGTCTCGAGAATGATCTGATCAATCTCGATGCGCAATATCAGGCGCTTTCCACCAGCAATCAGCAGAATAACAAGGTCATCCGCTTCGTGTCGATGACCGCAAGCTTCGGCAACTGGCAGAAAACGTATGGCTTTGAAGTCTATCCGGTCATCTTATCCAAGTACGGCGTTCTGCCGAATGAAGAACAGCTGGCTGTGATCGAGCAGCGGATCCAGGATGACGGCGTGCGCTATATCGTGTACGAACCGAATATGACGGATGATATGATCGAGCTCTTCAACCGGATCGAAGACGATCTCGGACTCACCAGAGTCGAGCTTAGCAATCTGTCGAGCCTGCCCGCGGATGATGAAGGAGCAGGCAAGGACTATCTCTCGATCATGTATGAGAATCTGAGCACACTGCAGACGATGGTGGAAGACCGGCCGGTTACGGAAGCTGCTTCTGACAGCCAGACAGCCGACACCAATGACACGCAGCAGGAAACCGATACTTCTTCTGCGGAACTGACGGATCCGCTCGATACGCCGTCTCCGACCTTCACGCCAGATGCGGGGGCAGTGACTTCTTCGAGCAATACCGACTGGATCACGAGAGTCGAGAATGAAGGAACGGTGACTGCCGATCCTGCAAACTGAAGAAACATCAGGACAGCTGCCTGCGGGCGGCTGTTCTTTGGCTATGGTAGAATGAAGGACGGAGGCATTTTATGAAGAAATTACTGCTGGTAGATGGAAACTCGATGCTGTTCAGGGCATATTATGCGACAGCCTACGGACAGAAGATGACAAGCTCCAAAGGAATTCCGACCAATGCGGTCTTCGGTTTTGCCAGCATGCTGCAGAAGGCAATCGATCTGGTTCAGCCGGATTCGATGCTGGTGGCATTTGATGCGGGCAAGCATACTTTCCGCCATGATCTGTATCCGGACTACAAGGGCGGCAGAAAACCGGCTCCGGATGATCTCGTGCCGCAGTTTCAGATGACCAGAGACTATCTGGACGGCTTTCATATTCGCTGGGTGGAAATGCCGGATATCGAGGCAGATGATCTGATCGGCACCATGAGCAGGCTTTCTCCGGATTATGAGACGGTGATTCTGACCTCGGATCATGATCTTCTGCAGCTTGTCGATGATACGACCACGGTCATGCTGATGAAAAAGGGGCTGACCGATATGGCGCCGATGACGCCTGCAGCCATGAAGGAAGAGATGGGCATCACGCCTGCGCAGATCATCGATCTCAAAGGCCTGATGGGCGATCATTCCGATAATATTCCGGGCATTCCGGGCATCGGCGAGAAGACGGCAGTCAAGCTGCTGCAGCAGTACGGAACGGTGGAAGAAGTCCTTGCCCATGATCATGAAATCAAGGGCAAGCTCGGCGAGAAGGTGCAGAACAATCACGCCTCTGCACAGCTCTCAAAGACCCTGGCGACGATCCGGCGCGATGTTCCGCTGGACTTCACGGCCGATGACTGCAGGTTCGAACCGGACTATGCTTCGCTGATCCGCTTTTTCGAGAGCGTCGATATGAACAGCCTGGTGAGAAAGTATCAGGCAATTCTGGAAGAACAGAAGTCTTCCGATCCATCTGCAGCTCCGAAAAAGACTTATGAAGCAGTGAAAGAGATTCCGGAATCCTTCCTGAAACGGCAGCTGGCGGTGTACCTCGATGGCGATCAGGAACCGTTCTATGCTTCAGCCATCAGCGGCCTGGCTCTCTCGGATGGGAAGATGTCCTATTATATTTCACTGGAAGATGCAGAGCAGGATCAGAAGCTTCTTGCCTATCTTGCCGGAAATCAGCCATCCAAGATCGGCTTTGATGTCAAGCGGGCCATGCACCAGCTCAAGCGCACCAAGCTGAAGATTGCTTTTTCAGAAGATGCGATGATTGCTGCTTCCCTGGCCGACAGTTCCCTGACTTCTCCGGAGAAGATCTATGAAGCCTGCGGCATTGAGACGACGAAGAAGCGGGAAGATATCTACGGCACAAAGGCCAGACCGAAGCTTGCGGATCTCTCTGATGCCGTGCAGTTTGCGTGCGAGAATGCGGCAGGCATCTACGCGATCTTTGAACAGATGATGCCGAAGATTCATGAGTCATTGATGGATTCGCTGTACCGGGATATGGAGATGCCGCTGACAGAAGTCCTTTATGAGATGGAAGAGACCGGCATCACATGCTCGAAGGAGACGCTCGGTCAGCTTTCTGCAGAGATGAAAGAGAAGATGGACCGCCTGCAGGATTCGATCTATGCAGAGGCAGGCGGACCATTCAATATCAACAGCCCGAAGCAGCTTGCGGAAGTGTTATTTGACAAGCTCGGTCTTCCGGGCGGGAAGAAGCGCAGCACGAGTGCAGATGTTCTCGAGAAGCTCAACGGGTTCCATCCGATCATCGGCGAGCTGCTGGAATACCGCAAGCTTTCGAAGATCTACGGAACGTATGCAGAAGGACTGCAGCGCTTCATCTGCAGTGATGGAAAGATCCATACGCTTTACAACCAGTGTGCAACCCAGACCGGAAGACTCAGCAGCAGCGATCCGAATCTGCAGAATATCAGCGTCCGCGATGAACAGGGCAAAGTGATCCGCAAGGCATTCCTGCCTTCAGAAGGCTGCGTGCTGCTTTCATCCGACTACCATCAGATCGAGCTGCGCATGCTTGCAAGCATGGCTGGCGAGACTTCGATGATCGAAGCATTCCGCAATGGCGTCGACATTCATACGAAGACTGCCATGGATGTGTTCGGAATCGATCGTCCGGAAGACGTGACCCCGGAACAGCGCCGCCGTGCCAAGACCGTCAACTTCGGCATCGTCTACGGCATCAGCGACTTCGGCCTGGCCGAACAGCTCGGCATTTCCCGCAAGGAAGCAGCCGACTTTATTGAGACGTATTATCAGAAATTCCCGAAGATCCGCACCTATATGAATTCGATTGTCGAGTTCTGCGAGGAACATGGCTATGTGACGACGCTCTGCGGCAGACGCCGTGAGATTCCGGAGATTCATGACAAGAACCGGATGGTGAGGGAGTTCGGCAAGCGGGCCGCGATGAATGCGCCGATCCAGGGCAGTGCGGCAGATCTGATCAAGATCGCGATGCTGAAGATCGATGCCGAGATGAAGAAGCAGAATGTGAAATCGAAGATGATTCTCCAGGTTCATGATGAACTGATTTTTGATGTGCCGAAGGAAGAAGTGGAGCTGATGACGAAGCTCGTGACTGACGGCATGTGCAATGCGATGAAGCTGGATGTTCCTCTGACCGTGGAGTGTGCGGCCGGTTCTGACTGGTATGAGGCGAAGTGATGCCGGAGCTGCCTGAAGTAGAAACCGTCGTCCGCACGCTGGAACATCAGATCCAGGGCAGAGAGATCGAGGATGTTGCGGTGCGGACCCCGATGATTCTCGAATGCGATCCGGACCAGTTTCGGAAAACGCTGATCGGACAGCATTTCCGCACGTTTGAAAGACGTGGCAAGTATCTGCTGCTCTATATGGATTCCGTGCTGTTCCTGTCGCATCTGCGCATGGAAGGCAAGTATTATCTGCAGGCCCCGGAAGAACCGCTGGACCGGCACATGCATGTGATCTTCCAGCTGGATGACGGAAGACAGCTGCGCTATCGGGATACGAGAAAATTCGGGAGGATGAATTTACTGCCGATGGATACGGATCTCCTGACGTTTCATGGACTTGGTCCGGAACCGTTCTGGGATTCGTTCAATGCGGACTATATCAGGGAGTACTGCAAGGGCAGAAAAGAGCCGGTCAAGTCATTATTGCTCGATCAGCACTTCGTGGCAGGCATCGGCAATATCTATGCTGATGAGATCTGCTTTGCCTGCGGCATCCGCCCGGGCAGAAGCTGTGCAAGGATGACAAAGAAAGACCGGGAAAATCTGGTCACGGAAACGAGAAGAATCCTGACGAGAGCGATCGCGGCGGGCGGAACGACGATCCGTTCCTATACATCGAGTCTCGGGGTTACCGGAAGGTTTCAGCTGGAGTGCATGGTCCATGAACAGAAAGTATGCAAGGTGTGCGGAAATGAGATCCGCATGAAATGGATCGGCGGCAGAAGCAGCTACTACTGCCCGCATTGTCAGCACTAGGAGGAATTCATGAAGAAAGTTGCAGTGACCGGAACGATCGGCTCCGGCAAATCGACGGTATCCATTCTGTTAAGGAGAAGGCATCTGCCGGTATTTGATGCGGATCATTACAGCCGCATCTGCATGCACCGGGATCAGCCGGTCTATGCAGAGATCGTGAAGACGTTCGGAACGGAGATCCTGGATGATCATGAGGAGATCGACCGGAAGATGCTTGCCTCGACCGTGTTCTNTTCTGAAGAGAAGCGGCATGCCCTGAATGGACTCGTGCATCCGTTTGTGCTGGAAGGTCTGCAGAAATTCTTTGACAGTCATGAGAAAGATCCGCTCGTCTTTGCTGAGATTCCTCTGCTGTATGAAGCAGGCTGGGAGAAGTATTTCGATGAGGTCCTCGTTGTGACATGCAGCGATGAAACAGCAGTGAAGAGGCTCGTGGAATACCGGAATTTCACGGAAGAAGATGCCAAGGCAAGATTGCGTTCTCAGATTTCGAAGGAGCAGCAGCTTGCAGAAGCGGATTACATCATTCACAATGATGGCAGCCTGAAAGAACTGAATCAGACAGTCGGAGCAGTTCTGAAAGAACTTCGCGGGGTGAAACGGCATGGAGCTTGATCCGAAAGATACGTATCGGACAGAAGGAACGGAATTTCTGAGCGAGGATGGGATTTCTTCGCTTGTTTCGCTGTATCAGCCGATTGTGGGCATGGATGCGGTGATGCTGTATCTGACCCTGCACAGCGAGGGCAGAAGGCAGAAGACGCTGGAGCCGCACAGCCGGCTGACCGCGATTCTGAATCGTTCGATAGATGAGATTGAACGGGCCAGAATCCATCTGGAAGAGATGATGCTGGTGAGAAGCTATGTGCTGAAAGGCGATTCGAAGAACAGCTATCTGTATCATCTCAATGCGCCGCTGTCTCCTTCTCTGTTTCTGGAGAACCGGGAGTTCTATGCAAGACTTGTTCAGGCACTGGGAAGAAAGAATGCGGAACTGAGTGCAGGAAAGTTCATGACTGGAACGAACCTGAAGGGATATGAAGACATCACCAGAAAGATCTCGCATTCCGTGCTGAGGGATTATGACAATGAGGTGACATTCCAGCAGGTGAAGCCGCGCTACCGGTTCAGCGGGGAAGATGTCTCGATCTCGTTTGATTATCAGTCCTTCCTCGAGAAGGCGACGAATCTGATCTTCCCGGTGGAACTGAGAACGCAGGAGAACATGAAGCTGATCGGACAGCTGGCCAGCATCTACGGAATATCTCCGGATCAGATGCTGATCTGCGTGAGCAGAGCATGCAATCTGAGCACGATGACGTTTGATGAAGAGAAGCTGAAGCTGTACTGCGCAAGGGCGAAGACAGAAGTCAGGAAAGTCAAGGATCCGTATGAGCTTCCGCCGGTTTCGTTTCTGCAATCGAAGCAGAACGGAGCCCAGGTCACGCTTGGCGACAAGAAGATTCTCGAGCATCTGTCGCTTGATATGCATTTCAGCTCAGAAGTCATCAATATTCTCGTGGAATATGTGCTGAATACGAGCGGAAACCGGCTGGTTCCGTCGTTTGTCGACAGCGTTGCTTCGCAATGGGCAAGAGATGGCGTGAATGACCGGAAGACGGCACTTGCGGAAACGAAGAAGATGAATGGCTATAAGAGCGGCAGAACTCCGCATCGCAATGTGCTGCCGGCATATTATCAGAAACCGGATTCAGCTTCGGAACAGAAGATCAGCGAAGAAGAAGCACGGTCTGTGGAAGCGCAGCTTCAGAGAATGGGGAAATAAGTTATGCAGAAAGCAGAGTTCCGGATGCCGGAAAAGACGGAAAAAGAACTGCGGGAAGATCAGGAACTGATTGCCTCGCTGAAGAAAGATCCGGCAGTGAAGAAACTGCTGGAGAAGGAAGAGATTCCGGAAAGCGTTCTGGAAGATAGGGCCTATACGTTCAAGCGGTGGCGGAAAGAAGTAGCGCCGTGTCTTGGCTGCAAGGCTCTTTCCGAGTGCCGGCAGAAGCGGAAGGGATACCGCATGGGATTGTCCTATGACGGTCTTTTGCAGGAGACGATGCAGGCGTGCCCGTATGAACGAGAAGCGGAGCAGAAGACTGCGCATCTTTCCAATTACCTGATCTCGGATCTCGGCGAGGAGCTTTCCTGCGTCCGGTTCCGGGAGATCCGGATGTCTGGAGAATCAAAGGAGTACACAGATGCAGTTCTGAAGGTCAGCACTGCCTGCGAGAATCATCAGGGAATCTATCTCTACGGGCCGATGGGTACCGGCAAGACGTATCTGGCGGCGTGTGCGGCGAACTATGTTGCTGGCTTTGATGGACGGCCTGCATTCGTGCATGTTCCGTCCTGGGCAGACCGGGTCAATGCGACGTACTATTCCGGCGAGTTCCGCACGGAAGTGTCCAGGATGAAGTTTGCAGACCTATTGGTTCTGGATGATATCGGTTCGGAAGAAGTGACGGATCGGTTAAGGTCTCTGCTGCTGTCGGTACTGGATGCACGCATGCAGAATCACCGCATGACGTGGTTCACGTCCAACGAGGACTTCACGTCTCTGAAGGATCATTTCACCGTCAGCTCAAAGGGAAATGAGGATGTGATGGAATCAGAACGGATCATGGAGCGGATCCGGGTACTTGCAGAACCGGTTTTCCTTGCTGGGAACGATCGTCGTCATCTTTATCAATCCACAGAATAATGGTAGAATAAGGGCGATTTGGAGGATAGCGGAATGGTCCGTAAGATTGGGATTCTGACATCCGGCGGCGATGCCCCTGGAATGAATGCAGCGATCCGTGCGGTCACCCGCGTTGCGCTCAGCAACGGTATTGAGGTGGTAGGTGTACGGGACGGATACCGGGGACTTCTGGATGAGAATTTTGAGACAATGACCCGTTCTTCCGTTTCGGACATTCTGGATCGCGGCGGAACGAAGCTTGGTTCGGCGCGGCTTCCGGAGTTCAAGGAAGATGAAGTGCAGGAGAGGTGCGTTGCGACGATGAAGAAGAGCGGTATTGATGCCCTGGTCGTCATCGGCGGCGATGGTTCCTACCGCGGAGCGCTGGCGCTGACGCAGAGAGGAATCAACTGCATCGGTCTGCCGGGAACGATTGACAATGATATTCCGGGAACGGATTTCACGATCGGCTTTGATACAGCTCTGCATACGTGCGTCGAGTGTGTCGATAAGCTCAGAGATACGAGCAGCTCACATCATCGGGCAAGTGTGGTCGAGGTCATGGGCAATCATTGCGGCGATCTCGCATTATATACGGCAATCAGCTGCGGTGCGGAGATGGTCATCACGCCGGAGACCGGCTATGATGAGCTCGAAGTGCTGGAGAAACTGAGATATCTTGGCGAAGCGGTGCATAAGAACCATGCGATCATCATCATCTCCGAGAAGATCACGGATGTGGATGCGCTGGCCAAGAAGATTTCGCAGAATACAGGGTTCAGCGGCAGAGCAACCGTGCTTGGTCATATTCAGCGCGGCGGCAGCCCGACTCCGAAGGACCGCATGCTTGCCAGCATGATGGGTGAGAAGGCTGTGGATCTCCTGATGGAGGGGATCGGCGGTCAGTGTGTCGGAATCATCGATAACTGCATTACCTCCATGCCGATCAATGAAGCGCTGGAGCGCCCGCGGCAGAGCCGCAAGCGTCTCTACAGACTGTTTGATCGTCTGGTATAGAATCAGCTGAAAGGGGATCTCAAAATGGAAGATCAGAAGAATCACTTATTCAAGAAAACGAAAGTAATCTGCACCATCGGCCCGGCAAGCGAAGACAAGGATACGCTCCTCAAGCTTGCTAATGCCGGCATGAATATTGCCCGCATGAATTTCTCTCATGGTACGCATGAAGAGCACCTCGAGAGAATCAAGAGAGTCCGTGAAGTCAGCGATACGAGCGGAATCAATCTGGCCGTTGCGCTGGATACCAAGGGACCTGAAATCCGCTGCGGCGTCTTCAAGAATGATGTCGAGGAATATCACAAAGGCGAGATTGTCTATGTGGAGAAAGCCGAGATCGAAGGAACGCATGAGCGTTTCCATATCGACTGCCCGGAGCTCTTTGATGATCTGAAACCGAACAACTATATCCTGATCAACGACGGAAAGATGAGGCTCACCGTTCTCGAGAATGACGGCAATGAGCTCAAGTGCCGTGTCGAAGTCAACGGACCGATCAGCTCCCGCAAGGGCTGCAACGTGCCTGGTGTCAAGCTTTCGATGCCGTTCCTTTCTGCAAAGGATGAAGCAGACCTGCGCTTCGGCTGCGAGAATGATGTCGATTTCATCTTCGCTTCCTTCACCCGCCGGGCAAGCGATGTCAACCAGATCCGCAAGATTCTGATTGAAGAAGGAAAACCGAAGATCCAGATCATCGCGAAGATCGAGAACCAGGAAGGCTATGACAACATTGATTCCATTCTGGAAGCTGCTGATGGCGTCATGGTTGCCCGCGGCGATCTCGGCGTGGAAATACCGACCCAGATGGTTCCGGTCTATCAGAAGAATATCATCAAGAAGGCAAACATCATCGGCAAGCCGGCGATCACTGCTACGCATATGCTGGATTCCATGACCCACAATCCGCGCTGCACGCGTGCAGAAGCTTCTGATGTCTGCAACGCAGTGCTCGATGGTTCCGACGGCGTCATGCTGAGTGCTGAATCTGCTGCCGGCGAATATCCGGTAGAGTCCTGCGAGATGATGTCTGAGATCTGCGAAGAAGCAGAGCGCATCATCCCTTACCGCGATCGTCTGGAAATCTCCAAGCGTTCCAGCAACCGCACGATTCAGGATGCGATCGGCATTTCCGTATCCGATGCAACCCTGACCCTCGAGAATGTCGGTGCAGTCGTTGCCTTCACCCAGGGCGGCACGACGGCCCGCAGAATTTCCAAATTCCGTCCATGTGTTCCGATTCTTGCAATTACATTTACGAAGAGCACCCAGAGAAAGCTGGAAAGCTACTGGGGCGTGACTCCGATTTTCTCGGATGTGCAGAATAATATGACCAATGATGATGACCTGGCATGCCTGTTCGCAAAGGGTTACGGCATCAAGCCTGGTCAGCTGATCATCCTCACCGCCGGGTACCCGACAGGCGAGGGTTCTGCGAACATGATGAAGATCATCCAGGTCAAGTAAACAGACAGTGCAGGGAAGGGGAAACCCTTCCTTTGCTGTTTCAGGAGGTTCTTATGACAGCAATTACTTATTACGGACATTCCTGCTTCCGCCTGGAAGCAGATAACGGCTGGAGTGCCGTGTTCGATCCCTATGAAGACTACAGCGTGCCGGGACTGAAGCTTCCCCGCACGATTACCGCTGATGAAGTATTCGTCAGCCATCCTCATGAAGACCATAACGCTGCCCATCTCATCCAGATGAACAGGCGGAAGCTGCACAGCCCTTATGAAGAAAGCGCGCTGATCGTCCCGCACGATGACGCTAATGGCACCAAGCGCGGCATGAATCAGATCCGGATCCTGGAAAACAGCAGTGAGAAGATCGTGCATTTCGGAGATCTCGGCAGAATGCTGAACATCGAGGAAATCAGCCGTCTTCATCATGCGGATGTGATCATGATTCCATGCGGCGGCTATTATACCATCGACTCCCGGATTGCCCGTGCGATCATTGAGCGGGTCGAACCGAAGCTTGCAATCCTGATGCATTACCGCACGGATACTTCCGGCTATTCCATGCTTGAGAACATCGCTCAGCTGAAAGAGACGATGCCGGAACTCATTCAGACAGATCAGGATGAGATCACACTCGGATCTTGCAGCGGAATTATCCTGATGAAGGCAAGACAGAAGTAGTCAGAACTCAGACAGACCTGTGATACGCAGATCTGTCTTTTTTTATGTCCTGACTGATACTGTTTCTGCGGTTTCATGATTTTTCTGAATGACTCTGTCGATGACAAGAAACAGAGTTTTCTTAAGATGCCACTCCTAGGGACAAAATGGTCAGAAATAATGTATAGAGAATTTAGCGACCAGCTTCTCTGACTGCAAGAGATGGTCAGAAGCAAAGACTGATGAAATGTGCGGAAGCGATTGTCAAGACCTCTCTGGCTGACGTGCTAGGCGGCGAGAGCTTCTATCCGCCAATGTATGGCTATGTTCCGAAAGGATTTTCCGGCAATCACGGTGATTACTGTGAAGAAGGTGATCAGGAAGCAGCAGATGCCGGAAACATGATTTCGTATGATCCGGATGATGCCAAGGCACTGCTGGCAGCCGCCGGATATGATGAAAGCAACCCGCTGCATATCACTTACAAGTATTCGAACTCCGGCATCCACGGTGATGTTGCGACGGTCCTGCAGCAGATGTGGCAGGCAGTCGGAATCGAGGTAGACTTCGAAGCAGTCGAGTCCGGCGTCTTCTATGATCAGCTCGATCAGGGCGACTTCGAGATTGCCCGTTACGGATATTCCGCAGGTGATTCTCCGATCCAGTTCCTCGATCTCTGGACCACAGGAATTCAGGTCACTGCAGCAGTGGATGATGCGACGTTCGATCAGATGGTAGCGGATATCAAGCAGATCGCCGATCCGGCAGAATTCATCACGAAGTGCCATGAAGCAGAAGAATATCTCTATTACGAGAATGTCTATGTGATCCCGCTGTTCCAGTACACGTCACAGTATCTGGTGAATGCGGACCTGGCCGGATATGAGCTGGATGGAACGAATACGTTCTACGGCCACGCCTATTTCAAATGATTCCCAGGCAGAGGAGTCTGACTCCTCTGCCTCATTTTAAGAAAGGATCTGAAATGGAACTTGTCAGAAAAGAAGACATTGCAAAGCTCAGCTGCCTGAATCATCTGGTGCTGAGCCCGGATCAGGAGACCGCAGTCTTCACGGAAATCACTCCGGACCTCAAGGAGAACAAGGAACACAGGAATCTCTATGTCCTGGTTCCGGAAACCGGAAAGGTATCTCAGCTTACGTCCGGAAACAGTGATGACATGGCAGTATTCGAAGACGATCGCACGATCCTCTTCATGAGCGGACGGAAAGAATCGGAAACGGATCCGCACAGCAGCTTCTATCGCATCGATGTGAATGGCGGTGAGGCAGTGCCAGCATTTGAACTGGATGAAGACGTTGAGCAGATCTGGAAGCTTCCGGAAGGAAAGTATCTGCTGAAAATCTGCAGAGACCGCTATCGTTTGGATCCGAAAGAAAAGGCCAGCGATGTGCATGTGGCGGAAGAGATTCCGGTATGGGCAAATGGCAGAGGATTTGTGGCAGGAAAGAGATCAGGATTATTCCTCTTTGATCCTGAAACGAAAGAACTGAAAGCTATCACGGATCAGAATGAGGATACCGCGCATACCTGCGTGTATGGCTCTAAAGTTCTCTGGATCAGCCGGACATTCGATGACATTCTGCCGGAGACAAGCACGCTGAAGCTGCTTGATACTTCGACTGGAGAAAAGCAGATCCTCGTTCCGGAAGGAGTCATGAGGGTCAGCTTCTGCACATTCACGGACAAGGCAATCATATTTGCCGGCACCGACATGAAGCCATGGGGACTCGGACAGCTGTGTGATTTCTATCAGGCAGATCCGAAGACCGGAACGTATTCTCCTGTTCATCAGAATGCGGAAGAGCTTGCGATCGGCGATACACCGCTGACGGATACGCTGCGTCCTTCGGGAACGGTGTTTGCCGGAAGCGGAAGCGATGTCTATTTCACGGCAATGTGCCATACGCATACGGATCTCTACAAGCTGTCTGCAGACGGAGAAATCTCAGAAGCAGCAGATGCAGAGGGCGGCGTGATTCTGAACTTTGCGAAGACGGATGCAGGATTGATCACGATCCAGGCTCCGGTCAATGGCCTGAGCCAGGTATGCGTGAATGGAAAGTGTGTCTATGATCCGAATGCGTCCTATCTGAGGGAACATGTCGTCTCACCGGTGAAGAAGCTGTCCTTCACGAACCGGAATGGCGATATCGTCGAAGGCTTCTATCTCGAACCTGCAGGCGCAACGAAAGAACAGGCGGCTGGCGTGCTTGAGATTCATGGCGGTCCGAGATGTGCATACGGACTGACGTTCTACCATGAGATGCAGACGCTGGCGGCAGATGGATACTATGTCTTTTTCTGCAATCCGCATGGCAGCGAAGGCTATGGCGAAGCGTATGCAGACCTGCGCGGAAAGTACGGAACGATCGATTATGAAGATCTGATGGACTTCACGGATGAGGTGCTTAAGCAGCTTCCGATTGATCTGGAGAGAATCVGAGCAGGCGGCGGCAGCTATGGCGGCTTCATGAGCAACTGGATTGAAGGGCATACCGATCGCTTTGCGGCAATCGTGTCGCAGCGTTCCGTCTCGAACTGGGTATCGGACTTCGGAGCCAGTGAGATCGGCGTCTCGTTTGATTCCAATGAGATGGCTGCAGATCCGTGGAGCGATATGCAGGCGATGTGGAAACAGTCTCCGCTTGCCTATGCGGATCATGCCAAGACCCCGATTCTGTTCCTGCACAGCTTATGCGATTACAACTGCACGATCGATCAGGGAATGCAGATGTATACGGCGATGAAGTATTTCCATGTGCCTGCCAAGATGGTGCTGTTTGAAGGAGAGAACCATGGACTCAGCCGTTCGGGCAAGCCTCAGCACAGAATCCGGAGGCTGAAGGAAATGACAGAGTGGTTCCATACGTATCTGAAGAAAGGAGAAGGGAATGGGAAAGTATCTTGCTAAGAGAATTCTGCTCGGAATCGTGACGCTGTTTGCATTGATGTTCATCACGTTCTTCCTGATGCATTCCATCCCTGGTTCTCCGTTTGCCGGGGAGACCTCACGTCTTCCTGCATCGGTCAGAGATGTGCTGATTCAGAAATATCAGCTCGATCAGCCGATCAGCGTGCAGTTTCTGGCCTATCTGAAAAATGTGCTGCATGGTGATTTCGGAACGTCCCTGAACCGCAAGGGAACAACGGTCATGTCGATTATTCAGAAGGGTCTGCCGACGACAGCAAAGCTTGGCGCAGCTGCCTTCGTGGTTGCGATGGTTGCCGGCATTGCGCTGGGTATCGCATCTGCCCTCTCGAATAAAGCATGGGTGCAGGGCCTTGCTGCATTCTTCGGTACGATCGGTGTATCCGTGCCGAGCTTCCTGCTGGCGCTGCTGCTGATGTTCGTGTTCGGTGTCTGGCTGCACTGTCTGCCAGTCATCGGTCTCAATACCCCGCAGAGCTACATCATGCCAAGCGTTGCCCTGGCAATGAGTCCGATTGCGATGATCTCGCGTTTGACCAGATCCTCCTTAACCGAGGAGATGAAGCAGGATTACATGATCCTGGCTCGTTCCAAGGGCACCAGCAAGAAAAGGGCAATTCTTCATCATGCGATGAAGAATGCCAGCATTCCGGTCATCACCTATGCCGGACCGCTGCTGGCGACACTTCTTACCGGTTCATTCGTCGTCGAGACGATGTTCTCGATTCCGGGTATCGGCGCTGAATTTGTCAACAGTGTCTCCAACCGTGACTATACGATGATCATGGCGCTGACCATCATCTATGGTGCTGCCATCATCGTTGCCAACATCGTGACCGATCTGATCACGGCGATGATCGATCCGCGTATCCGTCTGAAGTAAAGGAGGGAAAACATGTCTGAACTGGAAATGAAACAGCCGTATCCGGATGCTCAGAGTGTTCCGGAAAGCGAATTCGAACCGCTTCCGGATTCGGAAAAAGACGCCGAATTCGTAGCCATGGAATCCCGTACCTACTGGTCGGATGTATGGCGCAATTTCAGAAAGAACAAACTGGCGGTAGTCAGCCTCGTGTTCCTGATCGTGATGATTCTCTTAGCGATCTTCGTGCCGATGTTCTCTCCGTATACGTATGACGGACAGGATCTGACGACCCGCAATGCGATGCCATCGCTTGCCCATCTGTTCGGAACGGATAAGTTCGGCAGAGATATCTTCGTGCGGGTGATGTACGGCGCGAGAATCTCTCTGTCGGTCGGGTTTGCGGCAGCTGGCATCAATCTCGTGATCGGCACGATCTACGGCGGCATTGCCGGATACTGCGGCGGCAAAGTCGATCTGATCATGATGCGGATCGTCGATATCATCTATGCTGTCCCGACCCTGCTGTACGTCATCCTGATCATGCTGGTGTTCGGATCGAATGTCTGGTCCGTGCTGCTGGCAATCTGCGTGAGCTCCTGGGTCGGACTTGCCCGTCAGGTCAGAGCCCAGGTCATGTCCCTGAAAGAACAGGAATATGCTCAGTGTGCCAGAGTCATGGGTGCTTCGGATGCCCGGATTCTGTTCCGCCATCTGATTACCAACAGCATCGGCCCGATCATCGTCAACACAACTCTGATGGTTCCGAGTGCCATCTTCACCGAAGCATTCCTGTCCTTTGTCGGCATCGGCATCTCGATTCCGCAGGCTTCCTGGGGCACGATGGCAAACGATGCCCGTTCGCTGATCAGCTCCTATCCGCTGCAGATGGTATGGCCGGTTGCGGCAATCTGCCTCACGATGCTGGCTCTGAACTTTATCGGCGATGCGCTGAATGACGCGCTCGATCCGAAGAAACGGGGGCAGTGAACATGACCCGTCATATTCTTGAAGTCAATGATCTGGTCGTGAATTTCAGCACCGACCAGGGCACCGTCTATGCAGAACGGGGCATCACGTATGAAGTCAATGAAGGCGAGATTGTCGGCATCGTCGGCGAGTCCGGATCCGGCAAGTCCGTCTCGATGTATTCCGTCATGGGACTTCTGGCAGGCAATGGCAGAATCGAATCCGGCGAGATCATCCTGAATGGCGAAGACATCACGGCTTCTCATTTCAAGGATGAGAAAGCATATGAAAAACGCATGGATGAGATCCGCGGCAAAGAGATGTCGATGATTTTCCAGGATCCGATGACCTTTCTGAATCCGACCCTGACAATCGGAAAACAGATCAAGGAAATCATTCTGAACCATAACAAGGTCAGCGATGCCGAAGCGACGAAGCGGGCCATTGAACTGCTGAAGGAAGTCGGCATCAATGAACCGGAAAAGCGGATGACTCAGTATCCGCATGAATTCTCCGGCGGCATGCGCCAGCGTATCATCATCGCCATTGCCTTAGCCAATAAGCCATCGTTAGTCATCGCGGATGAACCGACGACTGCTCTGGATGTGACCATCCAGGCCCAGGTTCTCGACCTGATCAAGAACCTGTCGAAGAAGGAAGGTTCTTCCGTCATCCTGATCACGCATGACCTCGGCGTCGTCGCTTCGATGTGCGATTACATCTACATCATGTACGGTGGCAAGATTGTCGAATCCGGAACGGATCTCGATATCTTCTATCATCCGACCCATCCGTATACGATCGGTCTGCTGAACTGCATCACGAATCCGGAAGACGATACGTACAAGGAACTGCAGCCGATTCCTGGTTCTCCGCCGGATCTTCTGAAGCCTCCGGTCGGCTGTCCGTTTGCGGACCGCTGCAGCAAGGCGATGAAGATCTGCCGGAAACAGATGCCGGCCTTCACCCAGTTCACCGAGAACCACAAGAGTGCCTGCTGGCTGAATGAAGTGAAGCGCAGAAAGGGGGAGAGTCCGGTATGAGTGAACAGCCCATTGTATCGATCCAGCATCTGAAGACGTACTTTGATGTGACCAGAGGCATGTTTGCCAAGAAGCAGATCGTCAAGGCAGTCGATGATGTGTCGTTTGATGTGTATCCCGGTGAGACGTTCGGTCTGGTCGGAGAGTCCGGCTGCGGCAAATCCACGCTCGGCAGAACAATCGTCAAGATCTATGATCCGACTGGCGGCAAGATCTTCGTGAAGGGCAAGGACATCACAGAGCTGAAGGGCAAAGACCTGCATGAGTTCCGCAGAACCTGCCAACTGATTTTCCAGGATCCGTATGCCTCGCTCGATCCGCGCATGACGGTCGGCGAAATCATCAAGGAACCGATGCAGATCAATCATCTCTACGGCACCGCAAAAGAACAGGAAGAGAAAGCGGAAGAGCTGCTGAAGCTCGTCGGCCTGAAACCGGACCATATCCGCCGCTATCCGCACGAATTCTCCGGCGGCCAGCGGCAGCGGATCTCGATCGCGAGAACCCTTGCCCTGAACCCGGAATTCATCGTCTGCGATGAACCGATCTCCGCCCTGGATGTTTCCATCCAGGCCCAGATCATCAATCTGCTCAAGCAGATCCAGAATGAACTCCATATCGCCTATCTCTTCATTGCCCATGACCTGGCCATGGTCGAGCATATCTCCGACCGCATCGGCGTCATGTACCTCGGCCACCTCGTCGAAATCGGCGAAGCCCGTGAGGTCTATCATCACCCGCTTCACCCGTATTCCCAGGCATTGCTGTCAGCAGTGCCGATTCCTGACCCGATCAAGGGCAAGAACAGCCACCGCCAGATTCTGCAAGGAGAGATTCCTTCTCCGATCAATCCGCCGGTATGCTGCCCATTCTGCACCAGATGTCCGTTTGCGGAAGAACGCTGCCATCACGAGATGCCAGCTATGAAAGACTACGGCGGACATTCGGCGGCCTGCTTCAAGCTGGAGAAAGAACATGAATAACCCATACACAGAAGATCTGAAGAAACTGGCAAGATTCGTCTATTCGCATCCGGAACCAGGATTTTCGGAAGTTGAATCGAGCAATGCGCAGATTGAGTATCTGAAATCGCAGGGCTTTGCGGTGGAAACCGATCTCTGCCATACGCATACCGGCTACCGTGCTTCCTATGGAAGCGGTCATCCTGTGATTGCATTGCTCGGTGAGTTCGATGCATTATACGGACTCGGCCAGAAACCGGATGTTCCTGAACCATGCCCGGATGGAAAACCGATGGGACACGGCTGCGGACATCATATGCTCGGCACCGCCGTGATCGGAGCAGGACTCCTGATCCGCGATTATCTGAAAGAGAAGGGCATTCCGGGAACGGTCCAGATCTACGGATGCCCAGGTGAAGAAGCAGGGTCCGGAAAAGCCTACATGGCAAGAGATGGGGCCTTTGACGGCGTCGATCTCGCGTTCTCGTATCATCCGTCCGTATTCCACCAGGTATGCACCGGCAGTTCGCAGAGCTGCATTTCTGCCAACTTCCGCTTTCATGGCGTCGCTGCCCATGCGGCTGGCGAACCGCAGAACGGCAGATCCGCTCTCGATGCGGTCGAGCTCATGGATGTCGGTGCCAACTATCTGCGCGAGCATATGGAAAGCACGGACCGCATCCACTATGCGATCACGAATACCGGCGGCAGCTCGCCGAATGTCGTTCAGGCCGAAGCAGAAGTCAAGTATCTGATCCGTTCCACGAACAACCGCAAGTGCCTTGCTCTCTATGACCGGGTCAAGAAGATTGCCCAGGGAGCAGCGCTGATGACGGAGACTTCCGTTGACATTCTGTTTGATGAAGGCCTCTCGAATACGATCGTGAACTTCACGCTGGAGGATGTGCTGGCTGATGCATTCCGCAAAGCCGGTGCTCCGGTCTATACGAAGGAAGACCTGGCCTATGCGAAGAAGTTCTACGACACCTGGAAGGAACCCTATACGCTGGATCAGATTCCGTATCCGGTCAAAGATAAGCAGAAGCTGCTGGAGTCTGAGAAGACTTCTGTGATCGATGACTACTTCGTTGAGACGATTCATTCTGATCGCTGCGAGATGGGATCCACCGATGTCGGCGATGTGAGCTATGTTGTGCCGACCGCAACTCTGAATACGGCCTGCTACAGCTACGGTGCCAATGCGCATTCATGGCAATGGGTAGCTGAAGGCGCCAGCGAGATCGCGATGAAAGGCATGCTGAAGGGGTCTGAGGTATTGGCTCTGGCAGCAGAGTCTCTCTATGAATACCCGGAAACAGTGGAAGCCGCAAAGAAGGAATTTGCAGAACGGACCAAGGATGATGCGTATCAGTGCCTGATCCCGAAAGACGTGATGCCTCATCAGATCCTGATGTGAAGCGCTTGCAGAAACCTTTTTGCTGCAGAAAGCTTATTTCATGAAAACTCTTCATGAATCCGGAACGATCGCTGATCGGAATCAGCTCTCTGTTCGCTATAATACGGGCAAGCAAGGAGGAACAGGACATGGCTTACAACATGCAGATGATCAGCGTGGCAGCAGATGATGCCCTGAATGCAGAAGTAGAAAGCTTCCGGATTCAGAACCATATCTGCACTAAGTCCGAGGCCGGCGCCGAACTCATGCGGCTTGGTCTTGAAGCTGCAAAAGCACATGCCGGTGCAGCAGAGAGACGCTGAAGCGTTTCCTGTTGACATATCGGTAAATGAAAGGGCAGAACTTAATCAATCAGTTCTGCCTTTTAATGACTTCAGATCCCAGGTGAATATCAAGGCAATCTGCGCAACGATTTCTCAGTATGTACTGTAGCTGAATGAATCAGGCATCTGCGGATAGATCACAGATGCCTTTTATTCATGAAGCCTTCGGTAAGGGTGTGCATTACTTTTCTGCACCGGTCTCTTTTGCTTCTTTTGCTGCTTTCTTCTTCTGAAGTCTCCGGTAGCGGGCCGGGGTCATCTGATACTGCTCATGAAACTTCTTCATGAAGTAGCTCTTGTCATGGAAGCCGATTCGGGCGGAGATCTCATCGATCTTCAGATCGGTTGTTGTCAGCAGATGCTCTGCTTCGTCCAGCCGCATTGACAGCAGTTTCTGCTTGAAGGTCTTTCCGGTGACCGTACGAAAGCGGGTGGAGAGATAGTTCGGATTGTAGCCGAACCGGGCAGCCGTATCTTCCAGGGTTGCCGTCGCATAATTCTCTTTCATGTAATCCAGGATTTCGGCAAATCTCGTATTGGATTCCAGAAATGCACTTGATGGTTCGATCTCTGCCGGGACGCAGCTGTCAATGGTCATGAAGAACCCGAGCATCAGCACTTTCATGATCCGTTCATGATGGTCCTGGTTCCTGACTGCCTCTGCCTTCAGCAGTGTGGTCCAGTCGGCGAGAACCGGGTTCTCTTCGGCCCGGAAGAAGATCGGCTGCCATACTTCTCCGGAAAGAAAGCGGGAAAGGACGGTGCAGTCTTTCAGTTCCTTCCGGAGATCTTCCGTGAAGAAAGCTTCCCGGAACGTTAGTGAGATCAGGCTGCCGCGGCTTGAGGTCTTGTAGACAAATGCCTCCGGGGCAAGGATCAGATCGCCCTGATACATGGCCAGGCGGCTGCCTGGAAAACAGAAAGAACAGCTGCGCAGGCAGTACAGGATCGTAAAGTATCCGGTCATCCCGGCATCAGCATCGGAGAATACGACAGATTTCATATCGGAAAAATAGTATAAATTGCAATAAAAAGCAATAAGAAAACGCAGGCGGAATGATTTCTGCCTGCGTAATTACTTATTCGGCTTTCTCTTTTTCTTTTGATTTTGCGCTGTGAGAAGCAGTGCGGGTGTGCGGTTTTGCGGCCTTTGCCTGAATCTCCGCAATCGCAGCCTTCTGATTCAGGATGACCGGAATCACGATCGGATTCCGATTTGTGCGCTGGAACAGCCATGGCTCAAGCGAAGAGCGAATGCAGTTCTTCAGTTCGCCGAAGGTCGTGCGCTGCTGCATCTTCTGCTTCAGGGCATCGTAGACGACCAGTTCTGCTTCCTTGAGCAGGGTCTGATTGTCCTTGATATAGACGAATCCGCGGGAGACGATGCTCGGCCGGCAGAGGATCTTGTTATAGCGGCTGTCGATGGTCACGATGACCGCAACCAGACCGCTGCTTGCAAGGATCTGACGATCCTTGATGACGCTGGTAGATAAGCCGCTGGCATCGTTGCCATCAACATAGATCGCATCCGTCTGGATCCGTTCGTTGGCGATGAAGGCTTCTTCATTGCGCAGCACGACAATGTCGCCGTTCGAGCAGATGAAGCAGTGATCGTCCGGAACACCGGTTTCCTGGGCGGTAGCACTATGCTGCACGAGCATCTTGTATTCGCCATGGACCGGCATGAAGTATTTCGGCTTGATCAGGTTCAGCATCAGCTTCTGCTCTTCCTGCGGCGCATGTCCGGTGGTATGGAAAGACGTGAGCGGGGAGTTGACGACAACGTTGGCGCCGACTCTTGTCAGCTGATCGATGACTCCGCTGACGCTGACACCATTGCCCGGAATCGGGTTGGAGCTGAACAGGACCGTATCGCCTGGAATGATGTGAATGTATTTGTGCGTGCCATTCGCAATGCGCGAAAGAGCAGCCATCGGTTCACCCTGCGATCCGGTGCAGACAATGCAGATGCGGTTGGCAGGGAGGGTATTCAGATCGTTGCCGGTGATGAAGTTTTCATCGCTGATCTTGATGAATCCGATCTTTCTGCCGATCTCCAGCACATTCTCCATGGAACGGCCGAAGACAGCAACCTTGCGGTTGCAGGCAACGGCTGCCTGAAGAATCTGGTTCAGACGGTTGACATTCGACGCGAAGGTCGAGACAAGAAGTCTGCCCGGGGTCTTGCGGATCTGCTCCATGATTGCCATGGCAACCTTCTTCTCGGAAATCGAGAAGCCCGGAACGCCTGAGTTCGTGCTGTCGCTCATGAGCAGGGTCACGCCGACCTGGCCGATATATGCCATCTTCTGATAATCGGACTGCACGCCGATCGGGGTGAGATCGAATTTGAAGTCGCCGGTTTCGACGATGCGTCCGTTCGGGGTATTGATCAGGACTCCGAGAGAATCCGGAATCGAGTGAACGGTATTGAAGAAGCCTACATTGAAGTATTTCGTGCGGACCCGGCTGTCGCCGTTGATCTCGATGACCTTGCAGGCTCTGGTCAGATGATGCTCTTCAAGTTTCTTTTCGATCAGTGCCTTGGCAAAGCGCGGTGCGTAGATCTGCTTCAGATGGATCGAGCGCAGAAAGAACGGGATGCCGCCGATATGATCTTCATGACCATGGGTGATGATGAGCGCCTTGATCTTGGACGCATTCTTCTGCAGGTAGGAGAAGTCCGGAATGACATAGTCAATGCCGAGCAGTTCATCCTCCGGGAACAGCACGCCGCAGTCGACGATGATGATTTCGTCATCGTGTTCGAAGCAGTACATGTTTTTGCCGACTTCCCCGAGTCCGCCCATAGCATAAACAAGGGTGTCAGTCTTGTGATTGATCGCATTCCTGCTGTAATCCGGTTCCGGGACCTGCGTATAATGAGCCGGCCGTACAGCTTTTGCTTTTTCTTCCATTAATTATAAACCTCATTTCCAGATGCGGTTGAATCTGTCAACCGCATTATATCATTCTTTGGAGACTGCACAATGCAGAAATCAGATCACCATTGCGCCGGGAACTTTGGCAAATGGATCCTTCTTGCTGATGTGGTCATAGAACAGAACTCCCTTGAAGTGCTCCAGCTCATGCTGAAGGACAATGGCAAGATATCCTCTTGCCCGGATCGTGATGTTCGAATCCGTCAGAAGGTCGTAGCCTTTCACCGTAACCCGGGCATGACGGACTACATATCCCTGATGTTCCTCGGGTACGGACAGACAGCCTTCGCCGCATTCCAGATAGGCCGGCTGCACCGACGCAGAAACGATCTTCGGGTTGGCAAGCATGTACTGATAGACTTTCTCATTGCCGGCCGAGTCTTCTTCCTTGACGATGACTGCCGTCAGCTGCTTCTTCACGCCAAGCTGGATCGCACTGATGCCGACTGCCGGACGGAGGTTTCTAGCCTCAGCAAGCTCCGGCACGGTGCTGTCCTTGACATACTGGAACATATCTCTTAACAGCTGCTTGTCTTCTTCTGAAAGAGGAAGGGGAACTTCCTCAGACTTCTCACGGATAACAGGATTATCATCTTTGATAATCGTATCATTATTAATAATCATACTCTTTTCTCAATCTCCATACGGTATTCTAGCAGAAAGTGATTCCATGTCAAAAACAAATGCATCAGAAAGCGGCGCTGTAAGCGCTTAATCCAAACTTTTCCTCTCTGATCTGCAGGGTACAGGGCAGGATGCTCTCCCATTTGGAAATAAAGAGACTCATCCTTTGTGCTACAATCTTACTGCTATTATGACTGTTCTGGAACAGAACCGGCTGGCGGCAGTGCCGAAGAAAAAACAGAAACTGCTGTCTCTCCGCATGCCCGCAAAGAGCGATCGTGCCATTCAGGGAGCGATGATCGTGCTTTCCGTATACGGACTGCTGATGATCGCCAGTGCCTCGATGGGTCTTGCGGTCAATAATCAGAGATATCTTCTGCTTGTCGTTCTGAAGCAGATTGTCTTTCTTGCGGCAGGTTATTATGCCATGTGCTTCTTTGCCCGCCGGTTCTCGCTGAAGTACCTGCAGAGCTCGAAGTTTCCTCCGCTTGCCATCGGCATGGGCTTTGCGCTGATGGCATGCCTCGTGTTCCCGGAAGTCAATGGCGCCCGGGCATGGATCCGGGTTCCGGTCAGCAGTGTGGATATCTCGATTCAGCCATCTGAATTCGCCAAGATCATGACCTATCTCATCATTGCCGCATACTGCGGCGATGTGCGCACCCGCTATCCGCGGGGCAGGGATATCTGGAAGCGGCCGCTGATCTTCATCTTCAGCTATCTGATCATCATCGCGGCATTTCAGTCTGATGCCGGTTCGGCTGCCGTCATCGTGCTGATCGCTGCCTTCTGCATGCTCATTCCGGCAAACAAGCAGCTGAAGCCGATTCAGGGACTCATTGCAGGTCTATTGATTCTGGGCATCGTATTCTTCCTGTTTCTGATGACGGATCAGGGCGTTGCACTCATCGAGAAACTGCCGCTGAAGGAATATCAGAAGAACCGTTTCCTTTCTTCCATCAATCCTTTCATCGACCGCTATAATACCGGCTATCAGCTCGTCAACGGTCTGATCAGCTTTGCTTCCGGCGGCTGGACGGGACTGGGCTTCGGCAACTCCGTACGCAAGTACACGAACTTCCCGGCCGCGAATACCGACTTCATTCTCGCAATCGTCGTCGAGGAGATGGGCCTGATCGGCTTCCTGCTGATCTTCATCCCGTATCTGATCATTGTCATCCAGCTGTTCCGCTATGCGATGAAGATGAGAAGCGAGAAGGGCAGAATCATCCTGGTCGGCACGGCATTATACTTAGTCATCCACTGCCTGTTTAACATCGGCGGAGTTACCGGACTGATTCCGCTGACCGGCGTCCCGCTGCTGATGATTTCTTCCGGCGGTTCTTCGACCCTGTCGTTCATGTCGGCAATCGGCATTGCCCAGGCTGTCATCTCCGCTTATCGCAGAAAGGAAATCCAGTGAGAATCGTAGCCGGGGAGTGGGGATCCCGGAAACTTGAAACCCTCAGCGGTTCCCTGACCAGACCGACGCTCGACAAAGTCCGCGAAGCAGTCTTTTCCACGCTTGGCGGCTTCTTTTCCGGCGGGGTTGTGTTCGATCTTTATGCAGGCTCTGGTGCAGTCGGCCTGGAAGCATTGAGCAGGGGGATGGAACATGCGTATTTCGCTGACCGCAATCCTGCGGCCTGCCGCATCATTCGGAACAATATCGCTTCTCTTCATGCTGAAGAGAAGTGCACGGTCTATCACGTTTCTGCAAGAAAAGCCATCGAGCTGCTGGCAGAGAAAGAAGTCAGAGCAGATATCGTCTATCTCGATCCTCCGTATGCAGAACAGGAGAATGAAGCAATTCTATCCCTGCTGTCAGAGAAACATCTGCTGAACCCCGGAGCAGTCATTGCCGTGGAATCCCTGAAGGAAGAATCCTTCGCTGCTTCCATCGGCTCGCTTCAGCGGGTTCTGGAAAAGATCTACGGCATCTCGAAAGTCACATATTATAAGGAAGCAGCAGGAGAACACATATGAAAGCAATCTACCCCGGAACATTCGACCCGATCACGAACGGCCATCTCGATATCATCGAGCGTGCATCTCATGCCTTTGATGAAGTGACGGTCGTTATCATGAGAAATCCGAACAAGCACGTTCTGTTCACGGAAGAAGAGCGGGCCGAGATGATTGAGCAGAGCATCGAAGCGCTGACGAATGTCCATAATGTACATGTGGCGATCGGCAGCGGCCTGACCGTAAAGTTTGCAAGAGCCCATCATGCCGGCGTCATCATCAGAGGCATCCGCGCTGTTTCCGATTATGAATATGAACTGCAGCAGGCTACTGCGAACCTGATGCTCGATGATACGATCGAGACACTGTTCTTCATTGCCAGGCCGGAGTATTCCTTTCTGTCCTCTTCGGCAGTCAAGGAGATCGGTTCCAACGGCGGCAGCCTGGAGGGCTTCGTGCCCCGGCCGATCATTGGCAGAGTGACAGAAAAACTTCAGCAGATATGACCATCTCCGGATGGTTTTTCTTTAGGAAAAAGGCATGGTTATGCGGGATTCAGAAATTCAAAAAGATTTAGCACACCAATATTGACAGTGCTAAACCCTCGAGCTATACTGTTAGCAGTCAAACGAAATGAATGCTAAAAGGAGGCGATTCGGAATGCTGACACCAAGAAGAATAGAAATATTCAAAGCGATCGTGGATGAATATATCCGAACCGCAGAACCGGTTGGCTCCAAGACTCTGCAGCAGAAATACAAGCTCCCGTATTCGAGTGCGACGATCCGCAATGATATGCAGGTTCTGGAAGAAATGGGCTATCTCGAAAAGACTCATACTTCCAGCGGCCGGATTCCGAGCACTGCCGGATACAAGTTCTATTGCGAGAATCTGCTGAAGGATTCCAACATCGACAAGAAGATGGAAGTTGCCATCCGATCTGCCTTCGATGCGTCAAACCTCAACGTGCAGGAAGCGGTCGAGCAGAGCTGTCAGATCCTCAGCGAGATGACCAATATGACCACAGGAGCGGTGGGGCCTGATTCCAGCTCCCAGCGCCTGGAGCATATCAAGCTGTTCCCGATTGACGATCAGAATGCCGTAGCCGTATTCATCACGAATACCGGTCATACGGAAACGAAGAACTTCCATTTCGAACGGGCAATATCCATCAAGGACATCGAGACGTGCACCGATGTGCTGAATCAGAGGCTCAAGGATGTACCGGTCAGCCAGCTGGTCCGGCGGATGGAAGAACTCAAGCCGGAGCTTGGCCAGGTCGTGGAGCAGCACGATGTGCTATTCACCGCATTCGTGCAGGCATTCGTGAAGTTTGCCAGCGAGAACGTCTATTTCTCCGGCAAGGACAAGATGCTGTATCAGCCGGAATTCGAAGATATCAGCAAGCTCAAGAAGCTGATGTCGGTGCTCGATGATACTTCCAAGTGGAAAGAACTGAACAATTCCGAGCATGCCGTGACGGTAACGACCAGCAAGGGTGCAGAACTGACATGGGTCAATGATGTGGCAATTGTCCGAAGTACGTTCCATGTGAATAAAGATGAGAAAGGGCAGCTGATGGTCGTCGGGCCATCCCGGATGAATTATGAACGGGTTGTCTCGATGCTGGACTATGTTGCCCAGATGATAGAAGACATGTATCGATCCGGAGGCGATGGAAAGAAAAAATGAGCGAAGAAACACAGGACATGAAGAAACCGGAAGCTGAGAAGCAGCCGGAACCTTCGGAGAGCAGCGAGGCTGCTCCGAAGGAACAGGAGCAGAAACCTGCAGAACAGAAAGAAGCTTCTTCCGAAAAGAAAGAAGAGAAGAAGCCTGCACCTGATCCGAAGGCAGAAGAAATCGCAGCCCTGAAGAAACAGAATGCAGAACTGCAGGGACAGGTAGACAAGCTGAAGAATGCCTATGCCAGAGCTTATGCGGATACCGAAAATACCCGCAGGCGGCTGACAAACGAATTCGATCAGCACATGAAGTACCACATCGCAGACTTTGCCAAGGAGATTCTCCCTTGCATCGACAACTGCGAGCGGGCCCTGGCTGTGAAGCCTGCGGATACGAATGATGAGAATTACCGCAAGGCATTCGAGATGGTTCTGAAGAGTCTGACTGCAGCCCTGAAGAAAGAAGGGGTCGAGGAAATCGAAGCAGACGGAAAAGAATATGATCCGAATCTGATGCAGGCAATGATGACCGAGCATGTCGAAGGCGTGAAGCCCGGCATGGTTACTCAGGTGCTTCAGAAGGGATACAAGCTGAAAGACCGGCTGTTAAGAGCCGCTATGGTAAAGGTGAGCGAATAAGCTCAGGAGGAAAAAGAATATTATGTCTAAGATTATCGGAATTGACTTAGGTACTACGAATAGCTGTGTTGCAGTCATGGAAGGCAAGGAGCCTAAGGTAATCACCAATCCGGAAGGCAACCGCACCACTCCGTCTGTCGTTGCATTCAAGAACGGTGACCGCATCGTCGGCGATGCTGCAAAGCGTCAGATGATCACGAACAAGAATACCGTGTATTCCATTAAGAGAAAGATGGGTACCGATGAGAAGGTTACTCTGGAAGGCAAGCAGTACACGCCGGAAGAGATTTCCGCAATGATTCTGTCCTACCTGAAGGACTATGCAGAAGGATACCTCGGTGAGAAGGTCGAGAAGGCTGTCATCACTGTTCCGGCATACTTCAACGATGCACAGCGTCAGGCAACCAAGAACGCCGGCAAGATTGCTGGTCTTGATGTTGTCCGTATCATCAATGAGCCGACTGCTTCTGCTCTTGCATTCGGTATCGATAAGGGCGATAAGGAACAGAAGGTCCTCGTTTATGACCTCGGCGGCGGCACCTTCGATGTCAGTATCCTCGATATCGCAGATGGCACGTTCGAAGTTCTGGCTACGGCTGGCGATACTCATCTGGGCGGCGATGATTTCGATAACGTGATCATCGACTGGCTTGCTGACAACTTCCGCAGAGAGCATGGCATTGATCTCAAAGCAGACAACATGACCCTGCAGAGACTCAAGGATGCTGCTGAAAAGGCAAAGAAAGACCTCTCCGGCATGCTGGAAGTCGATATCTCCCTGCCGTTCATCGCAATGGCAAAGGATGGCAGCGGTGCTCTGAACCTCGAAGCTAAGCTGACTCGTGCAGAGTTTGATAAGATGACAAAATTCCTGGTCGACAAGACCATGGGACCTGTTCATCAGGCTCTCAAGGATGCAAAGCTGACTGCTAATGACATTGATCAGGTTCTGCTGGTCGGCGGTTCTACCCGTATCCCGGCAGTTCAGGAAGCAGTCAGAAGAGAGCTCGGCAAAGAGCCGAACAAGTCCGTCAACCCGGATGAGTGCGTCGCAATCGGTGCTGCAATCCAGGGCGGCGTCATCGCCGGCGATGTGAAGGATGTCCTTCTGCTGGATGTCACTCCGCTGTCTCTTGGTATTGAAACACTCGGCGGTGTCATGACCGTTCTGATTCCGAGAAACACCACGATCCCGACTTCGAAGAGCCAGGTATTCTCAACGGCTGCGGATAATCAGCCGGCAGTTGACATTCATGTCCTGCAGGGTGAGCGTCCGATGGCTGCTGACAACAAGACGCTGGGCAACTTCCAGCTCGATGGCATCGCACCGGCGCGCAGAGGTGTTCCGCAGATTGAAGTCACGTTTGATATCGATGTCAACGGTATCGTTCATGTGTCCGCTAAGGATAAGGGTACCGGCAAGGAACAGAGCATCACGATTTCCAATTCTTCCAATCTCTCCGATGCTGAGATCGACCGCATGGTGAAGGAAGCTGAGGCGAACAAGGCTGAGGATGACAAGAAGAAGGAAGACATCGAGACCAAGAACAAGGCAGAGGCTTACATCAATCAGATTGATGAGACTCTGAAGACTGAGAACCCGAATGTCACGCAGGCTCAGAAGGATGAGGTCAAGAAGCTTCGCGATGAGCTGCAGGAATGCATTGACAAGAATGATATGGATGGTCTGAAGACGAAGATGGATGCCCTGGAAAAGGCAGCCAATGAGATGGCTCAGTCCATGTATCAGAATGCCGGCGGCCAGCAGCAGAGTGCAGGCACTCAGCAGAATGCCGGCAGCACTGGTTCCAAGTCCGATGATGATGTAGTGGATGCGGACTTCAAGGAAAAGAAGTAATCACTGTGTATGCGGCAGATTCCTGGAAGAAACTCCGGGAATTTGTCTTCTACGGGGTTTTCCCGCATAAGGAAAGAGGCACGCGGAAATGGCAGAAAAGAGAGATTATTACGAGGTGCTTGGCGTCTCGAAATCGGCAACGGATGATGAAATCAAGAAAGCATATCGTTCTCTTGCCAAGAAATATCATCCTGATGTGAACAAGGCGCCGGATGCCGAGGAGAAGTTCAAGGAAATTAATGAAGCCTATGAAGTTCTCAGTGATCCGGATAAGCGCCAGAAGTATGATCAGTTCGGATTTGCCGGCATGGACGGTGCTCAGGCGGATGGCGGATTCVGCCAGTACGGCGGATTCACGTCCGGAAGCTTCGATGACCTGAACGATATCTTCTCCAGTTTCTTCGGCGGAGATATGGGCGGCTTCGGCGGCTCGAGACGGTCTTCGTCACGTGCTTCTTCGCAGCCTCGCAAGGGCCAGGACCGGCTCATGCGCATGGATATCACGTTCATGGAAGCATGTTTCGGAACGACCAAGACCCTGAACCTGACGGTGGATGAAGTATGCAGTGCCTGCGGAGGCAGCGGTGCGGCATCGCCTTCGGATATCGAAGACTGCCCGACCTGCCATGGCACGGGTACGGTCATCTCCCAGCAGCGGACCGCGTTCGGAGTATTCCAGTCGCAGAATGTATGTCCTGACTGCCGCGGAACCGGCAAGCGGATCCGCCGCGTATGTCCGACCTGCGGCGGCAAGGGCTACGAGCGCAAGAAGGTCACCGTGGATGTGAAGATCCCGGCAGGCATCGCGTCCGGCCAGCAGTTAAGAGTTGCTGGCAAGGGCGAGCGCGGAACGAATGGCGGCCCGAATGGAGATCTGTATCTGGAGATCAATGTTCTGCCGCATGAGCAGTTCGTCCGGGATGGCCGGAACATCCTCCTGGATATCCCGGTTTCCGCAGTGGATGCGACACTTGGAACGACGGTCGATGTGCCAACGATCCGCGGTGAGGTTTCGATGAAGATACCGGCAGGAACCCAGGATGGCACGCAGCTGAGACTGCGCGGAGAAGGGGTTGCTGATTTACGCACGGGCAAGCCAGGAGATCAGCTATGCACGGTACGGATCAAGATTGACAAGAAACTCAGTGCAAAAGAAAAAGCACTCTATGAACAGCTGAAGGAGCTTGAGGACAGCCCGGAGAAAGAATCTGTCTGGGATCGGTTCCGCCGCTCCTTCAAATAAAGAGAATGACTGAGGGAAACCAGAAACAGGAGGTGATCTCTCATGGATATTGAAAAGATGACTGAACAGCTGCAGCAGATCATCATGGCTGCACTGACGAAAGCGCAGGAGAATCATAACCCGGAGCTGACGCCGGAACATGTTCTGGCGGCGATGATCGAAGACAATGGTCTCGATGGGATCTGGGAGAGAGTCAAAGCCGATAAGGCAAAGATGCTCGAATTCGTGAATCAGTATCTGGCAAGACTTTCCACTACGACTGACAGCGGTCAGCCGGCATTATCCAGATACCTGAGCGAAGGCTATACGCATGCGCTGGATTACATGAAGAAGAAGGGCGATACGTACATGGGCACGGCCGCTCTTCTGATCGGATTGCTGGAAACGAATGCTCCGGTCTGCAATGATCTCATGAAGCAGTTCCATTTCACGCTGAAAGATGTGATCAAGGCCGAAGAAGAAAGAAGGGCTGGAATGAAGATGGATGACAAGAGAAATGAAAGCCAGCTTGATGCTCTGAAGAAATACGGGCATGATCTGGTCCAGGATGTCAAGGACGGAAAGATCGATCCGGTCATCGGCAGAGATGAGGAAATCCGCCGGGTCATCGAGATTCTTTCCCGCAAGACGAAGAACAATCCGGTTCTGATCGGTGAACCGGGCGTCGGCAAGACTGCTATTGTCGAAGGACTTGCATGGCGTATCTACAACGGCGATGTGCCGTTAGGACTCAAGGACAAGCAGCTCATCGAACTGGATATGGGGGCGCTGATTGCCGGGGCCAAGTACCGTGGCGAATTCGAGGAACGTCTCAAGGGCGTGCTGAATTCCGTCAAGAAAGCAAATGGCAATATCATCCTGTTCATCGACGAGATTCATAATCTGGTCGGTGCAGGCAAGACGGAAGGATCAATGGATGCTGCGAACCTCCTGAAGCCGATGCTGGCAAGAGGCGAGCTGAAGTGCATCGGTGCAACGACCTTTGATGAATACCGCAAGTACATCGAAAAGGACCGGGCACTGGAGCGCCGGTTCCAGAAGATCATGGTTTCCGAGCCTTCGGTTCAGGATACCATTTCGATCCTCAGAGGACTCAAGGAACGCTTTGAGAGTCATCATGGCGTGCAGATCAAGGATGAAGCAATCGTGGCTGCTGCTACTCTGAGCAACCGCTATATCACTGATCGGTATCTTCCGGATAAGGCCATTGACCTGATCGATGAAGCATGTGCATGTCTGCGAGTGGAAATGGATTCCATGCCGGCAGACCTCGATGAGCTGAATCGGAAGATCATGACCCTGCAGATCGAGGAGACTTCTCTGAAAGACGAGACGGATCCGAAGACCGTAGAGCGCAAGAACGAGATCGAAAAAGAACTTGCAAACCTCAATGAAGAAAAGGCTCAGAAGTTCTCGAAGTGGCAGAAAGAGAAGAAAGAACTCGATGACGTCAAGACCTACCGCGAGCAGCTCGAACAGGCGAAGCTGCAGCTGACCCAGGCACAGAATGACGCTGACTACGAGAAAGCAGCAAAGCTGAAGTATGATACGATCCCTGCGCTGCAGAAGAAGATTGATGATGCTTCGGCAAAGGAAAGCAAAGATTCCATGATCCGTCAGGTCGTGGATGAAGAGATGATCGCTCAGATCGTCTCCCGCTGGACGCATATTGAAGTATCCCGTCTGATGGCAACCGAGCGGCAGAAGATCCTGCACCTGCCGGAAGCTCTCCGCAAGCGGGTCATGGGTCAGGACGAAGCTCTGAAGCTGGTTTCGGACGCCATCATGCGTTCGAAGGCAGATATCCAGGATGAGAACCGTCCGATCGGAAGCTTCCTGTTCCTCGGCCCGACTGGTGTCGGCAAGACCGAAGTTGCAAAGGCTCTGGCAGAACAGCTGTTTGATGACGAGAACAAGATCATCCGGATCGATATGTCCGAGTACATGGAGAAGTTCAGCGTTTCCCGTCTGATCGGTGCTCCTCCTGGATATGTCGGATATGATGAAGGCGGCCAGCTGACGGAAGCAGTCCGCCGGAATCCTTACAGCATCGTGCTGCTCGATGAAGTCGAGAAGGCACATCCGGATGTGTTCAACATCCTGCTGCAGATTCTTGATGATGGCAGGGTCACCGACTCCAAGGGCGTGACCGTGGACTTCAAGAATACGATCATCATCATGACCTCGAACCTCGGCTCCCAGTATGCGTTTGACCCGGACAAGGAAGAACGCCAGCAGCACTACATGGAAGAAGTGAAGAAGTTCTTCAAGCCGGAGTTCGTGAACCGGATTGATGAAATCATCGTCTTCAATGCGCTGACCAAGGATACGATGAAGCAGATTGCTCAGAAGTTCCTGAATCAGCTGAGAGACCGTCTGGCTGAGAAGGACGTCAAGCTTGAGATTACCGAGGCTGCAGAAGATCGGATCATCTCCTGCGGAACGGATCCTGCCTTCGGCGCTCGGCCGATGAAGCGGCATATCCAGAGAACCATTGAA
Source organism: Stecheria intestinalis (assembly GCF_009696165.1). GTDB lineage: Bacteria > Bacillota_I > Bacilli_A > Erysipelotrichales > Erysipelotrichaceae > Bulleidia > Bulleidia intestinalis. The sequence goes on along the minus strand of NZ_VUMN01000017.1, from coordinate 27,417 downwards.
ACCGATGTTGCAAAAGTGATTCTTTCGGATCCTGCAATTGCCGGCAAGACCATTGTCGTTGATGCCGATGAGAACGGATACCGCGTGAGCGAGAAACAGTAACAGAAAAATCAGTTTCCAATTCCGGAAACTGATTTTTTTCGCTTGCAATCTTTCTTTTCAGGAATCATTCCATCTGCACCGGATCTCTGCCCTGAAGCAAGTACAGCTGGCACGATAGCGTGAGGGGATGGGGAAGCTGCATCTGCTATGGCTGGAGAAAAAAACGGATTATGCTATCCTGTCATTGTAAAGAACCGAATCAATGCGGTTAGGCCGCAGAAAGGATCATGGTGTACTGCATATGGAAAAAATTCTGATCATTGTTTTGCTGTTTCTCACTGCCTGCAGCCAGCAATCCTCTGCTGCAGCAAGTACTCCTTCAGCTGAGATGCCTTCTTCTTCCGCCCCGGTGATCCAGAGCATAGATCGTGCGGCTTCTGAATCTGATACATTGACAGATGAGATCATCAAGGATCTGCTGATCAGATTCAGAGGGATCTTATTGTATGACTATAATTGTGTCCTCGATGATCAGACTGGTTTTACTGACGAAGACCGGGATTATCATCTGGTGGAAAATTACGGGAGCCTGGAACAATTGAAGAATGCTGTTCTCTCTTACACCACTGAAGACATTTTCGATGAGTCTCTGAAACTGGCTTCATTCGAAGAGAAAGATGGGAAATTATATTTGAGTCAGCCGGCCATGGGATTGAATGCATATAGCGACAACCCGTCCTGGGAGACTGTTGATGAAACTACCGTAGCTGTCCTTGGGCAGACAGGTGATGGGGCAGAGGATGGACGAAAGTATATCATCCGCTTCGGCAATGAAGATGGAGTGTGGAAAGTGATCTCATATCAATGTGTTAATCCGCAATGATCATCCTTTTGCTGGCATGATCCGGATCTGATCGGCGTTTTTCGCAGCTGGCATCTTTTCGTTCTGATCAAGAAAACGGCATGGGTTATTCCCATGCCGTTCGTCCCTCAGCAGTTGTAGTTGATACGGGAAGGGGTCTCGATTACATACTGAATTGCAGATACCGGAATCTTGCGGTCCGCAGTCGTGGAGGAGAGGGTCATGATCTCTTTTCCTCCTTCCCGGTGAAGACCGGTGAGGCTGCCAGTGCAGATCCTGTGATTCTGTGCGTAAACCAGTACATGCTTGCCGAGGTAATTCTGCAGATCAATGGATTTCATGACAATTTCTCCTTTCTTTCCTGCCTATAATATAGTCAGCAATTGACGCAGAATTATGTCTGCAGAGTGAAAATTTGCTGAAATGCGGAGGCAGTTATGGCAATTCCATTGATTCTGGATACCGATCCTGGCGTAGATGATTTCTTCTGCTTTGCGATGGTCTGTGCGTTCCGGGAAGTATTCGATCTGAAAGCAGTGACCGCCATGGGCGGCAACAACACCACATCCGTAACCTCGAAGAATGCTCAGCGCATTCTGAACCTGTTTCATTGCAAGGTTCCGGTTTCCTATGGGGCAGATTCCTATCTGACAGAGCCATTCGGAGAGCCGGTTGTCAGTGCGCATGGACATAATGGCCTTGGAGAAGCAGAGATCCCGGATCCCGGTCTACCGCTGGACCCATTGAGAGCATGGGATAAGATCCATGAAGAAGCAGAAGAGAATGAAGGTCTTCAGCTGCTGACGGTTGCCCCATTGACGAACGTTGCGATGGCACTGATCCGCTATCCGGATCTGAAGCGGAAGATCTTTGGCATCACGATGATGGGAGGCTCGCAGCTTGTAGGCAATGTGACGCCGTACGGAGAAGCCAATGTGACGCATGATGTTTTTGCGGCTGAGAAGGTGTTTGAAAGCGGGATCCCGATCACGATGATCGGTCTTGATATCACGTCCCGGTGCGTGATTTCTCTGGACGAGTTTGAAGAGATGTCTGAAGGTCTGAACCCAAAAGTGCGTTCCATCATGCGGCAGCTGATTGCGTTCCGTCATGGCGAGGCTATGCATGATGCCGTTGCTGCGGCAGCGATGGCTGATCCTTGCTTCCTGAAGTTCCGGAATGCGAAAGCAAGGATTGAGATGGCAAGTACGCTCAGCTATGGCAGGGTCTGGCTGGAAGACACTGAAGAAGAGACTGGCTTCCGGTATGCATATGAAGTGGATGTGCCTGCATACAGAAAGATCTTTGCGAAGATGATCTCATCTCTGGAGGAAACCATCCGATGAAATACTTTCTTGATCTGGATCTGAACAGCTTCCGCGTTCTGGAATCCCTGGGGAATCAGGAGATCGGAGCATCGTTCTGTTCATGCATGGGAAAAGAGATTCCGGAAGGTTTTTCTGTTCCCTTGTTCCGCGGGGCATCAGAACCGATGCTTGGCACGTGGAGCAGGACCGGGGAAGCAGCAGAGCTTGATGAGATTGCAGAATTCCTATGCAGAGAAGAAGAGGTCACCTATGTCTGTCTCTCTGCACTGACTGATCCGGCAGAACTCGTTCTGTTTCACCCGGATGTGATTCCGCATATCAGGACGTTTATCGTCTGTGCAGGTTCTCTGAAGAATGAACGGGATTCGATCACGCAGAAGCGTCTGACCCTGGATCCGGCTGCCGCAAAAAGCTTCTTTGCATGGGATCTGAGCCGGGTGCTGATTCCGGGGCCGATCGGGGATGAGAATTCGGCAGTTCTTTCGTACCTTGAGAATCCGGAATCATTCCATGCAGAGAATGGATTCGTGCAGGTGGATCTGAATTCCGGCGGCAGAGCTGGGGCAGATCTCGTGATTGACCTCCGTCAGGGATGGGCACGAGAGCTGCGGAAGAATCAGCCGCATACCGATGTCATCATGGAGCGGATTCTGAGGGAATCCTGAGGTATAATAGCCTGCAGGGGCGAAAGAACATGATTTATACGATAAAAGATCTGTATGACCTGGATCATACCATAGCAAAAGATTATCTGCTTCAGTTTACTTATCCGTGGGAAGCACTTGCCGGGATCAGGCAATTGATTCTGGATCTTGGCGAAAAGCTGGATCCTGAGGAGTATACGGAAGTATCCGAGCATGTATGGGTTCATAAGACTGCCAAGGTATTTCCTTCTGCATATCTTGGTGCACCATGCATTATCGGGCCTCGCACGGAAGTGCGTCATTGTGCCTTCATCCGCGGTTCTGCATTAGTCGGTGCGGATTGTGTCGTAGGCAATTCGGTCGAGCTCAAGAATGTGATTCTGTTCGACCATGTGCAGACTCCGCATTATAACTATGTCGGCGATTCGATTCTCGGATATTATTCTCATATGGGGGCAGGATCGGTCACCAGCAATGTCAAGAGCGACAAGAAGCTTGTTGTGGTACACGATGGCACAGATCGTCTTGAGACTGGCCTCAAGAAGTTCGGGGCAATGCTCGGCAATCATGTCGAGGTCGGCTGCAATTCCGTGCTGAATCCCGGAACCGTGATCGGGGTTAACAGCCGCGTCTATCCGACGAGCTGCGTGCGCGGGGTCGTGCCTGCCGATTCGATCTGGAAAGATGACGGAACCATTGCGGAAATCCGCTGAAGTGAAAGCTGGAGAAATCCGGCTTTTCTTGCGTCCTGAAGCTTGTTTCAAGGGGGATTTCCGTCTGTTATAATGACAGGGACAGGAAGAAGGAGTGCTATTATGCAGGATCCGAGAACAACTGCAGCTGCTTTAAGGGCTGATAGCTGCATCAGCCATCTGCGCATGCATGGATTCGGTGCGTATTATTTTGAAACAAAGGAAGAAGTGCTTTCCTATCTGAAAGGTGCGATCGAGAAAGGTGCTTCGATCGGAATCGGCGGTTCCATGACGCTTTCTGAGCTTGGAATCGTCAGCTGGCTGACTGGCAATCCGGACTACCGGTTTCTGGATCGCTATCATACGGATGATCCGGAAAAGATATTTCATGAAAGTCTGCTGGCCGATGTCTATCTGATGAGTACCAATGCTGTGACCGAAGAGGGAGAGCTTTACAACATCGATGGAAAAGGAAACCGGCTTGCCGCACTGATCTACGGACCGAAGAAAGTCTATGTGATTGCCGGCACGAACAAGATCGTGAAGAATCTGGAAGAAGCGGTGCAGCGGGTGGAGCTGCTGGCTGCTCCAGCGAACAATATCCGTCTGAACAAGACGAATCCGTGCACGAAGACCGGTCAGTGCATGCATTGCAGCACGCCGTCCACCATCTGCAATCAGATTGTGACGACGCGCCGTTCGGGGACGCCGGGAAGAATTCATGTGCTTCTCGTGAATGAAGCACTTGGCTATTAGAGAGGAAGAAATCATTCATGGATACATCTTCAAACCTGCTGCTGACTGCACTGTTCGGGGGCCTCGGTGTATGGATGCTGATGGGGTATTTCCGCTGCGTGAAGAATCTGAAATACAAAGACAGGATGTGGACTGCCAGCCGCATTCTGTTTGCGGCTGCCGGAGTGCTGTCGCTGCTTTCCATTGTGGTCTACCGCTCTGCTCTTGATTTCGTGAGGTTTGCAGCGATGACGATGTGCATCATCGCATTTCTGATTCTTAGAGATGGAATCGGAGAGGAAGGCATCGGATCGATGGGACGCTTAACCCCATGGAAAGATGTCAAAGCCTACGATTGTGCGGTATACAAGAAGAATTTCAGAGTGTTCTTCGTCTGCGAGGACAAGGACGCGAAGAAGAAAAAGGGCGAATATACCGTGGCAGTCAATTTTGATGCGAAGGATGAAAAGGAGATCACAGACTATCTGAATCAGAAAGCGGGAAAGAAGCATATCCGCATGAAGAAGGACTGAAGGTATGAGTGAGATTAAAGTACAGCCTTATATTCCGGATGAAGATTATGACAATCCGGCAATGGTCACGGATTTCTATGAATTCTCGATGGCAAACTGCCTGTTTCTGCATGGATTCAGGGATTCCGTCATGGTGTTTGATATGTTCTTCCGGGAGAATCCGGACCGGGGCGGTTTCTCGATTGCCTGCGGGCAGGATAAGCTGGTCAAGTTCCTCCTGAATTATCATTTCAATGAGCAGGATCTGATCTGGCTGCGTTCCAAGGGCATGAGTGAAGAGTTCTGCGAATACCTGCGCACCTACCGCTGGAAAGGGGATATGTATGCCCTGCGGGAAGGAACGGTCTGCTATCCGCAGGTGCCGATGGTCCGCATTGAGTGCGATATGGTCGGGGCAATCCTGATTGAGACGTATCTTCTGCAGACGATGAATTTCCATTCTCTGATTGCTACGAAAGCGACCAAGATCAGCGGACTTTCCACGCATACCCCGCGGAATGTCATGGAGTTCGGAACCAGAAGAGCACAAGGGGAAAGCGCTGGCAATGATGGTGCGTATGCGGCAGTCCTCGGCGGGTGTGTCGGAACGGCCAACTGCCTGGCAGAGATGAAATACGGACCGGAAGTCAAGGCAGTCGGCACGATTGCCCATAGCTTCATTGAGTTCTATCCGTCTGAATACGAGGCATTCCAGGCTTATGCAGAGACCTATCCGGAGAATGTTTCGCTTCTGCTGGATACGTACAATATCTTTGAGTCAGGCCTGCCGAATCTGATCAAGCTGGATGACTGGCTGATTTCGAAGTATCCGGATGATCCGAATAAGCGTGTCAAGTCTGCGCGGATTGACAGCGGCGACCTTGCCCGCGGCTACAAGAAGCTGCGCAAGGCACTCGACAAGGCAGGCAAATCGTACATCAAGCTGGTTGCCTCGAATTCTCTGGATGAGAAGAAGATGGCTGATATGGAAATCTATGAAGGCGCTAGGTTTGATTCGTACGGAGTCGGGGAGAAGCTGATTACAAGTGCGACATCCCCGGTTTTCGGAGGAGTGTACAAGCTGGTCGCCGTGAAGCAGCCGGATGGCTCATATGCGCCGAAGATGAAGTGCAGCGATTCTGCTTCCAAGGCGATTATTCCGGGCAAGCTGATGGCCTGGAGAGTATTTGATGAAGAGGGCAAGGGACAGTGCGATATCATCGCCCTGGATCATGAGGTGATCCGGGAAGGGGAGCCGATTGAGGTCGTGAACCTGGATCCGGATGCGTTTGATCATGTGAAGACGATCATTCCGGTGCATGTGGAGAAGATTCTCATTCCGCATATCCTGAATGGACAGCTGGCCATTGATCTGCCTGATATCAGGGCAAAGAAAGATTTCATCCGTGAGCAGCTTGAGCATCGGGTCTGGGAGTCCGAACTTCGCCCGGAGATGCCCCATCAGCATTATGTGGATATGACCAGAGCAGTTGCGGAAGTACGTGAAAACATGTATCAGCAGCTTCATGGAGGCTGGATTTGAGCACGGCGCTGATGTTCGGCGGGGCTTTCAATCCGCCTACAGCTGCTCATCTATTGGCTGCAGATACGGCCAGGAAGGCAGTGGACTTTGATAAGGTCATCTTCGTTCCGACTAAGCAGGTCTATGTCGAGAAGGATCAGGGCAAGGATTTTGCCTTCGGGGATCAGGAACGGCTGGATATGCTCAGAATGATCAGCATTTCCCAGCCATGGATGGAAGTGTCTGCTTATGAGATTGAACAGAGCAGCCAGCCGCGGTCTTATGAGACCCTGTGCTGGTTAAGAAAGCAGGGATATGAACTGAGACTGCTGATGGGCAGCGATAAGCTGCCGGAACTGGAACATGGCTGGCTTCATGTAGAAGAGATCTGCAGGGAGTTCGGCATTGTATGCATGTCCCGCAGTCATGATGATCCTCATAGACTGATACAGAATGATCCGTATCTGAGAACACTTTCTCCGTATTTCACGATTGTTTCCCTGCCGGAAGAAACCCAGGATGTCAGTTCCACGAAAGTCCGTCAGAAATATCTGGAAATCCAGCAGGACCTGAAAGAACTCGAGCAGATGGTTCCGGAAGAGCTTCATGGACTGAAGCCTCAGCTGCTGAAGGGAGAGTTGTTATGAAGAATCATTTGATCAAGGTGGGAACCGCTGTTCCTGCTCTGAAGATCGCAGACGTTTCCTATAACACGCAGAAGATCATCTCGTGTGCAGAAGCCCATCAGGATCTTGGTCTGCTGGTATTTCCGGAGCTTTGTCTTACGGGTTATACGTGTGCCGACCTCTTCGGGCAGGATTTATTGCTGAATGCGGCCGAAGAGGGTCTTGTTCAGATCGCGGAAGCAAGTTCTTCGTGGCATGGGATGACCATCGTGGTCGGGGTTCCTCTTCGCTTTGAGAACAGTCTTTATAACTGTGCTGCTGTGATCTCTGAAGGAGAGATTGCCGGCATTGTCCCGAAGATCAATCTGCCGACCTACAGTGAGTTCTATGAGGCAAGATGGTTTTCTTCCGGCAAGGATGTGATCGGCAGAACGATTCTGATCCATGGACAGGAAGTCCCCTTCGGCATTGATCTCTTAGCATCCGATGATCATTCCGGAGCAGTTCTCGGCATAGAGATCTGCGAGGATTTATGGGTTCCTGACAAGCCGAGCACGCATGCATGTCTGGCCGGGGCGAATCTGATTGCCAATCTCAGTGCCAGCGATGAAGTCATCGGCAAGCAGGACTACCGTCGTTCGCTTGTGAAGCATCAGTCTGCAGACTGCTACTGCACGTATCTCTATGCTAGTTCTGCGATGGAGGAATCTTCTACAGATCTGGTTTTTTCCGGTCACTGCATGATTGCAGAAAACGGAAGCCTGAAAGCAGAAACGATCTATCCGGAGCCTGAGACGGTTCTCAAGGCAATTACGGATCTGGATGTGCTGATTCATAACCGGACGCATCAGAATACGTTTCCGAGTGAATCCGGCGGGTGGTTCCGCAGGGTTCCGGTGTCGATTGAACCGCTTGGCGGAAAAGAAGAGCTGACGGCGGCTGAGCTTGCCGGAGCATTGAAGAAAGAACAGGTTTCTTATCCAAGAATGCCGTTTGTTCCTTCGGATGATCAGCTGCTGCAGGAGCGGTGCCACCGGATTCTTCAGATCCAGGCAAATGGCCTGGCTACCCGGGTGAAAGCAACGGGGATTCATACCCTGGTCATCGGCATCTCGGGCGGACTGGATTCTACTCTGGCTCTATTAGTCTGTGCAGAAGCGAGGAAGATGGTTCCGGATCTGCGCATAATCGCGATCACGATGCCGAATCAAGGCAATACGACTTCGCTGACTTATTCCAATGCCATTGCTTTGATGAAAGCTCTGGATGTTGAAATCCGGGAGGTGGAGATCGGCAAGGCTGTCCGTGATCATCTGACTGCGATCGGACACAGCGAAGCATATCAGGGGGAAGGGGATACGACCTATGAGAACGCCCAGGCCCGCATGCGCACGTATATTCTGATGGATACCGCAAACATGGAGAATGGTCTGGTAGTCGGAACGGGCGATCTCAGTGAGCTTGCCCTTGGATGGTGCACGTATAATGGCGATCACATGTCCATGTACGGAGTCAATGCTTCCGTTCCGAAGACGCTGGTCCAGTATATCTGCAGGGCATATGCACTGACCTGCGGCAGAGAAGATCTGAAGAAGGTTCTTCTTTCGATCATTGATACGCCGATCTCTCCGGAGCTGACGCCGAATAAAGACGGAGCAATTGCGCAGAAGACGGAAGAGAAGATCGGCAAGTATGATCTCAATGATTTCTTCCTTTACTGGATGATGAGATATGGCTTTGAACCGGATAAGATTCTGGGCATGGCAATGACCGCTTACCCGGAGCTGGATCCGGAAACGATCCGCACGGCTGAGATCCGGTTCTATAACCGTTTCTTCCATCAGCAGTTCAAGCGCAGCTGTCTGCCGGATGGTCCGAAGGTCGGCTCGGTCACACTCAGCCCAAGAGGCGACTGGCGCATGCCCAGTGATGCATGTGTGAATCTCTGGCTTGAGGAGCTGAAGAACAGCTGATAAAAGAGCCGATTATTGCATTATTAAGCCAAAACAGAAGGCTCCTGCTCAAGTGCAGGAGTCTTTTAAATGGCTATTTCGCCAATCTCCACTCATTGCCTGATACGCTCGATAACGCGCGTACACGCTCACACACGATTTTGGATTTGCGTTGATTTTGCGTTGGAACTCAGTTCAGGAGAACCCATGTCTATATCAATGGCGCGGACATTTTAGGAAAACTGGGAATTGCAGCCCAGTAAGAAGGAAGAAGAAAAAGGGTGAATTAACAAAACGAGTACACGATTTTGAAAAGGAAGTGATCCACACGATTAATCAATCTGGGCTGCCACCTATTGTGGTGGATCTGGCTTTATCCGGGATTTTGAATAATGTGAAGCAGATCGAGGCGGAACAGGTACCGGCCGAGAAGGCAGAATCGACCAATGAGTAATTCCAATCTGGTTGATTATCGAAGGATCGTCAAAAACCATTCTGCGGGAAGGCTGGGGTATGCGATTGATCGGGTCGTGATCCATCATGTGGCAGGAATTTGTTCCGTAGAAGATCTTGGGACGGTTTTCTCAGGAAAACGGAAAGCCTCCGCAACGTATGGGATTGGCAGCGATGGTCGGATTGGGCAATATGTGGATGAAACAGATCGTCCTTGGACGATATCCAGTGCCAGAATTGATAACCGAGCGGTCACGATTGAAGTGTCGAATTGCAAACTGGGACCGAATTGGGAAGTGTCGGATCTCTGCCTGGAAAAGACGATGGAGCTTTGCGTTGATATCTGTAAGCGAAATGGTTTCCGATAGGTGACCTATCTTCCGAATGATCGGGAGCATTCCATCCTCCAGATGCATAAGTGGTGGAGCAACACTCTTTGTCCTGGAGCATACCTTTCTTCCAAATTCTCTTATATTGCGGAACAGATTAATGAAGCATTGAGCAATGATTTCTCCAAAGCATCTACCTTGTACGTTGTACAGGCAGGTGCTTTTTCTAGCTATCGGAATGCAGCAAAGATGAAGAATCAGCTCAGGAAGGCAGGATTTGATGGGTACATTATCAAAGGTAATCTCTATCGAGTCCAGGTAGGGTCTTTCAAAGAGTATGCCAATGCGGAGGCTTTGGCAGCAAGGTTAAGGCCGAAAGGATTCACTGCTTATCTCAGAAAGAAGGATGGATCTGAATGAAGAATGAGTTTTGTGTTGAAATCTGATTGATTAGCGGCTTGATTGCGACGGCGCTAGGAGGATGGGATGTGGGAATGCAGACCCTAGTAATCTTTATGTGCATTGACTACATCACTGGCATCTATGTGGCAGGTGTGTTCCATAAATCCAAGAAAAGTGAAACGGTTACGTTGGAATCACGTGCTGGCTGGAAGGGGCTGATTTGGAAGGGTGTTACACTTCTGATTGTGCTGGTAGCTGTGCAGCTAGACAAGGTCATTTGCAGCACATTCATCCGGGATGCGGTCATCATTGGCTTCATTGCCAATGAACTGATCTCTATTGTCGAGAATGCTGGGCTGATGGGGATTCCGATTTCGGCAGTGATCACTAATGCCATCGATGTGCTGCAGAAGAAGGCAGAGACAAAAGAATAAAGGCTTGAAACACTGGCTATCAGTGATGGTGGTCAGCGATTCTTTTGCGTTCTGGAAAGTGCTTTAGGTCTCGATCGTAACGCAAATGCATGATATGCGACAGAAAAAGTGAAAAAGATAGTAAAATAAGAACAATAAAGGCAATTTGGTATCGAATAGTGCGGTTTTTGCGTATAAAGCATCGTCAAATTGGGGATATAAAATGGCAGCATTAGATGAATTAATTGACAAGATTGAAGACAAAGAATTACGGAAGAGGATCCTTGAAGAAACAAATAAGCTGAGAAATCAGCGGAAGTTTGGCTTGGTTTTTGAAGATCATATTCCTGAATGCACGCCTCTTTATGGAGTTGAAATTAAAAAAGGAGTATCTGTTGCTTTAAAAAATGGCCAAATTAATGATGTTTTTGATGTGCTTAGTATTGAAGGAAAAAATGTATATTGCAAGAATCGTAAAACTGGAACCACTACTTATAAAGATATTAGTGAGTTAGTTGCTGTTGCTGAGTTCGGAGATCCAATCTATCCATATCTCCTAAAAATTGATTCGATCTGCAACGCACCAGACAGTGATCTCTGGCACACTCTAATAGAAGCTGATAACTATCATGCATTACAGTTGCTTGAATATTTGTATGCAGGAAAGGTGGATTGTATTTATATTGATCCACCGTATAATACTGGCGCAAGAGATTGGAAGTATAACAATAATTACGTAGACGGTAGTGATGCATATCGGCACAGCAAATGGCTGTCGTTTATGGAGAAGCGGCTGAAGCTGGCGAAGAAGCTGCTAAATCCTGGGGACTCGGTTCTTATCGTGACGATTGATGAAAAGGAGTATTTGCATCTCGGATGTTTGCTGGAACAAATGTTTCCAGAAGCTAAAATTCAAATGGTCAGCAGCGTTGTGAACCCTACATCTGTTGCACGAAGCAACGAGTTCAATCGCAACAATGAATTTTTATTCTTTGTTATGATAGGAAACTACCATATTACTCCTATTGAAGAATCTGTGTTTAGCAAGAATACGAATGGAAAAGTTAGGTGGCGTGGGTTTAGGCGAACCAATGCGGCCAATACTAGAGACAAAACTAATACGCAATTTTATCCGATTTTCGTGAACTCATTAAATAATAAAATCGAAAAAGTCGGAGATCCTCTACCTAGAAGTGTTGATATTAATACTGTTCAAGACATGCCTGGCTGTACTACGGTTTTCCCAATTAAGGATGATGGCACAGAGATGATGTGGGGGGTTAGTGCTAATGAGTGTAGAGATCGCCTTTCAAAGGGTTATATCAGAGCTAGTAAAGCAACCTATAATAAACCTCAAAAATATTTGATAGAATACCTGACTTCTGGAACTATATCTGACATTGATTCTGGAAGAGTAGTTATTAAAGGCTATAAAACTGATGGAAGTGCTATTGCGGAAAATGTTTCCACAGTAAAAGTTTTGCCAAAAACACAATGGGATTACAGGAGCCATGGTGCAAGAGAATACGGGACAAAATACCTTACTGAAATATTTCATGATAAGCGCTTTCAATTTCCAAAGTCACTTTATGCCGTTCATGACTGTTTAAGGTTTTTTGTTTCTGATAAGCCTAATGCTCTTATAATCGACTTTTTTGGCGGCTCGGGCACCACACTTCATGCAGTTAACTTATTGAATGCAGAAGACGGTGGGGACCGACGCTGCATAATTGTGACGAACAACGAAGTGTCCGATGCTGAGGCAAAAACACTGACAATTCAAGGATACAGGCCAGGTGACGAGGAATGGGAGAAGCTTGGCATTGCTCGCTATGTCACATGGCCGCGTACAGTCTGCTCGATAGAAGGACGTGATATTAATAATTTCCCTTTAAAAGGTAATTATTTAGGCTTAGATGGGCAGAAGGAGACTGGTCAGCCTATGGCAGATGGTTTCAAAGCTAACTGTATCTTTTTTAAGCTTGGATTCCTTGATAAAAATGCAGTTTCTCTTGGAAGGCAATTGTGCGAGTTAGTTCCTCTTCTTTGGATGAAGGCTGGCGCAATTGGAGAATGTCCAGAAATTGATCGCTCACAAGTTTCCCAAATGCTGTTTTTCCCCAAAAATAAAATGGCGATTTTGGTGAAGGAATCTTATTATTCAAGATTTATTCTAGAATTACAAAAACATCGAGAAATTCAAACGATTTTTATTGTTACTGATTCTGATGATAGTTACCGCGAAATGATTAAACCTCTTAGAGGAAAGACTACTTACCAGTTGTATCGTGATTATTTAGACAATTTCAAAATAAACGGAGGTAATCTCTGATGAAGGATGTATTGTTTGAATTTCAGGAGAAAGCTTTAAAAGAGATGAGGCAAGCAGATACTCTTGCTGTGATGGGGTATCAAAAGACGCAAAAGCCTCAAGTAATTGCATTATCTGCTCCAACTGGTTCAGGCAAAACTAATATTCTGATCAGTTTTATTGAGAATACATTATTCGGTGATGAGATAAAACCCGCTGAACCTAACTCAGTCTTTATTTGGCTATCGGATTCTCCAGAATTGAATAATCAGACAAGATTAAAATTTGAAGAGAAGGGAGATAGATTATCGCCTGGTTCCTTGGTGACAATTGAAAGTACTTATGATTCTGAAATGTTGTCACCAGGACATATCTATTTCATTAATACCCAGAAGCTTGGAAGGGATAAACTGTTGACTAAAATTTCTGATTCCCGACAGTATTCTATCTGGGAAACAATTCAGAATACGGTTAACCGTAATCCCAGGACTTATTTGATAATTGATGAAGCCCACAAAGGTACGAAGAATGATAGAGAAGCTCGTGAAGCTCAATCCATCATGCAGAAATTTATTGTCGGTAGTCCAGAAGATGGAATATCGCCTATGCCTTTAATTATAGGGATTTCTGCAACACCTCAACGTTTTCTCAAACTTGTAAGTGCAACTCCTTCTACTATTTTCCGTGTGCCTGTTGCTGCAGAAGATGTCAGAGAATCTGGACTGTTAAAAGACAGAATATTTATTAAATTTCCTGATTCCAATCAGATGCCAGATATGGCAATGCTACAAGCAGCGGCTGACGACTGGAAAGAAAAATGTGATCATTGGGAATGGTATAGCAACTACAATGAAGGAACTTTAGTTGAACCTGTATTAGTTATTCAGGTGCTGGATGGAACTAATAATAGCGTAACAGCGACGGATCTTGGAGCTTGTTTAAAAACCATTGAGGAAAGAATTGGAATTAGGTTTAAATCAGGGGATGTTGCGCATACTTTTAATGATTATGGTGATTTAAAAGCTGACGGCATTGATATTTACTATATTGAACCTTCAAGTATTGAAGAGAGAAAAAGTATCAAAGTAGTCTTCTTTAAGATGAATCTATCGACGGGATGGGATTGCCCACGCGCTGAAACAATGATGTCTTTCAGACGCGCTACAGATTCAACATATATCGCGCAGTTACTTGGAAGAATGATTCGTACACCGCTAGCCAGACGAATTCCTTCTGATGAAGTCCTAAATGATGTGAAACTCTTTCTTCCGCACTTTGACGAACATACCGTAAATGACGTGGTTGCTGCTCTTAAGGAAACAGATGGTCCGGATATTCCTTCAGAAATCACTACCATGAAGAAGACGACTATCCTTACAGCTAATCCAATTATCAGCATTCACTCTCCTTCTAGTCAGAATATTCAAGAAAAGGATGATTCTGAATCACAAAAGGGTAATTCATCGAGTTTTGGTTTTCATGGTCCTGCTGTTAATGTTACCAATCAGCCAGTAACAAACCATATTGAACCGAAAACAAGCTTTGTGAGTGAGGATGGTCAATCTAATCCTGCAAATTCAGATGGGACTGTTCAAGAACCTGAAAAGCCTTATTGCGGTAGTTCTTCCAAATTGGATGACGATCTAACTATTCCACCAGTTATTACGTCTGATGTTTCTTCTACCAGTGAAGTAAAGCCTATCATACCTACTTTTGACCGGCTCCAGGTTATTAAGGCAATTAATATTTCTGCATTATCTACATACTCTGTTTCGAAAACAAAGAAAAAGAAAGCTTCGAAATCACTGTTTGATCTGGTTAATCTTCTTGTATTAAATGGTATCAATACGGATGCAAAGGATGATGCTGTAGATTCATTGGTAGACTTAATCCATGCGTCTATTCAAAGGATGAAGGAAGAGGGAATATTTGCTGATTTATCAAAAAAAGCAACCCAGTTTAAACTAAAAACCCTCAAAGTAGATAGTGCGTGGAATTCAGAGATTCTGTCATCTTTATCGGATTCGATGCTAACTACAACACTTGATATTGACAAAAAATATGAGATTGCTAATGCTCTTCTTGGTACAAGATCAGTAGGGCAGACTTTCTTGAAAAAGTATGGAGATCTTGACGATCTTGATTCTTCTAAAATTGAAGTGATTGTTTTCACTGATAATTCTGAATGCATGTCAAAATATGAATATCAGTGTGATCGTATGTTCAATGAGCTTTATGATAGATCAAGGATTTCAGTTTCCAAAGCTTCTGATAATATTAGAAATCGCTATAACGACATTGGCGCTTTATCCGCAACAATTAAAAGGGGAATACTCAATCTCCCATATGATATTGACTTCCCAATGTACACGAAGGGAGAGATATTTAACGATCACTTATATGCAGATAATAATGGTCAGGTTAGGATTGATCTAAATAGTTGGGAACATGGATTAATAAAGGAAGAAGAGAGCCAGCCGGATTTTGTTTGCTGGCTTAGATTTGTTGAACGTAAGTCATGGTCTATTTTGATTCCCTATGAAATGAATCATGAAAAAAGAGCTGCATATCCGGATATGCTCATAGTTCGTAAACATGGTTTTGATGATTTCCTTTTTGATATTTTGGAACCACATGATCCTACACGAAGGGACAATTTGGGAAAAGCAAAAGGTTTCGCCAAGTATGCTGAAGAAAACTTGTCGACAGAAATTGGACATCTCCAATTGATACGTTATGAAAAAGGAGATGATGGCCATAATCATTTTCTTAGGCTTGACCTGACAAAACGCGAAACTAGAGAAAAAGTATTGAAAGCAAATTCTAATGATGAGATTGATTCCATTTTTGCTTCTAATGGTTTTTACATTCAATAATAAAGAGATGAACAAGAATTATGTTTGATGAAAAGTATCGGGATATTCCAATTGAACGACTAGCCTTAAGCGCAAGGACTTTTCATATGCTTAAAAGAGCAGGGATCGACACAATTGGAAAGGTTCATGATTCTTCATTAAATTCCTTATCTCATCTAGAAGGGATCGGATCACTCTCTGCAGCAGAACTGGAAAGAGTAAAAAATGAAATTGAGAATAATGAATTGAATTTAGCAGATGGTGATTTTGTTATTCCAAATAGAAGTGATAATTCCGCTCCTCGATCTCTTGCTATCGATGTTTTTAAGTCTTATCACTTATCAAATAGAGCAATTAATAAATTGGTTAGCCTTTCGATTGTTACACCTGAAAAGATCGTTACTCTGACTCCGGAATATATCTTTAAACTTCCTGGTATTGGTGAAAAAACAGCCTTAGAAATAATTGCCTTTTTGCAGAAATATAAAGATGAATATGAGATGCCTTTAGGTGAAAGAAACATAATTTCTGAAATGATCTCTTTTTCGCCAGAAGATAAACAAGTTTTCCAAGCTGCAGGAATTCAAATTGATGTGGAAAAAACTGAAGTTTCAGAGGAAAATTATGTCCAATACATTTATCAGAATCCAGATGTTCAAAAAGCAATTAAGAATAAGATTCTCGAAATCATTGGAAATTATCCAGATGGGATCTCTTTATCTGACCTTCTTGACAGAATGCCAAAGCATTTAAGTAATACTGTAATAACTGAGCAGTTTGTATTTGACTTGGAAGGAATTGATCAGATTGAAGAAAAAGAAGGCAAGCTCGTCCGCATATTTCCTCGTTTTTCATCATATATTTCGAAGAATCTAACAGGAAGAGAAAAAGAAATTGTATTAAAACGGATCTCAGGGTTAACACTCGAAACAATAGCCAATGATTATGGTTTAACCAGAGAAAGAGTTCGTCAGATTTATAACAAGGCAGTAAGAAATAAGCCTCGTGTTAGAGAGGATGATTATTTGTATGCTTTTGAACATTACCAGATTTCAAAAGAAAATTTTCAGTTCGCATTTCCGAATGAACCAAATGAAACTTTTTATTACCTTTCATTCAGCGCAGTTTCTAAGTTTGAGGATCGAAAACCATTAGAAGCAGCCCTGGAAGACGAGAATATCCCTACAAGAATAAGAAGACAGTTAGAAAAAGCAACTAATAAAAATTATCTAATAATTGACGGAAATCGGATTCCAAAGAGTAGGGGTGAGATCATAAGGTATCTTGTACAAACATTATGTGTTGAGGATACTAAAGCTGATGACTTTGCAGAATTCTATAACCAATTTCTTGCTGACAACGGACTTGAGAATGTTGAAAGCTTATCCTTGAACTCTGCGCAATATATTAATAATCGTCTAGCTGTTTCCAGATTCGTTTTATGGAAACAAGGGAGAACCTTCAGATATTACAACATTGATGGCCGCGACTATTCCGATTTAGTTTCTGTTCTGAATTTAAGAAACTATCGTGGATTGGAAATTTCAACACTAAAGCTGTTCCGCGATTACTCTGAGGTCATGGATGATTATGATATTCATGATGAATATGAACTTCATGATCTATTAAAGAAAATTTGGAATGAATACTCTGATGGTACGGAAGTAGAATTTGCCAGGATGCCAACTCTTGTGATTGGAAAAGCTGATCGTACAAAGCAACTGAAACAGTTCATGTTTGATCGTGCACCGATATCTTTGCAGGATTATTGCCAACAATATGAAGAAGCATATGGATTCCGAGCAGCAACCGTGATGGGCTCGTATGTTTCTATTCTCTACCCATATTTAAAGGATGGAAGTTTAATTTATACGGAATCTCACCTTACACATGAGCAGTATGAATTCTTAAGAGTAACACTAACAGATGATGTATATTCATTTAATCAAATTAAATCCATCTTTCATCAAAAATATCCAGATGAAAACCCAGATAAGGTCACCTCATATTCTTTGAATTTACTTGGCTTTCATATTTATTCTACATATCTCATAAATGGTAGATATCAAAATGCTAGTGATTATCTGCATCATGTATTGCTAGAATCAGATGTTGTTGATATTTCTACAATTAATCCTGTATTTTCCTCAACTTCAACTTTTACGAATTATTTGTATGGATGTAAATATAATTTGGATCTGATTGAATTTGAGCCAAAGCAATATCTGAATTTTAGAAGATTAGCTAGTAAAGGGTATTCGAAAACTGACTTGAGAGAAATTACTGATAGCCTGGCATTGTCCAAAGATAGAGGCACTTATTTCACCATTAAATCTTTAAGAAATGAAGGATTTACTAGCCAATTTGATGATCTGGGGATGGATGATTGTTTTTATGAATCCATTATTCTTGCGGATCGTATTAATTTCTCCTCTACTAAGTTTGGACTTCAGAGACTTTTCTGCAAAGGAAAAGAAGCAGTATTCACTGATTTTCTTTACAGATTACTCGAAGAACTAGAAAGTATCGATATCTTCGACTTAGAGGAATTGTTAACTGATAGGTATGGTTTTAAAATAAAGCATGACAAATTGATGGAGACCATCAAAGAAACTAATCTTTATTACGACAAGATTATGGAGAAGGTCTATATCGATTATGACACTTATTTTGCGGAGGTATAATTATGGGCTTATTAGAAGAGCAAAAAGAAAATGGGACAGTTATAAGGACAGCACAGACAAGAAAACTAACAATTGATGGCGTGACACGAGCATATCCAGTGTACAAAATTAAACTGTCAAACCTTTTTTACAATGATCAGAATGATCGCATTGCAACCTGGATCAGTAAATATAAGTCTGATCATAATGGAAAAGCTCCTGATACTTCGGATAGAAACTCATACAATGACATCATTGAACAATTCATTGTTGAAAGTAATCCCGATGCGATCAATAAAACGCAGAATAATATTGAACTGGTAGATCAGAGAGAACCAGGTGTGGTGTTAAACGATGGAAGAATCATTGATGGTAATCGTCGTTTTACTTGTCTCAGAAGACTGTCTAAGAAAAATGAAAAATATGGCTACTTTGAGGCGGTGATTCTAAATCGAAGCCTTGAAACAAGTACTAAAGAGATCAAGATGTTAGAGCTCTCAATCCAGCATGGTGAAGAGAGTAAAGTGGATTATAACCCAATTGACCGATTGGTAGGTGTTTATAACGATATCATCAACACAAAACTAATTTCAGTGGAAGAATATGCAAGAAGCACGAATGAAGACGTCAAACAGGTAAATCATAGGGTGGAAGTTGCCCAGTTAATGGTGGAATTCCTTGAATTTATTAATGCTCCAGAACAATTCTATATTGCTCGTGATCTAGGAGTCGCTGCAACACTTGAGGAACTTCCGAATCTGTTGAAGAAATGCAAAAATGATGACGAGAAAGATAATTTGAAAAATGTTGTATTTACAAATATTCTCATGCATCCACCTGGAGAAATGCGCGGTTTCCAGAGAAATATAAAAACTGTTATCGGTTCTGATTATAAAGAGGAATTCATTGATAAACAGATGGAAATTGCTCAGAAGGTGGTCGATACTTTACCTCCAGTAGGGGAAGTGAGCACTCAGAAGATTCGTGAAGTAATTAGAAACAATGATCCTGTTGTTCAAGAACTTGAAGCATCTATGGATCAGACTTTACTAAAGGTAAAAAGAAACCAGACAAGAAATGAGCCGATTCGCTTGGCAGAAAAAGCAAATGAATATCTTGAAGGAATAGATGAGAATATTCTTGCCAAGATGAGCGATTCAGAAATTGACAGATTTGTCGAGCAGATTACCCATATCAAAAACACTCTTAAAAAGCTTGAGGAAAATATCTAGTGAGAACATGGATTCTTGATTATGATGGAGCCTTGTCTCTGAAATTTACTCCTCCTGATAGTTTAAGCTTCAAAAGTACTGCATTCTATAAACTGTATCTCAGAAGATATATCCGTGAATGTTACGATGGACTTATACGATTTAAACCTGCATTAAACTATCGGGATTATGAAAAAATAATTAATCTATGTGAAAAGGAAGCAATCCATAACAACATAGACTTTTCGGTGAGCAAAGAATTAAGAGAATATATCGATCAACGTAACATCTATATTGAGAGTCGCTCACGCCTTGGAATTGAAATTAAGAAACATGAAGATAAGCTAGAGGACAAATATTTTGAATATAAACAAATTGTAGACAGGCATATGACAAGACAACTGCGAGATCAGCAGATGCGAGATTCTTTTTTCATGTGCGCAATGCAGAGGGCTGCCGACTTTTCTGTTCCTGGTTCTGGGAAAACGGCTTCTGTTCTTGGAGTTTATGCATATCTTCATTATAAAAATCTAGCAAATAAAATCGTGGTGATTTGCCCTAAGAATGCGTTTGGTTCATGGATAGATGAATTTCATGCATGTTTTGATGGATTAGATACATTGAATGTTTTTAATGTTCATGATGACAAATTCAAGAACCGAGAAGAACGTAGGGAGGCTTTGTTGTATTATTCGGGAAAATGCAATTTATTCTTGATTAACTATGAATCTGTGGAGAGCATCTATGAGGAACTAAGAGAAATCATAGATAGGCATAGTCTCCTTGTTTATGATGAAGTTCATAGAATAAAAAGAATTGATGGAAGAAGAGCACAGTATTCGTTGGCTATTGCAAAAAATGCTTCATATGCAATTGTCATGACCGGAACTCCTCTGCCAAATGGGTATTCAGATATATATAATTTCCTGCACATCCTGTTTCCTGATGAATATAATGATTTTTTTGGATTTAGTCAGGGTATGCTTAGCAATCCAGCACAATCTGATATTGATCAGATTAATAATAAACTTCAACCTTTCTTTTGCAGAACAACTAAAGATCAATTAGGAGTTCCTAAGGCGAATCCGGATGAAATCATTGAAGTAGAAACAACACCTGATGAAGAGAGAATTGCTGAAATCCTGAAGATGAAATACAGGAGAAATAAGCTCGCTTTGTTTATCAGGTTGTTACAGGCAGAAAGCAATCCTAAAATVCTGCTTGAAAGATTAGACATGTCTCAATTTCAGTATTTGATTGATGACTCTGTGGAGAGTATTGATCAGATTGATGTTGCCGATTATAGCGATGAGATTAAAGAACTAATCAATAGGAATGATTTAACTTCAAAATATAAACAATGCATTGACTTAATTCAGAAATTAGTAAACGAAAAGAAGACAGTTATTGTTTGGTGCATTTTTATCAATTCCATTCGAAGAGTTACAAGAGATCTTGAAAAAGCAGGGATTATCTCAAAAGCAGTGTATGGAGAAATAGAACTGGATGAGCGTCAACAAATTATCAATGATTTTAAGAATGGCGATATTCAAGTTATGATAACGAATCCTCATACGTTGGCGGAATCAGTTTCCTTACATACTGTTTGCCATGATGCGGTATATTTTGAATACTCTTATAATCTTGTGCATCTGCTTCAGTCAAAAGATCGAATCAATCGCCTGGGGCTGCCTTCAAATCAATATACTCAATACTACTTTATTCAATCAGCTTATTCTGGTGAGCAGGGTGAATGGTCTATTGACGAAGAAGTCTATAACCGACTGAAAGATAAGGAAGAGATCATGTTAAATGCAATTGATAGACATGTTCTAGAAACTATGCCAACAAGTATGGAAGATCTCGATATCATTTTTTCAAAATTAAAGCTATGAGAGGATATTGAAAATGATGAATGAAGCAGAATTATTAAAAATCATCAGCGCTTATGAAGAAGATTTTCCTATCCACTGGGATGATGAAAAGTATAAGTGGGAAGCAGTAAGGTATTTTCAAGAACATTGGGATATCCAAGCTAATGAGTTTGCAAAAATGTTTTTTGATGCCACTTCCAAATGTGGTAATTTGCTGGCTTCATTGCAGTTTCAGCCCAGAGAAATGATCTACAATCTTGCAAAGGCGGATCAAGAAAAAGTTAGAAAAATGTTTTCTGATCTGTTCGATGAAGATGAAGATTTGCAGCATCGGTATCTTGATTTTTCAAATTCTGCAAAAAAACTGACTTCAGAATATTATCCAGGCAAGAAAGATTATCAAAGTGTAAATGCCATCAGCATTTATCTTTGGCTCAAATATCCGGAAAAATACACCATTATAAAATTCTCTGATCTTCGAAAGCTTGCAGCTGCAATTGATAGTGACTTTCTCCCTAAAAAGGGCAAACTATTAGATGAGCTTACTGATATAAATGAATTTATTAAACAGATTAACGATTCATTAAAACAGGACATAAGTTTAACGAAAACTTTTGACAACTCTATCACAGAAAAATGTTATCCTGATCCAAATCTGATGACATTAACAGCAGATTTTATTTTCTATTCCTCACGATATTACCTCCAAGGGTGGAATCTTGAACAGGATGATGAACCAGAAGGTCAGGAATCAATTCCTTTCTATTCTCAAGATAATTATGCTCCTTATGACAAATCAAGATTTTTGGATCAGGTTTTTATTTCTGAAAATTTATATGAGGAGATAAAAGATATTCTTTCTATCAAAGAGAACATTATTTTTCAAGGGCCTCCTGGCGTTGGGAAAACATTCAGTGCAAAGCGACTTGCCTATGCTCTTATGGGTGAAGTAAACGATGATAGGATCGAATTTGTGCAATTTCATCAAAATTATTCTTATGAAGATTTCATAATGGGATATAAACCTACGGAAGACGGAGGATTCACATTAAAAAATGGCGTATTCTATGATTTCTGTGAGAAAGCAAAAAAGAATCCTGGACAGGACTACTTCTTTATTATTGACGAAATAAATCGTGGTAATCTTAGTAAAATTTTCGGTGAATTATTGATTGCTATTGAAGCGGGATACCGAGATAAATCAGTTAGGCTTGCTTACCGAAATGAGCAGTTTTCAGTTCCCTCAAAGCTTCATATTATCGGTTTAATGAATACAGCAGATCGAAGCCTTGCGGTGATCGATTATGCTTTAAGGAGAAGATTCAGTTTTGTATCTCTAAAACCGGGTTTTGAATCTAAAGGATTTAGGGAATATCAAAGGTCTTTATCTAATTCTATGTTTGATCATTTGATTTCTAAAGTGATCGAATTAAATGGGGTTATAGAAAAAGATCAATCACTTGGAGATGGATTCTGCATTGGCCATAGTTATTTTTGCGATCTGACAAAAGAAAAGTGCACAAAAAGAAGAATGCAAGAAATCGTTAAATACGATATCATTCCGACGCTAAAAGAATATTGGTTCGATGATAAAGAAAAGCTTGATAGGTGGAGTAAGGTTTTGTTAGATGTTGTCAAATGACTGAAAATAAGGGAATATTCATTAAAAATATCTACTACATGCTAGCGTATGCTTATCAGGTTCTTAAGCAATTAAATTATCAGAAGATTGCTGCTGAACCTTTTGATAATATTTATGATTTATTCGCTGCAATTTTAGCCATCGGAATGGCTCAGCTTTCTAAGCAGGGTTTATATAAAGAATATATTTCTTCTCGGGACGATCTCAGTATTCTTCGAGGAAAGCTTGACTTGAATGGATCGATTCAGAACAGGCTAAGAAATAAGCAATTACTCACTTGCGATTATGATGAACTTTCCGAAAATAACTTGGCTAACCAAGTCATTAAAAGCACGGCGGTTTTCCTTTCGAAATGCAATGAAGTAAGAAAGGAGAACCAAGAATCACTTCTCAAAGGGTTAGGTGGGTTTTCTCACGTTGAACTCATTGATCTTAAACGTATCAAATGGGGAAAGGTGAATATTCAGCAAAATCGACAGAATTATAGAATGCTACTAAACCTTAGCTGTTTTGTGGCAAATAGCTTACTAATGACAACTGAATCTGGAAAATACTCTATGCAGCAATTCACAGATGAGAATATGGCTGCTTTATTTGAAAAATTCATTCTTGAATATTTCCGAAGAAACCATCCTGAACTTGATGCTTCTGCCTCCTATGTAAGCTGGGACATTAGAAGTGAATTATCAGCATCTGCTTTAGAGTACCTTCCAAAGATGAAGACTGATATTTCGCTTACTAAGGGGAATAAGAAACTAATTATCGATGCAAAATACTATAGATCTCTCTGGCAGCATTACGATAAGAATTCTTCTGATGCTAGTAGTACGATACGTAATAATCATTTATATCAAATCATGAGCTATGTAAGGAATGCCGATACCGAACGAACAGGTAATGTAAGTGGAATGTTGCTTTATGCCAAACCTGGGAATGAGATGTTTGATTTTGATTATCCGAATATTGGAGGAAATCATTATGTCATTAAAACTCTGGATTTAAATACTGATTTTTCTTTAATTTCTTCTCAACTAGATTCCATCGTTACTGATTTTTTTGAAGAGAACTGAGAATGCCCGTCGGTTGTGACATATTTCTGTGATTAAGAATTCATGCAATTGTCACAACAACCATTGACTAGCATCAAAAGCTAATCTCTTGAAAGTTAATCTTTATGCATAAGATTACGCAAAGCAGAGAGGCGAAGCTTCCTTCAAAGAATCGCATAATGGACCTTATGTGAAGTGCATGGTAATGATTACTCTACTAAGGGCAACGGCAACAGAGAACTAATGGGAGTGTTTACATAAGGGTGACCATTTCTCTTTCTGGTGATGCAATTGCTGAAGTTCAGATTTATTTAGATGGGGAGTTCATCACCCATACCGCTGACCTGAATTACCAGATTGATTCCATTGACGCTTCAAAAGACCATCAGATCAGAGTAGTAGCAATTTCTTCGGATAAGTCTAGATTTACTCCAAGTGAATCTACTTTCACCGCAGGTAGGTATTATTATCCGACTCCCGAACTGATTACTCCAACCCCGGAAATAACTCCGGAGCCACTCCTGCTCCAAGCCCATCCGCTTGTCCAGCATCAGCGGAAACATAAATCGCAGAATTCTATGTGGGCTGTTTCAACGTAAGAGCAGAATTCTCATTGATTCGATAGGCATCTTATGTCCAGAAATTCATCCGACGCTCTCTAACGATAAGAATGAAAGGGTCTGAGATTGTTTCATGTCTGACTGCTGGTATCTACAACCTGGTTTTCGTGAAGTTCTCAATAGGAAGCACGGCTAGAATTACTGTAAGCGGTAAGAATGATATTGATTCCATATCAGATTACTGCTGATTATCCTGAAGCAATAAAGAAGCCAGGGGAACTATGAATGATATGGCGGCGTGCAGTCAGAAGTATTGCACTGATTAGAAGAAGTGTTTTGAAGTGTTCTCAGACAGTTGATCATGTGATCTTTGTTCTCATAAAAAGTGAAAGGATATTCAATCATGGACAAGACAAAAGAAGACTATCAGTTTCATCTGCACATCAGACCAGGAGACGTAGGAAAGTACGTGATTCTGCCTGGAGATCCAGGCCGATGCAAGCGGATCGCAGAATACTTTGATAATCCGAAGCTGATTGCATCAAACCGGGAATTCACGACCTATACCGGAACTCTGAATGGAGAAAAGGTAAGTGTATGCTCTACCGGAATCGGAGGGCCTTCTGCGGCCATCGCAATGGAAGAGCTGGTTCATTGCGGGGCTGATACGTTTATCCGTACCGGCACCAGCGGAGGCATGGATCCGAATGTGATTCCTGGTGATATCGTGATTGCTTCCGGAGCGATCCGGATGGAAGGAACCTCAAAGGAATATATGCCGATTGAGTTTCCTGCAGTTGCTGATTTTGATGTGACGATGAATCTGGTGAATGCAGCAAAGAAGCTCGGGTACCGGTATCATGTCGGGATTGTGGAATGCAAGGATTCGTTCTATGGTCAGCAGCATCCTGAGACCATGGGAGTGGACTACGAGCTTCAGAACAAATGGAATGCATGGCTGAAAGGCGGAACGCTCTGCTCTGAGATGGAATCTGCTGCTCTCTATACCATTGCTTCAGTACGGCATGTAAAGGTCAGTACTGTGCTTCTGGTATTCCAGAACCAGGAGCGCAGAAAGCTCGGGTTCGAAGAGTATGCTTCAGATAAAGACATGGATTCGTGCCTGAAGACAGCAATCGAAGCAATCAGGATGATGATTCAAGAAGCGAAAGAAAGGTGAGCTTTCTTTTGCGGGCAGAGATTCCGAGGAGGAACCGATGAGGATTGAACATATTGCTATGTATGTGAATGATCTGGAAGGGACGAAGCAGTTCTTTGAGAAATACTTCGGCGCTGTTTCAAATCAGCTTTATCACAACAGGAATACAGGCTTCAGATCCTATTTTCTGTCTTTTTCTGATGGAGCACGTCTGGAAATCATGAACAAGCCAGGCATGACGGATCCGGAAAAAGGAACGGCAAGGACCGGGTATGTTCATATTGCATTCAGTGTCGGCAGCAAAGCCAGGGTAGATGAACTCACTGAGACTCTGAAGAGGGATGGCTATCAGGTGATCAGCGGCCCCAGAACAACCGGAGATGGCTACTATGAGAGCTGTATCCTGGCAATAGAAGGAAACCAGGTTGAGATCACTGAGTAGGATATGACAATTCAGAATCATTTCCAGAAACATCTGAACCAATTCCTGGTGAAAGATCGGCTGAATCATCTGCATGCTGATGGAAAAACCGGACCAATGAAGAAAACAATTCCTATGGTCCGGTTTTCATGAACAGGCAGTACCTGTCTTGCTTCATCTTATTCTGTTTCGCTCAGATATTTTCTGAGTCTAGGTGCAGAGGCTCTTGTATCGGCTCTTCCTAGCTCATAGAGAGCTCCGAGCTTTTCCATATCTCCTGAGAACATCGGGATCCGGATGTTCTCAGAGGGACTGATCACGAAGATTCTCCCATTCTCCTCCAGCTCATCAATTTGATTCAGAATCCGGTTGGTCCTGTGCTTCATGGTTTTCAGCTTTTCATCGAATTCCGGATACTTCTTATAAAAAGAATCACACAGGCGGGCAGGGTAGTCTCTTTCCTGTCTCCATCCTTCCGGTCTGGTCTTGACGATCAGAATCTTTTCATATCCCTGAGTAAGTGCCCATTCCAGAGGGACCGGATCAGAGATTCCTCCATCCATGCAGGGGACTCCTTCTATGACAACGGGTTCTGACAGAAAGGGAACGGTAGCGCCTGCTCGTACTCCTCGCCAGAACCAGGGGTCTTTTCCTTTTTCGAAGTATCTTGGCATCCCCGTCTTCATGTCTGTGGCAATTGCTACATGTCGAAGGTCCTGGCGGTAATAGCGGGCATTGTCTGCTGGCCAGAACTGCTCAACGCCTTCATGCATGAATCGGAAGCCGGAGATGCCATGGTTCTCGATCAATGCGCGCCAGCCCACAAACCGGCTGTCATGCCGGTATTTCAGAGTGATATATGGTCCTCTTCCGATCTGTCCGGTCAGATAGTTGACGGACATCAGCGCTCCTGCCGATACCCCGATGGAACAGTCGAGATTGATTCCCTGGATCATCAGCTCATCGATGACCCCCTGGGTATATACTCCTCGCCAGCCTCCGCCTTCGAACACGGCACATCCGTGAATAAAATGATTGTCTGCTTTTCCTTTCGGAAGCTCATTCAGCCTGCTGTATTCTTTCATACCTCCAGTCTTGATCGTGACTGGCTTTCATGCCATAGTCATTCCGTGCATTCTGTAAGGTTCTTTCCGGAACGT
>NZ_VUMN01000016.1 GCF_009696165.1 Stecheria intestinalis | reverse complement strand
AGATGAAGAGGAAATTGCCAGGAATTTCGGACTGCGCTAAGAAAGATTATGCCTACATTTTTCTTATAAAAATCAGTAAAACTGGGCTTCTGCAAGGAAACTAATGATAAATAGAAGCTGGGCATAATGCTGAGGTATCATCGGGCAGACTGGGATCTGGCTGATCGCATCATGCTGGCAGCGGATCTCGTCCTGTTTGTCCTGGGCATCGTGAATATGAGGGTTCCGGTTTTCTTTTCTCTGGACCAATATGGGGATGTTGTGAATGCTCCGCATGCAGCCCTGGGATACCTTGGGTCGCTTTTCCTGTTTGGCTGTATTCTCATCCATGATTTCGTGACCATAGAAAAACTGGATCTGGAGAATGCAGTTCTGATTGTGTTCAATCTGGTGATTGCTTCTCTCGGCACGGCTGGTCTCTATTTCAATGGCGACGTGATCTCCATATGGGAATGCTTTTCCATCTCGTTTCTGCTGCTCTATGTGGCGCTTGTAAGACTGTTCGCAAAGACAGACCAGGTGACTGGTCTGCCGAACAGGAATGCGTTTACGGTGTCCTATTACCGTCTGAGGAGAAAGCAGGTTCCCGTGGTTGTCTCCTTTGATCTGAATCATCTGAAACACTTCAATGATGAAGAGGGACACCGTTCAGGCGACCGGTATCTGCGGGCATTTGCCCAGACCGCGCTGAAACGCTTAAGCCCGTATGGGAAGCTTTACCGTGTGGGCGGAGATGAATTCTGCTTTACCTCCTGCTGTGATCCGGATCAGGTACAGAAGGTTCTGGAGGCCTTGTCCAGGCTTCAGGTCTGTGACCCGGAATTCGGGAATTATCCGATGGATTTTGCATACGGAATTGCCGTTCGCCATCCCGGAGAGACGAATGAGGATCTCTATCAGCGTGCGGATGAAATCATGTATCAGAATAAACGGGAGAAAGAGAATGCTGGCAAGCAGATTTCATGATTGATTCCGGAACTATGAGGAACCTGACAGGGCATGAATGCGCATGAATCTGACAATTCCTGAGGATTATCTTTTCCTGCAGCTTCGTTTTCTGCATCGAGTTCCGGATTCCTGTGCATGAGTTCATTTTCCCGGTTCTGTTTTTCAGCAATGATGATAAACTGAAAGTACCCGAAAGACTGAAATGACAGAACTGAGGCTCTGGTCCATGCGGAAAGAAGAAGCAGGATCAGAGAAAGCAATACCGCTATCTGCAAAGAATCTCAGGAATATCCGGATTTTTCATCGAGCAGTTTCTGCATAAGCCGGAATGTGGTTTCAGCAGGGCAGGAGTCTTCTCTTCAGCTAGGAGTTATCTTGGGTAGGGCAGAGCTGATCTGCAGATATTCTCATCTGAACGAAAGGAGCTTTTAAGGATACTTTGTATCCGGAATACTATGACAGCAGAAAAGATTCAGAATCAGGACCAGCCGTTTGATCTGTTTTCAGATATCCCGGTGCCTTTTGCAGTATTCAGGCTGATCTTTGATGGTTCGCATAGCCGGGTCGTGAATACCCGGTATCTTTTTGTGAATGATGCGTATTGCCAGATGGCAGGATATCAGAAAGAAGAATTGATCGGCCATGATTTTCTGGAACTTTATCCATCTGGCGGACCATGGTTTCCTTATTGCCAGCAGGCATTGGAAGAGCAGAAGCCGGTGCATGCATGTTTCTATTCGGAAGAAGCGAAGCACTGGCTTGATTTCACGGTAGGTCCTGCTTCTCTGCCAGAGACGGTTTCCTTCATCTTTACGAATGTCGATGAATCGATTCAGAAGAGCCGGCGGGAAAGAAATACCGGCAATATCATTCTCAGGATCTCAAAGCTTCTGAACAACGGCGAGGATTTTGAAACATGCATGAATCATGCCCTGGAAGAGCTCAGTGCCTTCATTCATCCGGACCGCCTGTATGTTCTTGAGACAGATGGAAAAACCGCAAGCAATACCTTTGAATGGTGTGCAGAGGGCGTGACCCCGGAGATTCATACCCTTCAGAATCTGGATTATGATGACTATCTCGGCGGATGGGAGAAGTATCTGAAGAAGAGTTCCTCTGTGCTCATAGCTGATATTGAGGAGCTCAGAGAACACGACCGGGTTGACTATGATAATCTGAAGCGGCAGGGAATACACCGGCTGGCTGCTTCACCATTTTATAATCGCGGAAAGCTGATCGGGTATCTTGGGGCAGATAACTATGAGCTGAATGATCTCATCAACACGCAGGCGGTCCTGAATTCCATTTCCTACTTCATCGGTGCCAGAATCGTCAATCACCGGCTGATGGAAGATCTCAATCGCCTGAGCAGAGTGGATACTCTGACCGATGTATTCAATCGCAATGCGATGATCGAGAAAATAGATCAGCTTGCCAGGCAGACTGTTCCGGCTGGCCTGGTCTATGCAGATGTGAACAATCTGAAGGCGATCAACGATTCAGAGGGGCATGAAGCTGGCGATACTGCCCTGCGTGATTCTGCCCGGATGCTGATAGCGGAATTCGGAAGAGAACATGTATATCGGGCTGGCGGCGATGAGTTTGTGGTAATGATGCCAGAGATCTCAGAGAAAGAATTCAACGCTAAGTACGAGGATCTTTCTTCAAAGCTGAATGATCTGAATTCCTATCTGTTTTCTTCCGGTGCATACTGGTGTTCTGATAGCAGCACAATCGAAGAAGCGCTGCGGATTGCAGACCAGCAGATGTACGAAGAGAAGAGATGCTTTTATGAGAAATGCGGACTCGATCGAAGAAAGAACGGTAAAACAGCAAGTAAGTTGCCTCTGGATGAGGGCGGACTGTAATTGCTTCAGAAACGATCAGCTGCATAAAGGGGCCTCTTTAATTGTTCTGAGAATATGACGATGATCCATGAAAAGAGCAGAGAAGCTGCTTTTTCCTGTACTTGCGGTCAATTTTTCAGAGCCTGGTGCGGGGCATTCGTGATACACTGAGCTTGCTCAGCAGGTCATGGATGCTGAGGGCCTATGAACGGAAAACAACTCAAAAGACTGAACTGCTATGGGTTTGAAACAGAACAGTATGATTCCTGCCGAGAACTGATCGGGGAGGAGAACTGGAAGTCTGCCCGGATTCTCAACCACATTCTGATGGTCATGATGGGGATCTATGCGGTCCTGTCCCTTCTGGGGGTGATCAATCAGGGATTTGCTCCTTATTATGGGGCTGCTTTTGGCTATACGGTGCTTGTGGAGATTCTGTTTCTGATGCCGCACCATCGAGATCCGGGGAATGCCCGCACTGCCTGCATCGATATCGGCTCTGCCTGTTCGGGCCTGATGTTCTTCGGCATCATCGCCTCCATTGCTGATCCATCTCAGGTTGCTACTTCTTTTCTGGTCATGCAGACTCTTGTCGCCTTGTTGCTCAATTATTCGCTTGGCCAGCTGATGCTTGTTGAATTAGGTTATATGCTGATCTTTGATGTCAGCTCCTATGCCGTCAAAGCTCCGGAAATCGCTGCGGGTGATGTGCTCAATGCATTCTCGTTTTTTCTGGTTTCCGGGTTTATTGCTTATTTTTTTCATAAAGAAAGAATTCATCACTATCTGATCAGCAATCATTACCACTTTATGGCGCATATTGACAGTCTGACTGGATTCCTGAATCATCAGTATTTCTTTGCGGAGACCGATCGGATTCTGACAAGCGGGCATGGTGAGGATCTTGTCTTTGATGTGATCGATATCGATCGTTTCAAGGAAATCAATGATCGGTTCGGTCACCAGGAGGGAGATTACTGCATTCGGGCAGTTACTGCAAATATGCTGTGGTCGCTGCTTCATACCGCTCCGAATTCCTGCACGGATCTGATCCAGGTATTATTTCCGGAAGGAAAGCAGGCTCACATCGAAAATCCGGATGCTTCCTATCGGGATTTCTACAGCTGGGGAACTGATCGCTTTGAAAAGGCAGCAGCAGCCGTCGGACGGATCGGCGGAGATGAGTTCGCTATGCTTGGCGGACCGGATCCGATGGAAAGGGTAGAGCAGGTTGAGAATGCGATCCGCACCGTCATTCTTCCGGATGGAAGCCCCATTACCTGTTCCATTGGGTGCGTTCGGATCAAAGCCAGGCAGGGTTCCAAGTCTGTTTATAAATGTGCAGATGACGCCCTGTATGAGGCGAAGAAGAACGGAAGAAATCAGATCCGGACTGCGGAAGAGAAATGATCTGCAAGGCTCACCGGGGAATGGAGATCCTGTTCAGTCGAGGGAGGCGCTTCCAATTGTCTGAAAAAACATGTCAAATCTGCAGGCAGGAATCTTCTGTTTTCCTGCTGTTTGTCATCAGAGCAGGATGCACTGCTCCTGGTTTCTAAAGGGGCAGCGAGTGAGAAGAAATTGCCAATGACGGGCTGGAATCCTCATCGTGCTGATCGTCGCAAGGGGGCAGAGTATATGAAAATTTATGAGTTTTCAGCTGATACAAGGGCTTTTCTGGAGAGTATTCCGATCCCGATTGCTGTGTACCAGTATGTGGAAGAGCAGATCAAGCCGCTTCTGGTTTCCAGGGCTTATCTGGAGTTTTTCGGCTACCGCAGCAGCGAAGAGGCCATTTTCGGTCTTGGCAGGGATCTGTACCGGAATGTGCATCCCGATGACATTTCCAGGATGGAACAGTATTCTTACCGCTTTGCGACGCAGAAGGATCATGATTACGATATAGTGTTCCGCAATAAGCGGGAAGACCAGACAGAATATCACGTGGTTCATGGAACCGGAAAATATATTACGGTAGATGGGGCAAGGCTTGCGTTCATCACGTATACGGATGAGAGCGCAGAAGCAGGCAGGGATCAGGTAGTCAAGGCAGTGCTTACGACGCTGTCGGGAAAGTATTCGCCATCGGCAGGCACTGAATTTGCAAAGTATTATGACGACCTGACGGGGCTGCAGAACATGACTCATTTTCTTGACAATGCGATGGGCGGCATCGAGAAGATCCGTGCGGATGGTCAGATCCCTGCGGTCATCTATTTTGATCTGTCCGGACTGAAAGAATATAACAGCAGATACGGACTCAAGGGGGGAGACCGGCAGATCCGCATCCTGTCTGAGCTGATCGGAACGCATTTCGGCAAAGAAAGTGCTTCTCGTTTTGAAAGCGATCACTTTGTCGTATATGCGGAGAGCGATCAGATTGAAGAAAAGCTGAATACATTGTTTTCCGAGATGAGTCAGTCTGGCGACGGAAACAATCTTGCGGTAAGAGCCGGCATCTTCAGATATGACGACAAGGCAGTAAGACTGACCGATGCATGTGACTGCGCAAGACTCGCCTGCGAATCCATCTCTCAGACCGCTTGGTCTGCAATTGCCTGGTTCAACCGCACGATTCAGGAAGACAACTCTCTGAAGTTCCATATCATCCGGAACTTTGAAAAGGCTCTGGAGAGCGGATGGATCCATGTCTATTATCAGCCCATCGTCCGCACCATGACGAAAACGGTATGCAGCTGCGAGGCGCTGGTGAGATGGATCGATCCGCAGTACGGCATGATTTCTCCGGGTCGTTTCATTCCGATCCTGGAGGAAACGGGGCAGATCTTCCAGCTCGATCTTTTCATGTTCGAGCAGGTGTGCAGAGACTACCTGCAGATTCTGAAAAATGGCGGAAGTCCGGTCCCGGTATCTGTGAATCTGTCGAGAAAGGATTTTCTGCATGATGATCTTCCGGATGCGATTGAACGGATTTCAAAGAAGTATGGCGTACCGAGAGAATTCACGAATCTGGAGATTACAGAAAGCTTCTTTATCAGAAATATCGATAAAGTGGATCAGTTCATCCGCCAGTTTCATCAGATGGGCTATAAAGTCTGGATGGATGATTTCGGATCGGGATATTCTTCGCTTGGGGTACTGAAGAAGTATTCCTTTGATCAGCTGAAGCTCGACATGTCATTTCTCAGAGACTTTGATGAAAAGTCCAGAGAGATCATTACGGCGATTGTGAGAATGGCGAAGAAACTGGAAATTTCTACCCTGGCAGAAGGAGTGGAAACCGATGAGCAGTTTCTGTTCCTGAAACAGATCGGGTGCGAAAAGATCCAGGGATTCTATTTTGCGAAGCCTATGCCGAAAGAAGAGCTCGTTTCATGTCTGAAGAAGCAGGGATTGAGCCTGGAACTGGCCATGTGGAGATCCTACCTGACGAAGCTCAGCCGCATTGACTATCTCACCGATAAGCCGCTCTGTGTTCTGGAGGATGATGGGGTCAGAATGAAGCTTCTCTTTGTCAATGATGCCTATCGGGAAGTCCTTGCCAAGGACAATGTAAGAGATCTGAAAGACTGGGAGAAGAAGCTGAATACCCCTGGCGATCCGATCCACAATTTTCACAGACTGTATGCGGATCAGCAGCTCAGAAAGCTGAAAGGACCGCAGACGACCGCCTATCCTTCCGGGGACCACTACATGCAGCTGACGGGATCTGTCGCAGCAATCCAGGATGATCATTACATCTATACGGTCCATATCCAGTATGTGGAAGTGAACGTCCGGGATTTTCAGCAGGCAACCACAGAGGCAATGAACGACCTTTATTATATGTGCAATGATATTGCGATCATTGACCTGGAACACGGTACCGTGGAGGGCATCAAGTCTTCTCTCTCGGATCAGCCGATTGGTGTGGGAGAAGTGCAGAAGGACAGTGCCACGGTGATGGGAAAGTGGAAAGAGGAGTACTGCTACCTTCCGGATCGGGAAAGATTTGCGGAATTCATCGATGTCACAACCATGAAATCCCGTCTGCAGCAGAACCGGGATCATGATATCAAGGGAATCTTCCGCAGTCTGACTGCTTCGGGAGAATATCGCTGGTTCCTCCATATCATCGTGCCGATGCAGAGGTCTGATTTCCGCAAGGCACTCTATGTTACGATCCGGACCGAACTGGATGAATCAAAGATAGTCAAGGTGATCTCTTCGCTGAGTGACATCAGCTATCGTCTGGATCATGATGGAATTACCGAGGAAGTTCTGTGGAAGAACCTGGTCATGAATGCAGAGCGCATGTATTTCTGGAAGGATCGCAGCCGCAGATTCAAAGGTGCAAGTGAAAGCTTCTTAAGATACTATGGATTCAGTTCCTCAGAGGAAATCATTGGAAAAACCGATGAAGACATCGGGTGGCATATCGATCCGGTACCGTTCAGAGAGGACGAAGAAGAGATTCTCAGCAGTGGGAGGAAGATTTATCTCAGAAGAGGCCACTGCATCGTAAACGGCATGAACCGGGATATTATTGTCAGCAAGATTCCGCTCTACCGTGATGGGAAGATCATCGGGATTCTCGGTACCGTGGTTGATGCCGGAGAAACGCAGCGCTTTTTCGGGGAAGATCAGAAGCTATCTGCCATCGATCCTGTTACCGGGCTTGCCAATGCACGCGGTGCTTCGGACAGCATTAACTCCTATCTCAGCGAGCGCTGGCAGGCCGGAACAGACTTTGCCATCATTGAGGTATCTGTTCCGGAATATGCGGAAATCGTCCGGATCTACGGAGAGAGCTCAGGGGAATGTCTGCTGAGAGAAATCGGCATCATTCTGCGGAAATGCGGCGGAACAAACAGCGTGATTGCAAGAATTCACGGCAGTCAGTTCTGCCTGCTGATGAAGTACAGAGAGAAAGAAGAAGTCCGGACCATTGCCGGAAATATCCGGCCTGCCATCGAATCCATACGGAAGGCAGGCCAGTGGAGCGGCAGCTGCAGCGTGAAGATCATGGCAACCTTCACAGATGAGTTCAGCAGAGACCAAAGCTCCTATGCGCGCGGAATGTCCGAGGTCATAGTCAACAGCAGAGACAGCGAAGAATTCTGAAGAACCAGACTGTGATAGACGCAATACATCCTGAAATCAGAAAGGCGATCTCTGCAGAGAAGCTGCTGGCGGATCTATCATTCTTTTCTGATGTACAATGAATATGTTCAAGGTACTTTGGAAGGAGGAGGCACCGATGAAACGAGATGAGAAAGGCTTTACGCTTGGCGAGCTTCTGATTGTCACTGCTATCATCGGAGTCCTTGTGGCCATCAGCATTCCTGTGTTCAGCGGGCAGCTTGAGAAGAGCAGAAAGGCAGTAGATCTGGCAAATGTCAGATCGGCAAAAGCGGCTGCTGCGGCAGAGTACATGACAGACGGAGCGTCCGGGACCAGGACTTACTATTATGATGCCGCGGCGGGAAAAGTGACGGATCTTGATATTGCCAGAGCAAGGGTAGAAGGCTACGGGAAATCTCATTCGGCGTTTGATCCGGTCCGGGATGGTGCTTCCGGAATTCCGAATACCGGCAAGGCCAGCGGCATTGTTGCGGTAACGATCAGTTCTGACGGTACCCAGTCAGCAGAGTGGGAGCTGAAAGGTCTGGTCGATGTCACGAAAGATAATGTGAATGACTTTGTCCATAAACAGGAGGATGGTACGTATTCGCTGGAATTCAGACAGGGAAGTCTTTCATATGTGAATATCACGACAGGTTCTGTTCTGAAGAATGTTGCCGAAAAGAACCAGGTCACATCCATCGTTTTCGGAAAAAACAACCTGTTCGAAATTGTTGATAATCCTCTGGATAATGGGCATCTGAATAAAGGAATTGATTTCGGACGCGGAGATCAATCTGCATTGAAGGACTATTCATCTCTGAAGAAAATTGATTTTTCAGGAATAACGATTGGCTCAATTGATCTGTCGAATCTGTCGAAGGTGAATGTTCCTGATCTTGCAGAAGTAGTTCTGCCGGATCAGAGCGGACTGAAATTTGATATTGAAGGCAAATGGTATTATCTCAATGATAAGAACGAAAAAGTATCTCTGGATCCGGGATTGATGGACAAGAACAACAGCCGAGTGGATCTGGACAAGTATTCTTACCTGAAAGGAAAGAGCATCTACAGAGAAAGCAAATAATCCGGGCGCAAGGATCAATATTCCTGGTGATCCTTCTGGCATGTATTTTCTTTTTCCGGAATGATGCATGCTTCTCTGAGAGCCGGCTTTTTCGTGAACCGGAATGTCAGAAATCGGCCACAGAAATTTCAGAAATCCATGATTATGGTTACATGAATGAATGTATAATAGGGTTATTTCCTGAATGGAAGGTTACTTTATGTGGCAGTTCAACTATACATTACCGACCTTGATTCTTCAGGTCTATATCGGGATTCTGTTCTTCTACCGCAGACGGCTACCGACACTTCTGAGCAGAGCTTACAGCGCTCTGCTATATTCCAATCTTCTGACACTGATTCTGGATTATTTTTCCTGCCTCATGGATAATCACTGGGCAGAATATCCGGCAGGGTTGCTTACGGTGGTCAACCTGCTGTTTTTTCTTTCCTTCATTGCCCGGATTTTCCTGTTTTACCGGTTTACGCTTGTGCTGATGAAGCAATGGGACAGAATGTCGCTTTTCTGCATTCTNTCTTATCTGCTTCCGATGATGGCAATGATGATTCTGGTTATCACCAGTCCATTGAATGGTCTGATTTTTTCGATCGGGGATCATGGCTATGAATCCGGACCTCTGTACTACCTGATCAATGCGGAGATTTTCTATTGCTGCATCATGATGGAAGTATCCCTGATGAAAGGAAAGCATACCGCTCCGGATATCCGCCGCACGGCAGCCCACATGTTTGTGGCGGCGCTGATTGCGGGAGGCATGATCCGCGTTCTGTTCCCGTCTGTCCTGGTCATGGATATGTTCAGCATGTTTGCGGATGCTGTGATTCTGTCGGAGTATCTGAACCCGGAGAGCATTACCGATATGAGCACGAATCTGTTCAATCTGCGCGGCTGGAGAAAAACACTGGAAGATATCTACCTCCGAAGCGGAAAGAAGCAATTTCGCATCGTCGGGTTTGTGATCAGGGATTTCAATGGCCTGAGAGATATGTATGGCGATCAGCAGATGGAAGAAGGAACCAGGATGATCGGACAGTACCTGCTGCAGAATTTCCCGAAGATGAGTTCCTTCTATGTGGAGGACGGACGGTTTATTCTGATGACGGATCAGCTGGTGGAAGAGGAAGCCATCCTGGAAGACCTGCGGATGCGCTTCCGGCAGCACTGGCGCTGCGATCATGCAGACCTGATTCTGCAGATCGGCATGATCTGTCTCAGCCGATCCTGCAGCTTCCAGGATCAGGAAACTGCAACCGGATTTCTGAGGTATGCGTTCCGGCTGGCCGCGGTGCCTTCCGAGCGTCGCGTGATTTCTGCAGACAGCAAGCTTCTGGCGAAATATCAGCGGACCATTTATGTCCGCAAATGCCTGAATCAGGCCATTGCAGAAAATAAGGTGGAAATGTATGTGCAGCCGATTGTCACGGCGAAGGACGGAACGCCAGAGGGCAGCGAGGCCCTTGCCAGAATCCGTGATGAAGATGGAAGAGTGATCAGACCGGATGAATTCATCCCGGTAGCGGAAAGCAATGGCATGATTGAGGAGCTGGGCGAGCAGATGTTCCGCAAGGCATGTGCATTCATGGCTTCAGAAGCTGTCCGCAGCAGTTCCCTTTGCTGGATCAATGTGAATCTTTCGCCGCTGCAGTGCATGGATGCTTCGCTGGCAGAGCGGTATCTGAATATCTATCGGACTTATGATCTGAAGCCGGGGAGCGTGTCGCTCGAGGTTACGGAGCAGTCCCTGAAGGATTCTTCCGTTCTTCATAAGCAGATTGTCCTGCTTCAGCAAGCAGGAATTCCCTTTATCCTGGATGATTTCGGCAGCATGTCTTCGAATCTGGAACGGCTCAAGGATAATCCGTTCATGTGTGTGAAGCTGGACAAGGATATGGTATGGAGCTATATGAAGAAGCCTGATTTTATCATGCCGCATATCATCGATGCATGTCATGAGATGGAGATCCTGGTGACGGCAGAAGGAATCGAGGATCAGAAAACCGCCGAAGTATTCAGGAAGCTTGGATGTGATTTTTTTCAGGGATTCCTTTATGCACAGCCGCTTCCGGAAGAAGAATTCCTCAAGAAGATCATTGCGGATAAAGAAGCAGGCAGGACGCAGGAATCATGAAAAAAAAGAACTGGGCAGACTGGCTGGGGAGACAGATCCGACTGGTTTTCTTTACCGACGATCAGAAGCTATACCGGAATGAACCCTTCCGGAATGAGTGGCTCCGCCAGGAAGTATTCTATTTTCTCTGGGTTGCAGTACTGGTTTCCATGCTTTCTCTGATCGGGCTCGTGGGAACTTCTTCGGTTCAGGCAGAAGGCGAGATTCTTCCGTGGTTCAATGCGCCGAAGGTGTATGCACTGATTCTCGGGGTGAATATCGTCTTCTTCAGCCTGCTGCTGAAAGACCGGGAAGAATTTGAAACCAGAAAGAATCATGCATTCTTCACGGTCCGGGTGTTTTCGATCGTGGAGATGCTGCTGGCAAATATTACCTTTTTCACCACCCAGAAAGGAAGCAGTTTCTTTTTCGAGTATCTGCTGATTTCCATGGTTACCTTTCTGGTTCCTCTTTATGCTCATCGGGAGATGCTGATAATCATGGCGGCAGATCTTGCTCCGGCAGTTTTCATCACCCTGCGCTTCCGGAGCATGACGCCATGGCAGGATCTGGTCGACCTCATGATTTTCCAGGTCTTCTGCATCTTCGTAGCAAGTATCCGCTGGTATTCGTTTGTGCAGTATGAAGCGATCCGCCAGCAGCTGGAACAGAGCAATTCCCGACTTCAGGATGAGAGCCGTACAGATGGCCTGACCGGATTGCTGAATCGCAATGCCTGGCGGAATGACTTCACGGAATATCTGAATCACCCGATCTGCCTTGCTTTGGTGGATCTGGATTATTTCAAGCATATCAATGATACCTATGGACATCTGTTCGGGGATAAGGTGCTGGTTTTGATGGCAGAGCTGGTCCGGAAGGAATTCTCGAGGGATCGGGAAAATTGCTATCGCTTCGGCGGAGATGAGCTTCTGATTCTCTCCGTGTCGTCTGATGCAGAGGAATTTGAACAGCGGCTGCAGACCGTTCAGAAAGAGGCTGCTCATAATATGTCCCTTGGAATTCAGATGAATATGAGCATCGGATTCTGCAGCGGACTGCCAAGGAGCGAAGAGGATCTTCGTCTGTGCATGAAGATTGCAGATCACTGTCTCTATGCGGTGAAAGGCAGCGGCAGGAATTCAGTTTCAGGAGGAAAGCTGGAAAATGCAGAAGAGTACCAGGTGAATGGGAAAAGGGGAAAAGATTTCCTGGCTTCTATGATGAGCCTGGATGAGATCCTGCAGTCCTTTCATGAATCGGATGTTCATGCTTACGGCTGGACGACCCTGTATTTTGATATCAATCATTTTTCGGATCTTTCCAATCGCCTTGGCTTCAAAGCCGGCAGAGCGATTCTGCAGTCTGTGGCAATGGCGATCAGCAATCAGTTTCCCGGAGATCTGCTGGCAAATCCGGAACTGGATCATTTTGTTCTGTATACCGTGGCGTCGGATGAAGAAATCCTTAAGCGAGTGGAACTGATCCGCAAAGAGATTGCCGGTCTCAATCCGGACACTTATCTGAGCCTGAAATGCGGAGCGTACCGCAATCGGGAAAATGAAGATCAGGCTGGTCCGATGCAAGGCCTTTATAATGCAAAATATGCTGCCGAAAATTCCGCGAATTCAGAAGAAGTGATATTTTACGATGCGGCCATGGATCGTGTGCGCCGGAAGGAAACCTATGTCCAGGATCATTTCATAGAAGCCCTTGAACAAAAGAAGATCAGCGTCTTCTATCAGCCGATTGTCAGTGCACTCAGCGAAAAGACAGTCGGCTTCGAAGCACTCTCCAGATGGAAAGTGCCAGAGGAGGGAATCCTTTCTCCGGCAGACTTTATTCCATGTCTCGAGCGCACGCACCTGATTTTCCATCTGGATCTGTATCTGCTGGAGCAGGTCTGCCTCGAACTTGATCAGAAGGCAGGGGACTTCTTTGTCAATGTAAACCTTTCCCAAGATGATTTTGATGTCATTGATGTTCCGGATGAGATCGAGCATATTCTGGCAAAGCATCGGATTGCAAAGGAACAAATTCAGTTTGAGATCACGGAGTCGGCAGTCGGCAGAAAGAGCTCGATGGTTCAGGCGATTAACGAAATGCAGAGCCGGGGCTTCCGGATCTGGATCGATGATTTCGGTACCGGTCAGTCTTCTCTCAGCGTGCTGAAAGATTATTCGGTTTCCGGAATCAAGCTGGACCAGGAATTCCTGCGGGGATCGGGATCTATGGATCGTTCGAAGAAGATCATTTCCGAGATCGTTATTCTCAGTCATTCCATGGGCTTCCACGTGATTGCGGAAGGCATAGAGACCAGTGACCAGTACTGGTTTGTCCGGCGGGCGGGAGTGGATCTTATCCAGGGGTTCTATTTCAGCAAGCCGATCCCATTCAGCCAGCTGTCGGAGGGATTGTTTTTCAGAAATCTGACCAGCGAAGAAGACAGGAAGTTTTATCGGGCAGCTTCCTGGGTCGATCTGGACGGACCGATGGAATCCTGCCTGTTTCGGCAGGGACAGGAACATCCGCTCTTTGCAAAGGGAGTTCTGGAACAGGAACGTGGCAGGCTGTATTTCCTGAGGATGAATGAAGATATGGAGAAGCTATGCGCCCCTGTTCTTGTAAGAAATAAGAATCGGATGGAGATAGACCAGGAATGGGCTTTCCAGGCTGAGGTTCAGAGTTCGATCGCCCAGCTGCATGGACTGGCGGGGGTTGTTCAGTTCCAGGCCAGCGAAAACGAAATAACTTATTTCGGGGAAATCGGACTGCTTGCCAGCAGTCCTTCTGCCGGCAAGGAGGCCTTTGTGCTTACGATCACGAACTATCATACCCGGCAGGCGGAGGGAATCGAAAAAACGTGATGATCATCACGGAAGTCTTTCTCTCCGGAAAAGACAAGGGTTTCTTTTCTGTTTCTTTGGCATATCATTACCCATGTTGAGATTCTGCGGGAGGAAATCATGGACGAGAAACAGGAACAGGGAAACAGTTTCTTTGAAGACGTGGAGGAAAAAGAGAAAACGGAATCGCTATCTGCTCCGGTCATGAGTGAAAAGGAACTGGAAGAAGTAACCGCAAAGCTTCATCAATGGCTCTGGAAGTGATGGGAAACCATCCTTCCTTTTTTGTGCATCGCTCTGATTCGTGCTAATAGCCCATGATTGTCATATAATAAAGAAAGCGCAGAGGGTTTTCCTATGCGCGGAAAGAAAGACAGGATCCCGATGAAGCAGCTCTTGCTCGCAGGACAGAAGAAACTGAAGTCTCAGGAAGGTGCTTCCCTGATGGTAGCCTTGCTGTTTTTCGTCATGTGTGCATCAGTGGGATCAGTCATTCTTGCAGCAGCTAGTTCTGCAGCAGGGAGGATGAGCAGTCTCAAAGATAATCCGGAAGCCCAGAAAGAGCTTTATATCTATACCGGATACCTGGAAAAGGAATTCACGGCTGACAATGTATATGATCCGGAAACTCCGATTCCGGAGAATGCGGCTGCAGACTATAACCCGATCACTGATTTCAGTGATTCTTCCGAGATCAGGGATGTTCTGAAGGTGATGGCTTCCAGGATGTACAAGACCCAGTTTATCAATATCAGAACTCTGGGAAATTCCTATTGGGGGACCAGTACTGGAAATCTGAATATCTTTCAGAATAACACCGGTGCTATCACAGCAGGGAGCACTCCTATTACGCAGTCCTATGTGATTTCTGAAATAGATGGCTCTGATGTTCTGGCGCATAAGGCGTCAGTGACCATCATCATGAATGCTGATTATTCAGCCATGGTGACAGTGTCTCTGCTTGATACCAATGATCAGAGCAAAGTGATTTCCTCGATTTCTTTCAAGGTGACTGCTGAAACTCCTGAGATTCGCTATGATGAGACGATTGCGGATGGGAAGACCATCAGTTTCCGCGTTTCCTGGACTGAAGCTTCCATCACGGAGGCTGCCGCATGAAACAGATGATGAGAAAACTGAATTCTTCTGCCGGAGAATCCATCGCAGAAGTGCTTGCAGCGATGCTGGTGATTGCACTCGGAATCGTGATGCTGGTTTCCATGGTCTCTTCTTCGGGCAATATGATCCGCAGATCTGAGCAGAGCTACGCTGAATATATGGACCAGTTCAATGCCCTTGAAGTGCAGGCTTCACCTGCAGCAGCTGCCGATCCGAAGCCGGAGACTGCAGACATTTCGATGAAATGCACTTCTGGCGCTGATTCATATACTGGTTCGATCACGGTCTGGAAGGCGGGGCAGTAGTCTATGAGCAGGGAAATGAGAAAACTCAGAAGTGCTGTCGGTGCTTCCTTAGCAGAGACGCTGGTCACGATATTGCTGCTGTCGATTATTCTGAGCGCTGTCGTAGCAGGCATTCCGGCAGTGATGTCCGTCTATCGGGAAGTACGTCTGAAGGCAGATGCGCAGACTCTTTTAGCAACTGCCGTCACGGCCGTAACAGATGAACTCCGCTATGCAGAGGATGTTCAGTATTCGGCTGATTATACGTTCTATTCTTCCAAGCGTTCTGCTACGATCGCACTGGTCAACAGCACATATGGAACTGAGAGCACCAGCAGTGATCTTTCTGATCATGGAATTTTCATTCAGAATATCACGACAAAGAATACAACACCGCTTCTGACCAAGCAGACACAGACGCTTGGACTTTATGCTTCTTTAACTCCGGGTTCTATGGAAAACGGATGTATTGTTTATACGGTTTCAGTCATTTCTTCCGATGGCAAAGTGATTGAGAGCACGGCACTGAAAGTCAGACCGATTTCCAGTTATCAGGGGTAGATAGAGATTGATGATGAGGAAATTACAGATTAGAAAAAACAGAGAAGGATTCACGCTGGCAGAACTGCTCGTGACGGTAGCGATCACGGTTATTCTTGCTTCGTTCGGCTTTGTCAGTGTGTCAGGATATCAGAGGCGTCTGAAGCTCACTGAGATGGATAATACTGCTCGTGAGATCTTCATTGCGGCTCAGAACCATCTGACTTCATCTGAGGCTTCCGGAAGCTGGAACAGTGTGTTTCAGACGGATGCTGCTGAATCCGACTTCGGAGTAAAGGTATCTGCAAGCACTCTTGGAATCAGTGATTCTTCAGATGCCTATCGGGCAATCCTTTCCACCAGAGGAAAAGAGCCTTCAGATGGTGATTATGCGACTGCATGGAATGAGATTCTTCCTTATGGCTCCATTACGGAATCAGTTCGTACAGAAGGCCAGTATATCGTCATCTATAACGCTTCCAGCGCTTCTATCTATGGAGTTCTTTATACAGACAATTCCAGCAATGCTTTCGGGTCGGTGAATTCTGAATTCTCTTTCGATTTATCTAAGCTGAGCGAATATCTTGAACTGGTTCAGAAAACTCAGGATGAGCGTGTTTCCTATGAATCCGGAAATGGTCATGTCTATATTGGCTGGTATGGTGGTGCTTTAAGCAAGGCTGATAATTCTTCTTCAGCTTCTTCAGCAGATGCGCCGTCTCTCTACTTTGATAATGCTGAGATTCTGAAACTGAACTTCAATTATTCCGGAAGCAAATATTCTTATGCAGTCCTGAAATTCACAGGCAATACGAGCGGGGCAGAGGTATCGGTTAAAGTTGAAAAAACTGGTGGTATTTCTCCGGTATCTGATTCTGACAACAGCAAGATTGCCAGCAGGCTGAATTCTTCCTTGTCCTGGAAACCAGTCACAGGCGGAATCAGCTTCAGTATCAGTCTGGATGATATTACAAGGCAGGGTGGAAACTTCGGCTATATTTTTGATACAGATATAAGTGATACGCCAGCTGTCTCTTCTAACGGAAATGCATCTTCTGCTAAGTTTATTTCCGGTGAAGATATTACAGTGACTGCATATGCAGTACGTACGGATGGCACTCAGTCTCTCACTGCTGCTGCAACGGCGAACAGCCTGTTCGAAGAAGTCAAAGGGGATTTGATCAGTATCTCTAATGGCCGTCACCTGCAGAACCTGGATGCTTCAGTATCAGGAATTCTAAAATCAAAGCTCTCTTCCAAGAGTGCAAAGCTCACACGGAATATCACCTGGAACACAGAGACAGCTGGCTTTTTCAGACAGGTTTTTGCACTTGGAAATAGTACTTCTGTTCCGACAAGAATCTACGGAAGAGATGGAAATCTCAAAGCCAGCAGCTCTTCTTTCTGCAGCATCTATAATGATCTGCTTTCAGAGGTAGATGGCAATAACCATACACTGGCTTATTTCAGTTTTGCTGGTAATGACAAAGCGAATAATAATAATGCCGGTCTGTTTGCACAGAATCCTCAGAATCCTAATACTGGTACAGCATTTTCAATTCATAATCTGACGATCAGTGATTCTTCTTCATCAAGTTCGAGCGGCAATGCAGGAATTCTGATGGGGCAGAGTACTT
The DNA here is from genome assembly GCF_009696165.1 of Stecheria intestinalis. Classification (GTDB taxonomy): domain Bacteria; phylum Bacillota_I; class Bacilli_A; order Erysipelotrichales; family Erysipelotrichaceae; genus Bulleidia; species Bulleidia intestinalis. The sequence goes on along the minus strand of NZ_VUMN01000016.1, from coordinate 50,892 downwards.
ACGGATTAACAATCTCTGATGTTCACATTACTGCTACTVGTAATAATTCAGTTACGGTCAGTGCCCCGAAAGGGTCTGCTGGAGGTCTGATCGGATATCTGGCATCCGCCGCTTCTTCAACGACGACAGGAAGTTCAAACTTCACTATCTCTGATTGCTATTTTGTTTCAAGTACAACTCAGAATACAGATGATTCTGCTGATCAGGGCGGCTGGGTGAATGGAAATACTGCATCCGGTGGTTTTATCGGGACTGTTCAGGAAACCAATGAGAAGATCACAGTGACCATCAGCGATTCTTATTCCAATACCTATGTTTCCTTAAGATCAGATAGTACGAATGGGGCTTCTGCCGGCGGTTTCATCGGAGCAATCAGCACTACTGACGGATCCGTAATGATTCAGCGTTCCTATGCTGCAGGAAGGACCGTTTCCAAAGTATATCCGGATAAGGCTGATGGGCGGGGCAGATACAATGTTTACAGTCCTGCTGATGGAACCTATGCTGGCGGATTTATCGGAAGCGCGAATGGAAGACTTACCATTAATGCATGTTTCAGTGCCGCATCTGTTTACAGCAGCGGAGATTCTTCTTATTCTGGTGGATTCATCGGTGCAGCAAACGGAAGTTCCTATGTGACAATCAAAGGCAGCTATGCGGCTGGAAAAGTGTTCGGAACAAATCACAGAGGGGCGTTCCTTGGAATCAGCAGCCCTGGTGAGATGAATGCTTCTGACTGCTATGCGTTAAAAGGTAGCGGATTTAACGACTCTCTCAGCCTGATCTCTGATAATTCAGCAGTTTCCGGAATTGCTTTTGCAGAATCCGGTGCAGAAGGATCTCCGTTTGCAGTGGATGAGTCCAGCAGGAAAGCAGCAACTTCTAATGATGCAGAGCTGCTTGGTGAGTTTTATCCTTTCATGACTACTTCTCAGCTTTCTTCTGCATATCTGAATGACAGTTCGCAGTCTGAAAATGATAAAGATAATCAGTACTTCGGAGACTGGGAAGTTCCTGGGGGTACGAAGATTCTTATTGTCGGTGTAAACGGGAATAAACTGACCGTTCATTTTGCAGTTCCTAAAGGGACTGAAAAATTTACGATCGGAGTGAAGGGAGAAGATTCCGGGAAAACCTTCTACTGCCCTGCACAGATTGATGCAGATGGAACGATTCATTGGGTTAATTTTCTGACTTATCATTACAACACAAATGTCTGGACCTCTGGCGGAACAGTCAGTGATTTTTCCGGAAATTCCAAAACCAATGTGAAAGAGAATTCTGACTATTCGCAGCTTTATTCAGAGAGCAAAAAGGACTTCCAGAACGCAATTGATGCAGAAAAAAAGTCCGGAAGCAAGTACGGGACCATCGGTTCACCCTCCGCGGATGATAACTCGGAATTCTTTGCTCTTGTCCTTGATGATCTGACCGTTTATGGACATCAGTTCTCTGACATGTTCTTCAATACGGGTATGCTGCCAGGGGAGAACATCACCGTTTCTGTTGTTTCAGGATGGAATAATTCTTTTAAAATCGATAAATCTACTGGAGTCTATGTAAATAGCCTCTTTGATGATGGTACAAAACAAAGTAATCATACTGCATTGATTGCAAACAGCAGGCATCTGGAAAATCTTGATGAGAAAATTGCGGGAATCAAGGCAATGAATGCGGAGAGCTATTTTGCTGGCTTTACGATTGCTAAGCAGACAGATAACATCCACTGGAATACAGATAATGGTGCTATTTCAACGTCTCAGAAAGGAACGATTGCTTTTGCTGAAGAATTGAAGAATCCTTCTTCAGGAAATGTATCAGTTTATAGTAAATATTATTTCCATGAGTTACAGTTAGCGTCTGACAGCAGCTTTGTTCCTATTCAGAATCAATCGCTCCAGGAATATGATGGAAATCATTTCTCGGTTGAGAATCTGACGATTGATATGCATCACGTGCACAACTGGTATCAGACCAGCGGAATCTTCTCGGAACTTGGAGCACAGAATCATCAGGTATCGGTTCATGATCTTTCCTTGAACAATATCACTTCCATCTCCGTTGGCGCTGAGGCTGGTGGACTTGCTGGAAAAGTAACCAACGGTTCCTTTAGCAATGTTTCTCTGACCGGCAATTCATCGGTCAGCTCCCTGAACTTTGGCTCTGCAGGAGGGCTGATTGGTGCTGCGAGTGGAAGCTTGAACATGAGCACCTGTTCTGCATACGGAAGCGATATTGCTATTTCTGTGAATGGATGGGGAAAATCCGGCGGCGGCTTAATTGGTGAGATTGCGGCAAATCAGAAAGCAGTAACGATCTCTGATTCGCAGGCGGCGGTTCTGATCCATGCTGTTGAAAATGGCGCAGGAGGAAGCAATGCTGGCGGTCTGATCGGCAGCATTTCCAACGCAGGCTCAGGTTCTTCCGTTACCGCATCGCAATCCGGCGGTCATACGCAGAACGGGAGTTACTCCACTACAGTTTTCAATATGAATCTTCCATATCAGCAGTCGAATGCTGGTGGTTTAATAGGCACGATTTCAGGTTCCCAGCTTGACATCAGGAATTGTTATTCGACAATGTCAGTTTATGCAAGCCAGTATGCAGGTGGTTTTATCGGGCAGATTTCAGACGGAACTGTTCAGGTTAATAACTGCTATTCTACGGGGCTGGTTGGGGGAGGATCAGCAAGAGGCTCCTTCGCTGGCAGTATCGGAAATAACTCTCTCACAGGTACTGATAATTATTATCTGAATGAGATCAATGATTCCGGAGTCCAGCCGATCGGCAATGGTTCTTTTCAATCTTTCAGCATCGAAGGAAAAGATGAAGGAACCTTCCCATTTAGAAAGACTGAAGAAATATCTACTAATAAATATGACTTAACCCTTTTCGGAGCGTATCCATTCCAGGCTTACACGACAATCAATGGGAAGAAATCCCATGTCGGTGATTGGCCGGAATCGAAAGGAATTCTTGTCGATAACGATAATGTCCTTCAGGTGAAATTTCGCATTCCAAATATTGCTGATACCTGGAAATATACCATCCAGATCGGGATTTATGGGGAGACTTCAGGGAGCACAGAGAAGAAAGCTGCATTCTATCTGTTTAGGTCAGATAAATCCGGAAATGTTGACTGGAACAAGCCGGAAAGGTTCAAAGCAAAATTGATTCCGATTACCTATGACTCGGAAACAGGAATACTTACTTTGACTCTGGATGATATTACTTCCGATCGAGGAAATAATAGATTTGCAAAGCTGTTCCCGGACTTTATTCCTGGGGAGAACATCGATATTTACGCTGATTATTCCTCAGATCCTGAATTCATGAATAAGGTTGCAAATCAGACTGATTTATCTTCTTTTTACCATGTTAAGACAAACAGTCTCTTCGGCGATGGTTCCTTCAGCAGCAATTATTCTTCTTCAGGCTATTCCTCTCAGGCGTCGACGGTTGCGGATCATTATGGATTGAATGGAAAAGATTATTCCAGCACTGCTCTTATTCTGAATACACGTCACCTGGAAAACTTAAGCTACGCTGTGTCGCTTTATACCAGGTCGGGGTCGAGCAGTATCTCAGCACAATCTGCTAAGCAGTTATGCGATATCGATGTTTCTGAGTTCTTCAGCGAGGTAAAGGAAAAGCATGTATATTTTGATAATACGATTTCTGATGATAGTACCTCAACTGTGACGAAAAGGACTGATGATTACCGCTTGATTGGTATTATTAATGATGATTTGCAAAGCTATGACGGCGGGGGACATCAAATCAGGAATCTCAGTATCGGAAATACCCTGTATTACACCATGGGGTATCAATTCATTTCTCACCTGGATTCTGAAATCGGCATGTTTGCATGCCTTAATCAGAATGCAAGCAGCCGGGATTTCTCCATTAGTAACCTGACTCTGGTTAATCCGGATCTCAGCGGAAGCATAAGTACTGATGCGGGTGCTCTGATCGGAAAGGTTTATTCTGGCAACAATGTTACCATCAGCAAGGTTTCAGTGATCTCGGAAGAGGCTGCTTCCTCAAAGATCATTGGAGCTCATGCAGGCGGACTGATCGGTGTTTCTGAAGGAAGTTCCATCACCATTAATGACAGCTATGCGGAAGGCGGGAACCTGAGTATTGCTGGTCAGATTGATGCAGGCGGACTGATCGGTTCTGCAAGCGGATCTGATCCTCTGACTTTCAGAATCTCCAATTCTTCTGCAACCGCTTATGTGCAGCAGTCTGCTGATTCCGTTTCTGGCTCTGCATATTATGCAGGCGGACTGATTGGTTCTCTTTCCTGGACTGGCAATGCTGCTTCTATTACCAATACTTATGCAGGCGGACATACCAGCGAAGGAAACTATCTGGATACGACTGATACCTCCAGGGCTGGAAGGGTGAATGTCTATTCTGCTAACGGAACAGCCGGCGGTCTGATCGGATATCAGTCCGGATTGCTGTCAATTGACAAGAGCTTCTCTGCAGCATCTGTGGGTTCCGGAGCTTCTGCAAATGGTTATTCAGCAGGACTGATCGGATACAGCACAGGTCTTTCTTCTGATGCTCCGGTTTCGATCAGTGATTCTTATTCAGCTGGGAAGGTTCTGAAGCTGTCAGATCAGGCGATTTCTTCTGAAATTCTGAATGCTTCTGCTTCTACAGGAAACTGGAATCAGTATCTGAGCTTCAGCCATGTGCGTTATCTCTCATCCGGCTCAGGCTTCAGCAGTATTATCTGGAATGACTCTGCCGCTTCGGATGCTGGTTCTGAGATTCCGTCTTCAATCAAAGTCGATGAACTTAAGGCACTGGCTTCAGAGGAGAAAGGAAACAATGCTGAAAACAGCATTTGCTACGATCCTTCATTGAAGGGGGAAGGAAAGCCCGGATCCTACCCATATCCTGTTTACACAACCGCTGCAGTTACGGGGTCTGACGGTACTGTGCTGAATCAGCGTACCTATATCGGAGACTGGACGGAAACAGAGAATGCTTCTGCAAAAGTCAATTTCGTAATTGAAGAAGCGCCGGAAGATGAATCGGAGTTCTTCAGCGAGGGAGAAGCGTCTTCTTCTCCAGAAGCAAGTGCAGGTGCATCGGCAGAAAGCACGGAAACTCCGGAAGCCAGTGCATCCGCGGAAGCTGCAAGCAGTCCTTCACCGAGTCCTTCTCTGACTCCTGAGGCATCTCCTGCTGCCTCTGCAGAAGTGACCTCCACACCTTCTGCAGTGACAGAGAATACAGATACACAACCATCTCCTTCTGCATCTGCAGGAGGAGGCAATGCAACTCCATACCTGCATGCAGTGAAACTGTCTCATCCGCTTCTGAAGAAAGAAGAGACAGAGGAGACAGGAGAACCATCTGAAACACCTGCAGCTGATGCGCCTTCTGATTCTTCTGACTCTTCTCAGAAGATTGAAGGAGTAGAAACAGAAGAAGGAGATATCGTTACGGAAGAGGACCATGCAGTCACGATTGAACGGACTGTAGATGTCGGCAAAACGATTTCTCTATCTCCGATTCATCCGGTTGAGGATGGCTATACGCTCATCGGATGGAGACTGGTAGATTCCGAGAGTGATGAAGAGAATACCGGAAGTGAATCATTGGAAGTAGTCGATGGTTCCGGAAATACCGGGGTTGTTCATTATGACTATGATCCGGATGCGGTGGTTACGGTAGAAGGGGATATGAACCTGAAGGCAGTGTTTGTGAGCAACGATCTGCTTTCCTTCGGCAATACCTGGACATCTTCGGTGAGTGCTGCATTCAATCCATATCCTGGCAATACGAATAACTGCACGTGGACTGCATGGCAGCTTGTTTATGAGACGATGGGAATCCGCCTTCCTGCATGGGGTGATGCCGGCTACTGGCTGATTCGTGCAAAGGCAGCTGGTTTTACTGTGTCTTCAGAGCCTTCCGTCAATTCGCTGGTGGTGTTCTCGAACCATGTCGGCTTTGTGACAGATGTCAGCGAAGATGGACAGACGGTTTATATCAGGGAAGGCAATTACAGCGGCATGTATCATGAGGGCTGGTGGCCTGCCTATGGCGACCGGCATGGTCAGAAGAGATACGGATATATCTGGCTGAGCGGATCCGGAACCTCAGACATTACGGAAGAAGAACTCGCCGAGATGGAGAAGGAACAGGCTGCTCGCGAAGAAGCAGAAACAGAACAGGAAGAAACCGAAGAGACGATTGTCATCTCGGATGGATATTATGCAGGAAACAATGAAACAGCCTTACTTCAGGATCTTGCTGAGAAGGGTCTTTCTGCCGGAACCAGAAGCGAAGCATACAGCAATACTGCAGAAGCAGGAACGATCATTGCGCATGACAGCGGAACCTTTGCAAAGGGTGCTGCCGTGAATTATACCGTTTCGCTCGGAAAAGAACAGGTGACGGAAGAAACTGCAGAGCCGTCTCTGACTCCAGAAGCTTCTGCATCGGCAAGTGCTTCTTCAGTTCCATCCGCTTCTGCAAGTGCTTCTGCACCGGCTCCGTCGGTATCTGAGATCACTGAAACTGCGGTTCCTTCTGCAAGTGCATCTGCTCCAGCACCATCTGTTTCTGAAATCACAGTAACTGCAGCACCCGCAGAGACCTCAGAACCTGTCAATACTCCGGTTCCTTCTGTAACTGAGATCGAAGCTTCTCCTTCTGCTGCAGCAAGTTCCGCTCCGGCAGAATCTGCACCGGTTCCTTCCGTGAAGGAGATTGTGCCGGCAGCTTCTGAGACGCCGTCAGCTTCTGCGGCTGGTGAGGAATGATATGAAGAAGCTAGGGGGAAACAGAGGAGAGATCAGTGTTCTGGAACTGATTCTGATTCCGTTGATTATCTTCTTCGTGGTGTTCTTTCTGATTCAGGGAGGAGACTGGATGAAGATCCGGGTGGATCATGGCAATGATGGCCTGACCGCGAATACCGCAGAATCGGTTGCCAGGATCAATTCAAACAATGGATTGAATTGCCCGGTAGATGGCAGCGATGGCAGATGTCCGCACTGGACGAGCAGCGGATATGTTGCGTATTACGACAATGTGAAGAATACCATTGTTGGAGAGAAGCCTTATGGATATAACGAGGATTCCACGATGGTCATTGAAGGAAAGAAGTACTATGGAGATCCTGGAACCATGGTGATCAAAGTCGTGTGCTCAGAGGGAAAGATCACGCTGAGCTGGGAAGAGGGCAGGCAATGAGGCTGAGTTCTTTTTCCATCGGATTCCAGATCTGGGTGATTGTATTATGCTTCTTTCTCGGGGCTGCTTTAGGCAGTTTCATGAACTGCATTGCCGGAAGGATTGTAAGGCATGAGGACTGGATTCATGGGCGTTCGAAGTGCGATGCCTGCGGTCATGTGCTTGGCTGGAGAGATCTGATTCCGGTATTCACCTATCTGCTTGCTAAGGGCAGATGCAGATACTGCGGAGCGAAGATTCCTTCTGACTGCTTATGGACAGAGGCTGGCTTAGGACTTCTGTTCGTATTCTTTGCGGAGTGGTTCGGATTGAGCATGGAAACAGTCAGGACCATGGGACTGGCGAGCATTCTTCTCGGATTATCGCTGGTGGATCTGGAGAGCTATGAGATTCCGGATGGATTCATCATTGCCGGGATTGTCTGGTGGGGAATCTGTCTTCCGTTTATGGGTGAAACCATCGGCTCCCTGGTGAAGAATGGACTGATCGGAGGCTTTGCGATTGCCGGAGGCATGCTTGCTTTCTCGCTTCTCTTTGATAAGATCACAGGGAAGGACAGCATGGGCGGGGGAGATATCAAGCTGTATTTCATGGTGTCACTGTATCTCGGCCCGGCAGAAGGTTTTCTGAATCTTATCCTGTCCTGCATCGTGGGCCTTTTATTCGTGTTATTATTACACCGGCAGAAGATACCGTTCGGGCCGTCGATCTCGATCAGTTCTGTGATCTGCCTGCTGGTTGGATTGCCGATTGTAAGCTGGTATTTCAGCTTGTTCTAAAGGGGTTTTGACGTATGGCAAATGGATTGCTTGGTATGGAGTTCGGCTCCAGCCGTCTGAAAATTGCTGAAGTGAGGGATCATAAGCTGGTCAAGTTCTTCGCCGCCGATATGCCTGACAATATCATCCGCAATGGTGAGGTTGTCTCCATGGACGGACTTTCTGACTTCCTGAAGGATGTGCTGAAGGAGCAGAAGTTCACTGCAAAGAAGGTATGTCTTGCTGTCCCGGATGCAGATACGATTATCCGCCGTCTGCAGTTTCCGCTTATGACCGAAGCCCAGCTGAAGGTGAATCTTCCGTTTGAGTTTCATGATTTCATTACGGGAGAGAAAGATGATTACCTGTTTGACTATGCGATGATCGGCATTGAGAGCGATGAATCCGGGAAAGATACTGGAATGGATCTGCTCGGAGTAGCCGTTTCAAAGCAGAAGATGCTGGATTACCAGACCATGTTACGGAGGATCGGTCTGAAGCTTGTCGAGGCTGCTCCGGCTTCCCTTGCGATCGGCTGTCTTCTGAACCGGCTGGTTCCGGAAAGCAGAAACCGGGATTTTGCAGTTCTGGATCTTGGGTATCATTCTTCTGATATTCTGATGTTCTCAGATGGCGTCTATGATACCAAGCGGACTTATGAGATTGGCTGTGAGACTATGGCACAGCGGATTGCGGAACAGATGAATTGCGATATTCATATCGCTTCGCTGCACCTGAAGCAGAATAAGGATGGCGTTCTGGACAGTGAGGCGGTTTCAGATATTTCCGGTGAGATTGCCGTCAATGTGATGCGGGCAGTCAATTACTATACGTATGAGAAGCGGGATAATTCCCTGGAAGTGCTGTATGTGACCGGGGGCGGGGCCTGGATTGAACCGCTGGTGAAGCAGATCAGCGATACGGTTCCGCTGAAGGTGGTTCTGCTCAGTTCATTGAAGAATGCAGCAGTTTCTGATGAGGAAGCGCTGATCAGCGGATCGGCAGCCTGCGGGATCTGCTTCTATGGGGAGTGAGGTGCTGATCGATGAGTGAAAAGAAGAGCATCTTTTCAAAGGAAATCAGTCTGAAGCCTGTCAAAGCACGCTATCCGGAAAAGACGTATATCAATCTCGTCGTCGACGAGCAGAAAGCAAAGGATCAGAAAGCAATCATCTGGTTTGCGGTGTTTCTGGCGGTTCTGGCAGGATTCGTGAAAGTGGGGGTCTATGATCGCCTGGATGAGCTGAATGCTGCGGAAGCGCAGTATAATCAGATGGCCGCGCAGCTCACGAAGCTGCAGGAAGCAAACAGCAGCTATGATTCTGTCAAGGAACAGTATGATGAAGTGACTGACTGGTACATGACGGATGAAGAGAAGATGGAAGCTGACAAGGGCAGTGTCTTCGATATGCTGGATGCCGATATGATGCCGTATGTGAAGCTGGAGAATGTCTCGATCAGCGGCAGCACCATTACGGTGCAGACTGGAGTGACGGATCTTTCCACGGTATCGACATTCCTGAAGGCATTGCAGAATGATTCCCGAAATGGGTATGTTACGGTAACGACCGCAGCGGCTTCCGGGGATGAGACCGGAAACCTCGTGACGGCTAGTGTCGTGATTACCTGGGCTACTTCTTCAGAAGGGGGGAATCAGTGATGCTGTCACATGAATTCACGAAACGGGAGAAGATCCTTCTTCTGATCTGTGCAGTTCTGTTCCTCGGGTTCTTCTACTATGAAGTCGTCTACCGCAATGTGCAGGCAAGGCTTGCCGATTACAATACGGATACGCTGGTGACGGAGATTCAGGTCGAGACCGCCAAGGCATCGAAGATCAGCCAGATGCAGCGGGTCATTGAGGACTCGGAAGGAAAAGTCACCGGGGATCTCAGCATCTACAACAATCAGAGCGCAGAGATCACAGCCATGGGTGAGATCTTTGATGAAGATGCAGACAATGTCAGCCTCTCCTGGAGCGATCCGGTATTGACTCAGACGATTGTTCGCAGAGATGTGACGATCTCGTTCCACTGCACTTCCTATCAGAACTTCCGGAATGTTCTGCAGAAGATGTCTGAGATGAAGTACCGTTGTCTGATCAGGGACGTGACGGTTTCCGGCTATGACCGGAATGCGGGAACGGGCATCCAGGATGGCAATGATCTGAATGCATCGATTCAGGTAACCTTCTTCGAGACGACCGAAGGTGCTTCCAATCTCTCTGGTCTTACGGTCAGCCAGGATGACAGCACCACGGATGATACGCTTGGCGATGAACTCCAGAATCGGGCACAGGCTTACAGCAATTAAGCAGGGGCAATGAGCTCCTGCTTTTCTGATGGGAATTGCAGAAGAACTTCGTGACAGGTAAAATGTCTCAAGAGGTATCATGTATGACGAAAAAACCAGTGCTCTGGATCGTGATTCCCTGCTACAACGAGCAGGAGGTGCTGCCCATTACTGCACCGCAGTTTCTGAAGAAGATTCAGGATCTTGCCGGGCAGGGACTGATTGCGGAAGATTCGAGAATTCTGTTTGTCAATGATGGCAGCAAAGATCTCACCTGGAAGATCATCGCGGACCTTGCTGCACAGGATAAGCACTACCTCGGTATTGCCCAGTCCCGAAACCGCGGCCATCAGAATGCCGTGCTTGCCGGACTCATGGAAGCCAAGGATCATTGCGATATCACGATCTCGATTGACTGCGATGGCCAGGATGACATCAATGCCATGGATCAGATGGTGAAGGAATATCTGAACGGGGCAGAGATTGTATACGGCGTGCGGTCGAAGCGGGATACAGATACGTGGTTCAAGCGGACCAGCGCGGAGTCATTCTATAAATTCATGAATCGGATGGGCGTAGAGACGGTATATAACCATGCGGATTACCGTCTGGTGAGTTCCCGGGTGCTGCAGCATTTTGCCGACTTCCGGGAAGTGAATATCTTTCTCAGAGGCATGTTTCCGCTGGTTGGCTTCAAAAGTACGTGCGTGTACTATGAGCGCCATGAGCGCTTGGCAGGGAAGAGCCACTATCCGCTGAAGAAGATGATCAATCTTGCGGTGGATGGCATCACCAGTCTTTCGATTGAGCCGATTCATCTGATCGCAAAGCTCGGCATCCTCGTCTCACTGATCGGCATCATCGGCATCATCTGGGCAATCGTGAGAGCCGTAAGCGGCCATACCGTGGCAGGCTGGGCTTCGCTGGTATGCATCATCTGCTTCTTAGGAGGGATTATCTTATTAAGCCTCGGCATTATCGGCGAGTATGTCGGAAAGACATACATGGAGTCCAAGCATCGCCCGCGCTATATCATCAGCGAACGGACTTCTGATCAGAAAGAAGATAAAGACTGACGGTTATTCCGCATGGTGTTAAAATAGAATTAACAAAGGGGCAGATTCATTTTTAAGATCATGCAGACGGAACACATTCGAACATGGTGTCGGAACCATTTTGATGCGAAAGCTTTTCCGGCTTCTCATCTGGAGATGGCATTCCGGACAAATCTGAGGTTTTCGGGAAGCCTGGCAGTCTTTTCGATGGCTGCGTTGTTTGTCATCTATCGGAATACCGTATGGAAGATCGGGCTATGCCCGAGGATCGTCTATCTTCTGCTCTGTGCAGAAGTGATGATCAGCGGGCTTGTGCTGCTTGCCTCAAAGAAACGGGAAGTATGTAGATCAGAAAAAAAATACAGGAAGTATCTGAACTTCTATATCTTTTCCATATGCCTGGTCAGTCCCTGCATTGCGACCCTGGATTACCTGGCAAAGGGCCAGGAGATCTTCTTTGTTCCGCTGACGGCTGCCGTATTCTGCGGGCTCTGCATTCCGCCGATCTACGGTCTGGTTCTGCCGTTTGTATCGTACCTGCTGATTCCGTTTATCATCACGAGTGCGATGGAGATCCGGATCGCGTTTCATCCGGTCATGTGGTTTCTGACGATTCTGATGAGTGCGGTTGCGCTTCTGAGATGGGATTTCATCGGCGATCTTGCAAGCATGGAAGCCAGGCTGACGGAAACGAATCAGCGGCTGAAGAATGTCAGTGAGCGTGATGAGCTGACTGGTCTTCGAAACCGCATGGGATTGCGGAATGATTATGACCGCTATGCGAATATGCGGCTCATTGTAGGCATGGCAGATATCGATAATTTCAAGTTTTACAATGATACGTATGGTCATGATGTCGGCGATCTGATTCTGAAAGATATGGCGGACAACCTGAAGAAGCAGTTCGGAGAAGCTGGGGTCTACCGGTTCGGCGGCGACGAGTTTCTGATTATCCAGACCGGCCTTGACAGGCAGGACTTCGAACGGACCGCCGTGAAGTGGAAGAAGAGCCTGAAGCCCCGCATGTTCGGGACGCTGGAATTATGCCCGGAGTTCACGCTCGGGTTTGTCTATGGCAATACGCATGGCACGGATGATCTGAGAAAGATGATCTCGCAGGCGGATGAGCAGCTGTATGAAGGCAAAGCGTCCGGCAAGGGAAGAATCAGCGGTTCGCGGTTTCTGGATGGTTCCCGGAAGCCGGAATACGATCATGAGAATGCGCCGCGCGTGCTGGATGCCGATCCATTGACCGGTCTTCCCAATGCGATGTATTTCCGCGTGAAGTCAGATCTTCAGGCAGAAGCACTGCGCAAGGCGGGAAAAGATCCGGTGCTGATCTACACGAGCATCGATGAGTTCCAGAGCTTTGAGAGGAATCAGGGCTTTGCGGCAGGGGATCAGCTGCTCAAAGAGCTTGCCGAAGATCTCCGGAAGGTATTTCCTTCTGATCTGGTCTGCCGCTTCTCGGAAGATCATTTCCTGGTTCTGACAGATCGGGAAGGAGTAAAGCACATGCAGGAGACCTTCCCGGAGATGGTTTCTGCTTCGCCAGCAATGTCTTCGATGCGGATTCATATGGGTCTCTATGCCTGCGGCAGAAATGCTTCAGGTGTGGCGGACAATGTGGATTGTGCGCGTCTGGCTTCGGAAGAGATCCGCAATACGGATGTCATGTGCTTCTGGTATGACTGGAATCTGCAGCAGAAGAAGAGCCGGAATGCATATGTTCTGACTCATCTGACCGAAGCCATTGAGAAGCGGAGAATTGAAGTGCAGTTCTTGCCGGCAGTGCGGTTTGTCAGCGGGGAAACTTCGGAACTGGAAATCATCTCGGTCTGGAATGATCCGAAATGGGGACTCATGCAGGAAGAAGTCTATCTTCCGGCTCTTGAAGAAGCAGGCAGAGCAACGGAACTGAACCGCTATCTGCTGGATGAAAGTATTGCAATCATGGCTGCGCGGAAAAAGGAAGGCAGGCCATACGTTCCTCTGGTCCGCAAGCTGTCCTCCAAGGAATTCCTCGACCAGGAGTTCCGGAAACATGGACTGAAGCTCATTGATTCTGCCGGGCTTCCGCACAGCATTGTGTCGTTCGGCCTTTCTGAGAGTGCCTTCAGCACAGAGAATCAGGCATTGAACTGCGAAGTCAGAATGATGTGCCAGCAGGGCTTCCGGGTATGGCTAGATGACTTCGGAGCTGGCAGTATGGCGATGAACGGACTGCTGGAGCCGGAGTTTGATGCGATGCGGATCAATCTTTCCACGCTGAAACATCATCAGGAAACCGGCAGGTATCAGGAAATCCTTACAGGGATGCTGTCGCTTGGCCGAACGATTCATCTGACGTCCGTCGTTTCCGGTACCAGCGGAAGCGAAGAAGAAACGATGCTGATGCTCGAAGGATGCCAGAAGCTGCAGAAGACTGCAGCGGAAGCAGCTTTCCCGGCCGATCAGCTGGAAGAACGCCTGAAGGCCGGCTTCCTGCCGCCGCTGGAAGAAATGTCTCTGCGGACTTATTACGATACAATTGGTTCAATCCGGCTCAGGATTTCGCCCTCGAAGATGGCACCAGCTCCTTCAGCAGTCTTTGAAGAGAAAGAAGGGCACTGCCGGTGCCTGCGCTGGAATCACGAGTTTCTGGATCTGCTTGAAGAATTTGATATTCATGGGATCAGCCAGCTGAACGAAAAGCTGGAAACGGAACCATATCGTTCTCTTGCTGAAAAGCAGATTGAAGGAGCCCGGACGGATCAGAGATGGCACGCCGTCCGGTTTGCTGATCAGGTATCCATGAACGGTGCATGCCGCTTTGCGGCTTGCAATGATTCTGATCATCGGACTGCAGTACTGACCGTATTCTTCGGGTCGCTGCAGAACTCGATCGGGATCCCGGAACCATGATGTTTGAAAAACAACATTCCGGATCTGAAAGAACCGCAGACTGAAGGACTTTCTATGCGGATCTGATCTGAGAAAAGTTCCGAGAGAACCGCTCCGTCAGACAGGGATGCGCTATGAAATTGCTGTAGCAGGACAATAACGGGATGCTATAATGAATTCCGGGAAATGAGGTCAGAAATGTATAAGCGTGTACTACTGAAACTGAGCGGCGAAGCACTTTCCGGTCAGGAGAAGAATTTTGATCCTGCAATCCTCAGACATCTGGCTGAGGAAATCAAAGAAGCAAGCGCACTTGGCGTGCAGATCGCAATCGTAGTCGGGGGCGGAAATTTCATCCGCGGCAAGACGGTTGCGGAAATCGGCATTGACCGGGTCCAGGGTGATTATATGGGCATGCTCGCAACTATTATCAATGCGCTTGCTCTGCAATCAAGCCTGGAAGGCATCGGCGTGGATACCCGTGTGCAGACAAGCATTGATATTCCGAAGGTTGCAGAACCATTCATTCAGAGAAGAGCGGTCAGACATCTGGAAAAAGGGAGAGTCGTGATCTTCGGCGGCGGCACCGGCAGTCCGTATTTCTCCACGGATACGACGGCGGCGCTGCGTGCTTCAGAAATCAAGGCAGATGTAATTCTGATGGCAAAGAACGGCGTCGACGGCGTCTATTCCGCTGATCCTAAGAAAGATCCGAATGCGACCCGCTACAGTCATCTGACCTATATGGATCTATTGAACAAGGGTCTTCAGGTCATGGACAGCACGGCGACCAGCATGTGCATGGACAACCATATGAAGCTGATGGTGTTCAACATGAATCAGCCTGGCAATATCGTAAAGGCAGTACGCGGTGAAGAAATCGGCACCGTCATTGAATAGGACATAAGGAGAGAAAAGTATGGCTTACCCGATCGTTGAATCATCCGAAGCAAAGATGCAGAAACAGATTGAACACCTCAGAGAAGAACTCAATACTGTCCGTACCGGCATGGCAAATCCGAACATGCTTGCAGATGTGAACGTGGATTATTACGGCAGTCCGACACCCCTGAACCAGATCGCTTCCATCAAGGTGGAAGAAGGAAGAACCCTGGTCGTAAAGCCATTTGATCCGTCTTCTCTCAAGAATATCGAAAAGGCCATCAACATGGCTGATCTCGGTATCGCTCCGCAGAATGACGGCAAGGTCGTCCGTCTGTCTGTGCCGCAGCTGACCGGTGAAACCCGCAAGGAGATGACCAAGAAGGTCGGCAAGATTGCTGAAGAAACCAAGGTTGCGATCCGCAATATCCGCAGAGATGCGAATGCGGCAATCAAGAAGGACAAGACCATGGATGAAGACATCCAGAAGGATGCCGAGAACGAGATTCAGAAGCTGACTGACAAGTACAACAAGCAGGCAGATGAACTCGCTGACAAGAAGAACAAGGAAGTTCTGAAAGTATGACCGATGACATCCGGAGCATTGCTGCCCGGATGTTTTCTGTACAAGGAATCCATGTCCATTCTGGAATTGCAATGCAAAGTGCAAGCGTTTAAAATTGAAGTAAAGCAACCACATCAGATTTTACAAAGGAGGAAAGAAAACTGATGAAAAAAGTCTTATCATTGACCCTGGCCGCGCTGATGTCTCTCAGCCTGGCCGGCTGCGGAGGAGGTTCTTCTGCAGCAGCTACCTCAGCAGCAGCTGCTTCAGAGGCCGCTTCCGAAGCACCGGCAGAAACTGCCGCAGCAGCTGCAGCATCTTCTGACATGAAGGTTGCGATGATCACCGACTATGGTGACATCACTGACAAGTCCTTCAACCAGACTACTTACGAAGCATCCAAGGCATTCTGCGATGAGAACGGAATCGAATTCGAGTACAAGAAGCCGGCAAGCGATGCAGATGCAGACCGTGAAGCTTCGATCGAAGATGCAATTTCCGAAGGCTACAACGTCATCGTCATGCCGGGCTTTGCATTTGCACAGGCAATCGCAGATGAAGCACCGCTTTATCCGGATGTGAAGTTCGTCGCTCTCGACGTTGCGCAGGCTGACCTCGATTCGGCTGCAGGCGGAACGTTCTCTGCTGACAATGTCTATTCCGCAGTCTACAAGGAAGAGCTGGCTGGCTACATGGCAGGATATGCTGCTGTGAAACTCGGCTATACGAAGCTCGGCTTCCTCGGCGGCATGGCAGTTCCGTCTGTTGTCCGCTATGGCTCCGGTTTTGTTCAGGGTGCTAACGATGCGGCAAAGGAACTCGGAAATACTGCTGATGTCGAAGTGAAGTATGTATACGGCGGCCAGTTCTACGGCGACGCTGATATCACTTCCGTCATGGATACCTGGTATCAGAGCGGCACAGAAGTTGTCTTCGCATGCGGCGGCGGCATCTACAGCTCGGCTGCAGAAGCAGCAGTCAAGACCGGCGGCAAGGTGATCGGCGTTGATGTTGACCAGGCTGCTACGATTGACGGCGACTATGGCGAGGGCATCACGGTCACTTCTGCGATGAAGGGTCTGGCTGCTACGGTCAATACGCTGCTTTCCGCAATCCGCGATGGCAAGTGGGATGAATACAAGGGCAAGGTTGAAACTCTTGGCATCGTCTCCGATGAGCCGAGCGAGAACTATGTGCAGCTGCCTGATGATACGCAGTGGGGCGATGGCTTCACCCAGGATGACTACAAGCAGCTGGTTGCAGATCTGCACAGCGGCAAGATCACGGTTGACAATTCCATCGATGCACTGCCGACGGTTGATATCGCCGTTGATGATCAGGGTTCTATCAAGGGCTGATCTGAATCACACTATCATTGCCTGCAGAGGGTTCGTCCCTCTGCTTTTTTTCTGATTTGCAGGAACCTGAATCTTCCGGTTTTATGAAAGAGCTGGTTTTTCTGAAACCATCATTGCTTCAGTATTTCTGAAAAGACTGCGTAAAGGAATGCGGGAATTCGTTCTTTTTCTCATGAAAGTCCTGCATGCATGATCTGGTGAAGTGAATTTATTCCTTCATCGGTCTCTGATTCCGGTATAATTTATAGTAAAGCAACCGTTTCCAGAAAATAGGAAGGGAGGACAATTATGGCAGAGGAACAGTGCCCGTATGCAGTAGAAATGCTGCATATTACAAAGCGTTTCCCCGGAATTGTCGCAAATGATGATGTTACCCTTCAGCTGAAGAAGGGAGAGATTCATGCGCTGCTTGGAGAGAATGGCGCAGGCAAGTCAACCCTGATGTCCGTATTGTTCGGAATGATTCAGCCGGAAGAAGGAGTCATCAAGCTGAATGGAAAAGAAGTGCAGATCAATGATCCGAATGATGCCAATGCTTATGGCATTGGCATGGTTCATCAGCACTTCAAGCTGGTCCAGGTTTTCACCGTTCTTGAGAATATCATGCTCGGTGTAGAAACCACGAAGCATGGCATCCTGCAGAAGGAGGAAGCCAGAAAGAAAGTCGTGGAGCTCAGCGAGCGCTATGGCCTTTCGGTAGATCCGGATGCGAAGATCCAGGATATCACCGTAGGCATGCAGCAGAGAACCGAGATTCTCAAGATGCTCTACCGGGATAATGACATTCTGATCTTCGATGAGCCGACGGCAGTACTGACTCCGCAGGAGATTGAAGAACTCATGCAGATCATGAAGAATCTGGCCAAAGAGGGGAAGTCGATCCTGTTCATTTCCCATAAGCTCAATGAGATCATGGAAGTAGCTGACCGGGTTACGGTCCTGCGCAAAGGCAAGTGCATCGGCACGGTCGATGTCAGCGACACGACGCCGGAAGAACTGAGCCGCATGATGGTCGGAAGACCCGTCCAGCTGGTCGTGGACAAGAAGCCGGCCCATCCGGGAGAAACGGTTCTCGAAGTCAGAGATCTCACGATTGCCAGCAAGGTTCATAAGAACAATGCAGTAAAGCATGTCAGCTTTGATGTTCATGCCGGAGAAATCGTCTGCATTGCTGGTATTGACGGTAATGGCCAGACCGAGCTTGTCTATGGCATCACCGGTCTTGAGAATGCGGTCAGCGGCACGGTGAAGCTGTGCGGAAAGGACATCACGAATGCACCGATCCGCGAACGCTCGGAAGAAATGTCTCATATTCCGGAAGACCGTCAGAAACACGGACTGGTTCTGGATTATCCGCTGGATTACAATCTCGTGCTGGAACGCTATTTTCAGCCGGAATTCACTACCAGGGCAGGCTTTCTGAAAAAACCGGCCATCCGGAACTATGCAGAGAAGCTCATTGAAGAATATGATATCCGCTCCGCGCTTGGACCGGCTACGATTGTCCGCAACATGTCCGGCGGCAACCAGCAGAAGGCAATTGTTGCAAGAGAGCTTGATAAGCATCATAAGCTTCTCGTTGCAGTTCAGCCGACCAGAGGTCTTGATGTCGGCGCAATTGAGAATATCCATCGTCAGCTGGTCGCTCAGCGCGATGCCGGCGATGCCGTGCTGCTGGTCTCTCTGGAACTGGATGAAGTCATGAATGTCAGCGACCGCATTCTGGTCATGTATGAAGGAGAAATTGTCGGTGACCTCGATCCGAAGAAGATCACGACCGATGAACTTGGCCTCTACATGGCAGGTGCGAAACGCATGAAGGAAGGAGCAGACGCATGAAGAACAGGAAAGGCAGCCTGCTTGAGAGCGAAGGATTCCGTACCTTCCTCTCCTCGATGATCTGCATTCTGGTCGGACTTCTGATCGGCTGGGTGGTTCTCACGATCATCAATCCTTCCGGATCAGGTGAAGCAATCATCACGATTCTCCTCAACTTTCTGACCAAGTCCACCGGACCTGCCAGACTCAAAGCACTCGGCAATACACTTGCCAAGACGGCACCGCTGCTGATGTGCGCACTGAGCATCTGCTTCTGCTACAAGACCGGACTCTTCAATATCGGTGCAGCCGGTCAGTATGAAGTCGGAGCAGGAGCTGCATTATATGCTGCCCTTGCGTGGAACTGGCCATGGTATCTGTGTCTGCTCTTTGCGGCAGCTGCCGGGGCATTGCTCGGCGCGATTTCCGGCGCCCTCAAGGCATACCGCAATGTCAACGAAGTTATCTCCGGCATCATGCTGAACTGGATCGGTCTTTATTTCGTGAACATGATCCTCGGTTCCGGAGCTCCGAAAGACAGTGCCAGCCCTTATACGAAGAAACTGGCCAGTGCCAATGCTTCGGCTGTACTGCCGAGTCTCGGACTGGATAAGCTCTTTGCCAACAACCGCACGGTCACGATTGCGATTCCGCTTTCGATTCTGTTTGCCATTCTCATCAGCGTCGTTCTGAACCGGACCCGCTTCGGATATGAACTCAAGGCAACCGGATACAACCGTGAGGCAGCCCGCTATGCCGGCATGAAGGAAAAGAAGAATGTCATCCTGACCCTTGCCATCGGCGGTGCACTGGCCGGTATCGGAGCAGCGTTCCTGTTCCTTTCTACCTATCAGGAATGGTCCACGACCCAGACTTCCGTCCCGGCCATGGGCTTCAACGGCATCGCTGCAACCTTCTTAGGAGGACTTTCTCCGATCGGTTCCATCTTCGCTTCCTTCTTCATTCAGCAGATCACCGACGGCGGTTCGCTGATTGATAAAGCAATCTATCCATCGCAGATCTCAGACCTGATTTCCTCGATTATCATCTATCTCTGCGGATTTGTCGGCTTCTTCCGGTTCATGATGAAGCAGCACGCAGCTATTCGCAGAGAGAAGAATGACGGAGAAAAGAAGAAAGAGGAGGAGAAATAACTATGCTGCTGTTAGTGCAATATACTCTGATCTTCGCATCCGTGCTGATGCTGGTAGCTCTGGGCGGATGTTTCTCGGAACATTCCGGTGTCATTAACCTCGGCCTGGAGGGAATCATGGTTATGGGTGCCCTCGGCGGCGCGCTTGCCATGAAGTACATGGGTGCTGATGCCTCAGCCCCGGCCATTATCTTCGGCACGACGCTTGCAGCAATTGTCTGCGGCGTTGTCTTCTCGCTGCTGCTGGCCTTTGCCTGCGTGAACTTCAATGCAGACCAGACCCTCGTCGGAACTGCAATGAACCTGCTGGCAACTGCATTCGCAACGATCATTGCCAGGGCCATCAATACAGCGGAAGACCCGAACAACGTCTCGAATACTATTCAGTACATCCAGCAGAAGAAAGCGCTGATCGTGAATATCAATGGTTTTGAATTCAGCTGGTTCATGCTGTTTGCCCTGGTCGCATTGATTCTTGCCTACATCATCCTGTACAAGACCCGCTTCGGGCTCCGTCTGATTGCCTGCGGCGAAAACCCTCAGGCAGCCGATTCCGTCGGCATCAATGTCTACAAGATGCGCTGGGCGGGCGTTCTGATCTCCGGACTTCTCGGCGGACTGGGCGGGATCGTCTATATCACCGCCGGTGTCTCCGAATGGAAATTCGAAGTAGGCGTTGCCGGCTTCGGCTTTCTGTCTCTTGCCGTTATGATCTTCGGTCAGTGGAAACCGCAGCGCATTGCCTTAGCCGCATTGATGTTCGGCTTCTTCCGGGCATTATCCAATGTCTATTCCGGCATTGCCTTCCTGAATGCACTGAACATCGATTCGAAGATCTATAACATGATGCCTTACATCATCTCGCTGATCGTCCTTGCATTCACATCGAGGAACTCTGCCGCACCGAAAGCAGAAGGCATCCCCTACGAGAAGGGATCCAGGTAGCAGGCTATGTATAAGCCGGAAATCGTATTCACCGGAAAGGATATTGCCCGCACCATCTCAGATACAAAAGGCATTACCCGCAAGCAGGCTGGCGAATATGTCGACACCGTATTCGAAGCCATGAAGCAGGAACTTGCAGAAGGGAAGAACATCTCCATTCACGGCTTCGGCAGATTCGAACAGAAAGTGCGCCCGGAACGCGGCGGGATCAATCCCCGCACGAAGGAAAAAGTACGTATCCCCGAATCCCGTACCGTTGTCTTCCATCCTGCAAAAGCACTAAAAGACAAAATCTCAGATTGAACCATAACCGCTGGCTGAAGCCGGCGGTTTTTATCTGAAAGCTCTTTCAGAAACTTTAACTGAAAATCACAGGAATTTTACAAGCAGTTGTCTGGCAGAAACATGCGCTCAATGTTAAAATGACTTTGCGTTAATAATGCGGTTTTTTGATATTCCTTTTTGGATAAACCGCAGAATTTACGCATCGCTCAGCAAAGCATACAGGAAGATTTATTTTCAGAAAATAAGAAATCTTTCCTCTGGTCTTCCTGTTTCTTCTTTTAATCAGAAAACAGACAGGGTAGGTCTATGAAAACAAGAAAAGAAGATAGAAAATCAAAAGTTTCGAGAAAGCGGAAGAGCTCTCTCTTAGGGCGTGCTGCTGCCGCCGGAACCGTCATCGGAACGACTTTCGCCGCCCATGGGAATACCGTCTATGCTCAGGAAATGGAGTCTGAGAGTGCTGCGGACAGTGAGAACGACTATACAGCAAATGCCCAGGCATCTGAGTCTGAAGCAGAATCCGTAAGCCCGGAATCTGAAAACGAAGCAGAGGCACAGCCTCAGTCCGAAGCCGAAGCCCAGCAGCAGAGCGAGCTGGAATCTGTTTATCTGGCAAGTGAATCTGCCGAAAAATCTGATTCGATTTCCACAGTTTCTGCTGCTTCTCAGTCTGAGTCTGCTGCCGAGATGCGCTCAGCACAGACTTCTGACACGCAATCCGCTTCTGCAGCTGCTTCTGAATCGCTGGCTCAGGAGAATCAGTCTCTCTTTGAAGCTTCCGTTTCTGCCTCAGTGAAATCTTCAGAAGAATCTTCCTCTCTGAACGCAGAAAGCATATCTGCCTCGAGGAGCAGATCCCTCAGCCTTTCTGCTGGTTCTGCAGCAGCAAGCACTTCTGCAAGCCAGAGCTTAGCCGCATCCGCTTCCAGCCAGAATGAGCAGGCCGCAAGCCAGTCTAAGAGCCAGAGCATTTCAGAGAGCACCAGCGCTTCGCTTTCTGTCAATGCAAGCCAGGCATCTTCTCAGAAATCTGCCATCTCTTCAGAAAGCGATGCTTCCGGAGATTCTGCTTCTCTTTCGCAATCAGCCGCAGCATCTTCTTCTATCTCTGCTTCAGAATCTCTGGCAGAGGAGAATGCTTCCCTGAGCGCGATTTCCGGATCCGTTTCTGAATCGATCAGCACTTCTGCTTCGGCATCCGCTGCTTCTTCCCAAAGCATGAAGACAAAAGAGAGCACCAGTGCTTCGGAAGCTTCTTCTAGCACTTCCGCTCGTGCAGCATCAGCTTCAGAAAGCAGAAGCATCTCTGCTTCCATGCGTTCTGCTTCCGAATCTGAAAGCACCTCTTTATCGGAAAGCACCGCTTCCATCAGAAAAAGCGAATCTCTCAGCAGAAGCACTTCGCTCTCTGCTGTTTCCAGTGAATCCCTGAGAAAGAGCGAGTCTCTGAGCAATGCAGGTACCTCTGCAAGCGACTCGTCCAGCACCTCTGCTTCTGCCGCAAAGTCGGCTTCTGCCTCTGCATCCGAAGTTCTTTCCGAGAAGACTTCCAGCAGTGCAAGCGAATCTCTTTCTGCCTCTGGTTCTCACAGTGCTTCCGGTTCCATTGCTGCCGCATCCGCATCCAAAAGCGAGAGCATTTCCGGAAGCCTCAGCGAATCTGAAGCAAGTGACAGTGCTTCTGCAAGCATCAGCGCAGTTTCGCAAAGTGAAGCTGATTCCATCAGCGGCAGCAAAGCGGACAGTCTCAGCGCATCCGAAAGCACTTCCCTCAGTACCATTGAATCCGTAAGCAGAAGCGCAGAAAGTGCCAGCACTTCGATTTCTGATTCCGCCAGTGCCAGCATGTCTGCCAGCGAATCTTCCTTAAGCACTTCTGCCAGTGCCTCTGCGGCTCTTTCAGAGTCCGCAAGAGACTCTGCTTCTGAATCTGCTTCCGCTTCCCTGAGCGAGGCCTCTGTTTCTGATTCAAAATCCGCAGCACTCTCAGAATCCAATTCTGTTTCTGCTTCTGCCAGTGCTTCAGAAAGTGTTATTAAGGCTTCTGAATCTGCTTCTGTCTATCAGAGTGAGATGGCAAGTCTCTCTGCTGCGATCAGCACAGCTGATTCCGCTTTCCAGTCTGCATCGGTCCAGTTCTCTCAGTCAAATCTGGAAGATCAGTATCTCGAAGATCTGATTGCAAAGATTGAAAAGGCTCGCGCTGAACTGAAAGAGCTTCAGCAAGGGTTTATCACAAGAGGAGAAAGCTACGTCTGGGGAGATTACTGGAAGAAAGGAAACGAGCTGGCTAACTATCTGGTTGAATACCGGTTCTACCAGGAGAGCCAGGTTACCTCGATCTCCGAAGGAAGATGGGAACAGAATTCCGGAGCAGGAAACTATGTGAAAGTGACCTATGTAGGAAAAGACCAGCAGACTCATACAGCTTATTTTGATTACATCACAGTCGATAAGAATGGGAATCCGCTCTTTGATATTGAAAAGCAGGGAGGCTCTGAGGGGTCTTCTGATCCGAAGGTGATCGGCGGTATTCTTGTTGTTCAGAAAACGCTTGGAGCAAATGGAAAGTTTATTCCTACAAATCGCAAGGACGTCGTAAGTTTCGGCAAAAAAGGATATGCATATTTCTCGGAAAAAGACTTTGAAAATGGAGTAGATGAATATCACAGCAACCGCAGTGCAGTTACTTCAGCCTCTGAGAGTCTGAGCGAGCTTTCCTCTGAATCCAGAGGCAGTTCTGAATCAGTTTCCTCCAACCTGAGTGCAAGCAGGTCTCTTCGCGAAAGTCTCTCTTCTTCCAGCGAATCCGATTCAAAGAAACAATCTGAATCCGCTTCTTTCCGTTCGGCATCTGAGAGCGAATCTCAAAAAAACAGTCAATCTGCTTCGGAATCGGCTTCCGAGTCTGCCAGGAATTCTCAGTCAGCAAGCGCAAGCAGATCCGAGAGCCAGAGCACAAGCGAATCTGAGAGCGGTGCATCCGCAAGCGCAAGNAGATCTGCATCGAAGAGCATTTCCGCTTCTGAAAGCAAAGCAGCAAGTGAGAGTGGTTCCGCCAGCGCCAGTGAATCTGAAAGTGAAAGTCTTTCTGCTTCTGCAAGCAAGAGCGAGTCTGAAAGCATCAGCAGCTGGAAGAGTCAGAGCAGGAATATCAGTCAATCTGAGAGTCAATCAGCAAGCACCAGCAAATCCGTATCTGATAGCATCTTTGCTTCAGGATCGGCAAGCAGATCATCCAGTCAATCTTTCTCTGAAAGCGTCAGTACTTCAGAGAGCCTTAGCGGAAAACTGAGCGATTCTGCTTCTTTGAGTGCGAGCAGCTCAGCTTCTGTTTCTGCAGAACAGAGTGAATCTGTATCCGATGAAGGTGAGAGCAGTCTGAGTCAGTCTGAACAAGATAGCAGCTCGATCAGGGACAGCCTTTCTGCAAGCACTTCGGAATCAGAAAGCAGGAAGTTCTCTGAATCCGGTTCTGCTTCGGCAAGTGAGGAGGGTTCTGAAAGTGAATCCACTTCATTAAAGGAATCTGAATCCGTCAGCACTGCCGCATCTGAATCAGCAAGCATCTCAGCTTCCAGGAGCAGTTCCGAGAGCCAGTCCCTCTCTGAAACGAAGAGCATTTCAGAGAGTGAATCTGCTTCGGCAAGCACTGCTTCAGAAGAAAGCCGTTCTCAGAGCCGTTCCATTTCTGAATCAGCAAGCTCTTCTGCAGAAGCAAGTGCTTCCTTGAGCACTGAACAGTCTGCATCCATCAGCAATTCCGGCAGCACAAGCATTTCCGCAAGTGAGAGTGCTTCCGGGAAAACCAGTACCTCTGCGAGCAGGTCTGCTTCCGAAAGCGGAGACGCATCTGCTTCAGATAGCAAATCTCTGAGTGAAAGTTCCAGTACTTCCGCAAGCATTTCTGCTTCAGCAAGCACCAGTGCCTCTATCAGTGCAGATGGATCTGAGAGTATCAGCACTTCGATCAGCAATAGCAATTCTGCCAGCAGAAAAGACTCAGAGAACGAAAGCAGACATGCTAGCGAATCGGAATCAGATTCCAGAAAAGAATCTGCAAGCATGTCTGCATCTGTCAGTGACAGCAGCAACAGTTTAGTCTCCGAGATTGAACACTCTGCATCTGTCAGTGCTTCTGAAAGCATCAGTGCTTCCCTCAGCAAGAGTACTTCTCTTAGTATCAGCGGTAGTAATTCTTCAAGCTTATCTGCAAGCCAGAGCACCAGTGAATCTAAGAGCACTAGCACTTCGGCTAGTATCAGCGGTTCTTCAAGCACGAGTACATCAGCTTCTGCGAGTGTGAGTACTTCCGCATTTGAGAGCATCAGTGAATCTGAAAGCACATCGACCAGCGTAAGTGAGTCTGATAGCGTAAGCAGCTCTGAGAGTGCGTCTGAGTCTGAGAGCTCATCAGAATCTGAAAGTGCATCTGAATCCGAGAGCATCAGCACTTCCGAGTCTGAGAGTGAATCGGAATCCGAGTCTGAGAGTGAATCGGAATCCGAGTCTGAGAGCTCATCAGAATCTGAAAGTGCATCTGAATCCGAAAGCATCAGTACTTCCGAATCTGAGAGTGAATCGGAGTCTGAGTCTGAGAGCATCAGTGAATCTGAAAGCACATCGACCAGCGTAAGTGAGTCTGATAGCGAAAGCAGCTCTGAGAGTGCGTCTGAATCTGAGAGCTCATCAGAATCTGAAAGTGCATCTGAATCCGAGAGCATCAGTACTTCCGAATCAGATAATGAATCTGAAAGCACCTCAACCATCACAAGTGAGTCTGAATCGGAGAGTGAGAGTCTTTCGACTTCAGGCAGTAAGTCTGAGTCTGATAGCACTAGTGCATCCGAAAGCGAGAGTGTTTCAGCTAGCAGCAGCGAGTCTGAAAGCATAAGTGGTTCGGAGAGTCAGGGCAAGAGCGCCAGCGAATCTGATAGTGTTTCCGTAAGCACCTCCACAAGCGAGTCTGAGTATGATAGCACAAGTGAATCAGAGACCGAGAGTCTTTCAGCTTCAGGCAGCAGGTCCGAATCAGAAAGTGAGAGTGCATCAGCTAGCAGCAGTGAGTCTGCAAGCATCAGCGGAAGCATATCAGGTTCTGAGAGTACTTCTGGTTCTGAAAGTGGATCAGTCAGTGAAAGCCGTTCTGCTTCACAGAGCACGGAGGCTGTTGTCAGTACTTCTTCAAGTATGGCTGATTCTGGGAGCGGAAGCATCAGTACTTCGGAGGGAAGCTTTGCTTCAGATCGCACAAGTGAATCTGAGACGGCAGCAGAAACTGTAATGGCAGGAGTTCAGTCTGCCAGTGCGACTGCTCCGAGTGCTAGTGCAGTTTCGGAGACTGGTTCTGAAAGTGTTTCGTCCGGGAGTGTTCTGGATGAAGCATCTGTCAGTGAGTCTGTTTCGGCTTCTGAGAGCAGCAGTCAGAGAGCAAGCTCGAGTGACAGTGCAAGTGCCGCAGCGAGCGAAAGCAAGTCTGCTTCTGCTTCGACGGCTGCTTCGGAGTCTGAGTCTCTGAACAGCAACAGCATTTCAAACAGCATCCGGATGTCGGCAGAAGATTCCTTCAGTGAGATGTCAAGCAATCATATGGCAGAGGGCAATGTCAGCGGAAATGAAGTCAGCGCTTCGCGGACGGCTTCAGCCGCAGGGACTGAGTCAAAGGAACTGGAAGAACTGAATGGGGCGGTTCTGCTTCAGGTGAGAAAGCATTAATCAGTCAGAAACACATAACTGGTCATTCGTCAGCCGGCGGATGACCATTATGCGTATCTGAAGAATTCAGGTTTATAGGAAGGATTCATTCTGGATGGAGAAACAGAAAACACATGAGCTGCGGAATCGGATTCTGTTCACGATTCAGGTTGCCGCAGTCTATCTGCTGTGCCGGAGCATTGTACTGTATGGCATTGATCCGGATTCCCTCAATCCCGGTGCCGCAGATGTGCAGGCATTGCTTTCGATGATGGTGAGCGGGGATCGCTATCGGGTGACGGTGATGGCGCTTGGCATCATGCCGTATATCAATGCTTCGCTGCTGGTGCAGATTATCTTTGCGTTCCGCAGCTCTGCTTCAAGAGCGAAGATTTCGAAAATGGAAAGTGATCGCTGGATGCGCACGGCTGCGATCCTGTTCAGCATCGTGATGGCAATCATGAGGTCTTATGAGCTGACCTACCGAAGCGATCTCGGACCGATCTGGGCATTGAGGCTGATCGTGACTCTCGAGATGATTGCCGGAGCAGCAGGAATCAGCTATCTCTGCTTTGAGAATGAAAAACATGGCATCGGTGCTTCGATGCCGATTATTCTGATCAACATCGTGACTTCGCTGGTTCAGAACATGAATGCGAATCATTTCTTCGAATTCCGGCAGATGATATGGCTTTGCGTGATTGTGATCATCGGAACGGTTCTGATGGAAAATTCGATTATCCGGATTCCGCTGCAGAGAGTATCGATTCATAACGTGCATGCGGATCAGAACTATCTTGCCTATAAGCGGGCTCCGATGGGCATCATGCCCGTGATGTTTGCAGCTTCGGCATTTTTCGTCCCGTATTATTTCGTGAAGATGCTGGCGTATTTCTTCCCGGAGAATGCATCTCTTGCTTCGGCAAGTGAGAATCTGGTGCTTACCAAGCCGCTCGGGGTCGGAGTCTATCTGATTCTGATTGTGGTGCTTTCCGTGGTGTTCTCGATGCTGATGCTGAATCCGAAGGAAACAGCGCATCAGCTGCAGCGCAATGGCGACAGCATCATCGGCTTAGCAGCAGGAAAGAAGACGAAGAGGTATCTGACTGGCATTGTGCTGAAGTGGAGTTTTCTCAGCGGGTTCCTGCAGATGCTGTGCATGGCTGTTTCCATGGGGCTTTCGCTCAGGGGACAGATTCCTGCAGCGCTTGCGATGGTGCCGTCTTCGGTGATGATTCTTGTCAGTATCGTTTGCAGCTTCGTGCAGGAAATCGGAACATACTACCGGTATGACGCCTATCGGTTCTTCTTGTGATGTGAGAAAGGAGAGAGCTATGCAGTATTTCATTCCGGCGTGGTATCAGGAAAATGACTGGAGAGAAAACGAACAGGTCTGGTATCGGTCAAGGACGGTCACGGAGTTCGATGATACCGTCAAGCAGGTCCAGCTGTTCTTCCGCCGCAAGGTTGCTCCTCTGGAGGTCGTGCTGCTGAGTTTTTCCCCGAACTTCCGCCATTTCCTGCATCGCCAGGGGGTCTATCATGTGCCGTACTGGTCGTGCTTTGATGCGATGCAGGGCATTTCAGTAAGAGCCATGCATACGTTCTCGTTTCATGATCTTTCGTGGCCGGAAGACGTGGAATTCGTATATTCGCCATTTGCCGTGCTCGTCATGCACAATCGTGAGAAGTATGCAGAGATCAGCTTCGCAGAAGATGGAAACATGTTCCGGGTGGATCTGTTCCGGAATGGCCTGATGAGTGCGAGCAATTTCTATGATGACCGCGGGTTTGTATCGCAGCAGATTGCTTATGAGAACGGAGTTGCTTCGTTCCAGAGATATTTTGATGAGCAGGGAGTATGGAAGTTTGCAAGATATCTGGAGGATGGACATGTCGTCATCAACCCGGAGAGTGCATTCTTCCTGCATGGCAATGAAAAGGTTCCTTATGCAAAGCAGCGTTATCAGAATCTTGATGAAGTCATTGCCGAAGTCCTGGCTGATTTTCTGAAGGATACTTCAGAAGAAGATGTGTTCACGATTGCGATGCATCCGCTGCATTCCGAGCTGCTGAATACGGTTCTGAAAGAGAGGCCGAAGATTCTGTCGTTCTTCGAACGCAGAATGGAGGCACATGCCTTCACAGAAGCAGAACAGGAACTGCTGGATTCGGCTGGCTGCATCGTTGCGGATAAACAAAGCACTGCAGAAGAAGTGAAGAAGCATCTGCATCGCGATACGCCGATCCGGGTCATCACGCCTTATGAGACGAGAGTTGAGTTCGGCATCAGCCAGCATCTGCAAGTTCAGAATATTCTGGCGGCTTGCGATGATCTGTCCGAAGAGCAGTTTGACCGCATGATCGTGCTGCTGGGCGGATATATCCGGAATCAGAATCATCGGGCAAGGGTCTGCCTGTTCACGCGGTCTTCGAAGTATGACGAGAAGATCGGCTTGCTGAAGCGGGCTCAGAATGCTCTCAGCAGAGCAGGCATGAATCCGGAGATGGCAGGAACTGAAGAAGGAGTCAGAGAGAATGATGTCTTAGAAGATCCGCTGGTCAGAGTATTTTCTGTCGCACAGTGCGTGGATGAGATGCATGTGAGCAGAACGCTCCGGGAACAGAGGGTCGTATGCGATCTGTCACCGCTGCCGGATCAGTTCCTGGAGATTTCTGCCATGAGCATGGGCATTCCGCAGATCACAATGCAGAAGACAGAATATATCGAGGACGGAAGGAACGGAAAAATCCTGAAGGATCTTTCTGAACTGCCCGAAGCAGCGGATTACTATCTGGGCAGCGTGGCGCATTTCAATGAAGCGCAGATTGCGTCTTATGATCTTGGCAGCCGGTTCACGGCGCCGGAGCTTGAGAAGGCATGGAAGGAGGTGATTCAGATTGATCAGCATTCAGGCACTGCAGCTGGGCGGGAATGATCTCTCTCTGGAGGTTGTTTTCAGCGAGGATGTGAAATGGAATTATGAGCCGGAGCTGAATGCTTCGGATCCCGAATATGACATCGCCTTCATTCTGAGAGAACTCAGCGAAGAAGAAGCGAAGTATCTGAATCGCCATGTGCGGGCCCACTGCCTGTTCTTCCTGGCAGGGCTGAAGCAGAATTCCGCAATGGAATGGCTGAGGAAAGCGAGAGCCGGACAGGAGATTTCTGCAGCAGATCTGAAGCCGTTTCTTTCGGATCAGCTGAAGAACTATGAGTCGAGGTCGTATGGCGAGAAGTTCGATCCGCATATGATGTCGGTCTCTCCGTATTTCCACGGTTCCGTGACGTGGCATGGATACACGGAGGCAGTCCTGGAAGGATCGTTCGGAGATACGATGCACCAGGCAGTATTCTGGCGCGGCAATATCCCGGTGGAAGAAGGCCAGGCAATTGATTTCTGGCTGGAGTATGAGAAGGATGATAGTGTCTCGATCGAACTCCAGATCATCCAGTTCCCGCGGGGCAGTGTTTCGGCGATTCAGAATACCTGGACCTTCTCAGAAGCAGATCTGAGGCAGCCGGTGACGATTGATAACGAGAAGCTTTCCGGGCCGGTATTTGTTTCTTTGAATGCGTGCGGGCATGGAAAACTGAAGATCCGGGCGCTGCATGACCGTTATTCCAGAAGAGGCGCAGGTGCCTTTCTCCCTGGCGGAAAACGGCTTGTCACTGCTGATGGAGAAGAAGTATTCACGTATTTTGATCCGGGGGATCTGAAACCGCCATTATGTGTGTATTTCTCCGGTTACAAGACCATGGAAGGCTTTGAAGGATACCGGATGATGAGAAGGATGGGATGCCCGTTTCTTCTGATCAGCGAATCAAGGCTTGAGGGCGGAGCGTTTTATCTTGGCAGCGAGGAATATGAATCGCTGATTGTCAGCGCCATCAGAAAAGCGTGCGGGGAACTCGGGTTCTCTGAGAATCAGGTCGTGCTCTCGGGACTTTCGATGGGCACGTTTGCGGCATTGTATTATGCGATTCGCATTGCGGCTGGCAATGTGATTGTCGGAAAACCATTAGTCAGTCTCGGCAATGTGGCTGAAAATGAACGCCTTGTGAGACCAGGATTGTTTGCAACCTCGCTCGATGTGCTGTGGAAGTCGGAAGGCAGTCTCAGCCAAGAGGCAGTAAAAGCGCTTAATGCGCGTTTCTGGGATCAGTTTGAAAAGACCGACTGGTCCGGCCGGACGATCTATGCGGCTTACATGATTGAAGATGACTATGACCAGGATGCGTATCAGAAGCTTCTGGCACATATGAAGGGCAGTCAGGCAAAGCTGATCGGCAAAGGCCTGCATGGCCGTCATAACGATGATACGCATGGCATTGTCAGCTGGTTTATCTGGCAGTATCACCGTGTGCTGCGGGAAGAATTCGGAAGAGAGCAGAAACAGGATGAATGAACTTGAAAACAGCTGGACGATAACCTGGAACGAAAATGCCGGCGATACGTATCTGTACGGATCAGAGATCAGGTTTATTGCCCAGGATGATGTGGAATTCCGTAATGCACTGATGCCGGCCGGAACGGTGATCAAGGTCTGGTATTCGATGGTTAACTATCAGGCCGGCAGAATCGAGCCTTCGCTTCCCATTATTGATGGGGAAGGAAGCTATCATGTTTCCCTGAAGATCGACACGGATGTGCCGCAGGGAATTTTTCTGCGTTTTGTATTTCATGGAAAAAACGGAGAGGAAGCAGGAAGTCGGGTCATGGACGAGCCGGAGATGGATCTGAAGTGTCCGCTGAAGGCATACAGCTATGAAGCACAGCTGATCTGTGCCGGGGCCCATGCATTCCATTTCCATTCCTTCACGATCACGGAGACCGGCAGACAATGACAGACAGAAAGCTGAAACAGATTGCAGATGCCGTGAAAGCATCTGCCGTAAAGATCTCCCGGCTGAGCGATCAGGAGCTCAGGCTGGAGACGAAGAGACTGAAGCAGGAGCTTTCAGAAGGAAAGAGCCTGGATGAGATTCTTCCGGAAGCCTATGCAGCAATTGCTGAGGCAGATCGCAGAGTCCTCGGGATCTATCCGTTTGACGAGCAGATCTACGGGGCTGCTGCACTGCATCAGGGGTGCTTAGCGGAAATGAATACCGGCGAAGGAAAGACGCTCACGGCAACGATGCCGCTGTATCTCCATGCCTTAACCGGAAAGAGCACGATTCTGGTCACGGCGAATGAATACCTGGCTTATCGTGATGCAGAGCAGATGCGGCCGGTCTTTTCCTTCATGGGCCTGACGGAGAGGGCAGGGGTCTCCAGAACTCCGGATCATTCCTTTACCAATGATGAGAAGCGGGTGAATTATGCGGCAGATATTCTGTATACGACGCACAGCGTGCTVGCATTTGACTACCTGCTCAACAATCTCGTGATGCGGGCGGAAGACCGGTTCATGCGTCCGTTTGAGTTCATCCTGATCGATGAAGCTGATTCCGTACTGCTGGATGGCGCGCAGATGCCCCTGGTCATCTCCGGTTCGCCAAGAGTGCAGTCGGATCTTTATGCCAGTGCGGATTTCTTTGTTTCGACGCTGGAAGAAGGAAGAGACTATGAGACCGAAGAGAAGTCAGTCTGGCTCACGGAGGAAGGGACTGCCTATGCAGAACGGTTCTTCGGGATTGACAATCTCTATGCGCATGAGAACTTCGAGCTGAACCGGCATATTCAGCTGTCTTTAAGAGCCAGAGTGCTGTTTCTGATTCAGAAGGACTACATGATCTCCGATTCCGGGGAGATTGTCCTGCTCGATAACAGCACCGGCAGAAGCCTGCCTGGCATGAAGCTCAGGGGCGGGGTCCATCAGGCCATTGAACAGAAAGAACACCTGGAGCTTTCCCAGGAGCAGCGTTCAGTTGCTTCGATCACGTACCAGAATCTGTTCCTGATGTTTCCGAAGATGTGCGGCATGAGCGGCACCTTCTTTGATGCGAGAAAAGAGCTGCGCCAGGTGTATCACAAGCGGGTGGTCATTGTTCCGCCTCATAAGAAGCTGCAGCGCATCGATCGGGAAGACCGGTATTTCATGACGGCTGAAGAGCAGTTTGAAGCAGCCCTGAAAGAAGCGCTGAACCATCACGCGACCGGGCAGCCGGTGCTGATCGTCACGGCGACGATCCAGGATACGCAGATCTTCTCGCGGATGCTGGTAGATCGCCATGTGCCGCACAGCGTTCTGAATGCAAGCAATGCATACTGGGAAGCGGAGATCATCGCTGCGGCCGGCAGGAAGAATGCGGTGACGGTATCGACCGGCATGGCTGGCAGAGGCACTGATATCAAGCTGGAAGACGGTGTGCAGGAACTTGGCGGACTGGCGGTGATCGGCATCGGCCGCATGGAGAATACCCGTCTGGAGCGGCAGGCCAGAGGCAGAGCAGGCCGCCAGGGCGATCCGGGCAGCAGCCAGTTCTTCGTATCGCTGGAAGATGAGATTGTGACGGAAATGTTTCCTGATCAGACGGAAGCGGTGCTTTCCGGAAAGAAATCCATCTCCCATGGGCGGCTGAAGCGCCTGATCCAGCGGGCTCAGCGGACCATGGAAGAGCAGAGTGTCGCAACCCGCGAGCAGGCAGTCCGGTATGATCAGATTCTGAGAAGACAGAGAGAGATCCTCTATGCCGCAAGAAATCGGCTGCTGGACGGCGAAGCCGTGCAGGAAGATCTGCTGAAGCAGATCGTGCATGAGAACCTGAAGCGGTTCGTGAAGAGCCATCGCTCTCTTTCAGAAAGCGATCTCTGCCGCTATGTGCTCGATCATCTTTCGTATGAAGTGAATCCGGAAGTGCTTTCTCTGTCCCCTCAGAAAGATTCTGCGGGTCTTCTGAACAGGCTGGAGGCTTATGCGGACGGACTGCTGAAGCAGAAAGAAGATTCGTTTGAGAATGCAGAGCAGCTGCAGGAGTTCGAGCGCGCATGCATGCTGAAGGCGCTGGATGAAGGATGGATCGAGGAAGTCGACTATCTGCAGCAGCTGCAGTATGCGATCACCTCGCGAGGAACTGCCCAGCGGAACCCGATCTTCGAATACAGCCGGGAGGCATACCATTCCTTTGAAAATATGGAGCAGACGATGATGGAGAACATTGCCCGCAACTTCTTCCTGGCTGAAATAGGGCAGGGGTCTGACGGGAAGCAGATGATTCTGTTTCCGTAAGGAGAAGCGCGATGATCTACAATTTCAATCTCGGCATCGGCTGGGCATCCAGCGGCGTCGAATATGCGCAGCTCTATCGGGCCAGGATGTTCCGGGTGCTGAAAGAACCGGCTAAGTTCATCTTCACTGATATGTTTCCCCAGGAGAACATCGAGCATTTCACGAAGCATATCGGCTTTGCGGATGACGAAGTGATCTGGCTGTATACGTATTTCACCGATTTCCGCATTTCGCCGGTGACTTATACGCTGAAGCAGTTCGAAGCGACGCTTGCCGATCAGAAGTTCAGCGTGAGCAGAACAGGCAGGATCGGAAGGCTGCAGTTTCAGGATCCGGGTCACTACTGCACCATCTACTTCACGGATGAGAAACAGGATCTGGTTCATCGGGTGGAGTTTGTATCGCATGGGGCTCTGATCCGCAAGGACTACTTCACATACGGAAGAATTTATTCGGAATACTATGCACCCCTGGATGGAAGCGCGCACCTGTATCAGAGAAGGTTCTTTCATGAAGATGGGTCCATTGCCTATGAAGAACTGACCGGTCCGAAGAATTCAATGTTCCGCTTTCCGGATCATATCTTCTATTCGAAAGAAGACTTCGTCGGCTACTTCGTGCAGTGCCTGCATCTTTCCGGACAGGATACCGTGATCGTCGATCGGACGACCGGCATCGGCCAGGCAATCTTCGAGAATGCCGGCCAGGCAAGAATCGGCATCGTCGTGCATGCGGATCATTACAGCGTATCCGGAACGGATGATACGCACATTCTCTGGAATAACTACTATGAGTATCCCTTTGATCTGTACCGCCATATCAGCTTCTTCATCACCTCGACCATTGCTCAGAAACAGAAGATGGCAGCGCAGTTTGAACACTATGTCGGAGCTGTTCCGAAGATCGAGGTGATCCCGGTCGGGAGCCTTGATCAGCTGATCTATCCGAAGAAACCCAGAAAACCGTATTCGATTGTGACTGCATCGAGGCTTGCCAGCGAGAAACATCTGGACTGGGTCATTGAAGCCTGCGTGCTTGCCAAGGCGGATGTGTCTGAACTGACGCTGGATATCTGCGGAGCAGGCAGCGAGTATCAGCGGCTTGAAAGTCTGATCAGGAAGCGGAATGCTTCGCGGTATATTCATCTGCTCGGTCAGCAGGAAATGAAAGACCTCTATCAGGACTATGAGCTGTATCTTTCCGGTTCGACGAGCGAAGGATTCGGGCTCAGCCTCATGGAAGCAGTCGGCAGCGGCTTGGCGATGATCGGTTTCGATGTTCCTTATGGAAATCCTTCCTTTATCCGTAACGGGAAGAACGGAACGCTGATTCCGGTTTCGGAAACGATGAGCGACCAGGAGCGGGTACAGGCACTGTCTGATGCGGTTGTGCAGTATTTCCTGACGGCTGATCGCAGGGCATATTCGGAATGTTCTTATGAGATTGCTTCAGAGTATCTCACAGAAAACGTGGTGCAGAAATGGAAAAGCGTGATACAGGCAGAGTAAAAGAGGAAGGAATCCTGCTTCTTGATCATTATGATGAAGCAGCAGAGATGCTGAAGGATTCGTTCCGGAGTGCGGGTTTTTCCGGGCCGGTGGTCGTGCTTTCCGAAGAAGCGTCGCTGCCGGATGATGTCATTTCTCTGTACCGCATGTTCTGTTACGATGAAACTGCGGGTGCGCTTTGCGGAGCAGTCTATGTGCCAAGGAAGAAAAGCGAGGCTGAGATTCAATCGTACCGTCTAGGTCATGCGGGCTGGCTGCCGGGCACGAGCAGGTATTTCAATCAGATCGAGCTTCCGGATTACTGGGAGATCAGTGCGGACGGCATGTCGGCAAGGGTCTATGACCGCAATCACCTGAGAGCCCGGATCTTCTATGCAAAGACTCTGCATAGCCGGATTGTCAGCGATGCGGACTGGCTGGATGAAAACGGAATCGTGCGGTTCACCGACCACTATGATCTCCATGGTCTTCTCTATGCAAGAACGATCTTCAATGAGAAAGGCGAGCGGTTCTCCTGCTCGTGGATGGATGAAGAAGGAAGAGAACGGGTCGTCGAGAACTATGTGACCGGAGATATTCTGGTCAATCGGAATGGGATGACGGAGCTGTTCAGCGGCCGGACGGAACTGGCGGTTTCTCTGATCAGGGAGCTTGGCTATGAAGGACAGCGGATCTTCTACAATTCGCTGTCGACGCCGCTGTTTGTCAGCGAGCGGCTGGCTTCTTGCAAAGCAGGCAATGTCCTGTTCTGGCAAGAGGAGCCAAGAGACGATATTCCCGGAAACATGCAGATGATCCTGGCTGGAAACTCGCATACGAAGGAAATTCTCGTGCAGAACAGAAAGAGCTGCCGAAAGCTGCTGTCGCTCGGGGCTTCTTCGGAAGAGGTGCGTCCGTTTGGATTCGTGTACGCGTTTGACCATGCAGGAAGGAACCGGAATGAGGTGCTG
Source organism: Stecheria intestinalis (assembly GCF_009696165.1). Taxonomy (GTDB): domain Bacteria; phylum Bacillota_I; class Bacilli_A; order Erysipelotrichales; family Erysipelotrichaceae; genus Bulleidia; species Bulleidia intestinalis. The sequence goes on along the minus strand of NZ_VUMN01000016.1, from coordinate 14,352 downwards.
ATCTGCACAAACTCGGATCAGATCGCTTCGCTGGAAGAACTCGTGAAGGGACTGCCGGAGATGAAATTCCGGATTGCGGCAGTCACGGAGATGTCTTCGAAGCTGCTGGCCTTCGGGTCTTATCCGAATGTGCGGCTGTATCCTGCTGCTTCAAGGCAGATCCTGAATCAGCTCTTTGCGGCGTGCGGCTGGTATTTCGATATCAACTACGGGAGTGAGATCGTCTCGGCTGTGAAGCATGCATTCCTCAATGAGATGCTGATCATGGGCTTTTCATCCACACTGCATCGGCCGCAGTATGTGGCGGAAGAGCATGTGTTTGCGGATGCGGAAGGGCTGATTGCAGAAGTGAAGAAGCTGATGGCATCAGAATCCATGCAGGAAGAACATCTGTCTCTTCAGAAACAGGCAGCGATGTCAGAGCCGATCACCTCTTATCAGCACTTGTTTCTGAATCACTGATCTGCTGCCAGCGGCAGATCTTTTTCATGGTTTCCATCCCAGGAGAATCAGCAGAATGCGTGCAGATCGTTTATAATAAGGAACATGACAGGAAAAGATGAACAGAAAACTTCCCGGCTTCTGATCGTAATCGTGGTTATTCTCGCTGCTGTGATTGCAGCATTTCTGTTTCTGCTGCACGATCCGAAGAACAGCAGTGCTGCTTCTTCGGATCCTGATACGATCGGCGAGAAAGCTTCGCTTGCGACCGCCGGGGCGATGAGCGTTCCTTCCCGGACGACCGAGATGTCTTCGCTGAGTATTTCTGTGAATGATTACAAGGTGTTTGCGCTGGATGGTCTTGATTTCCGGTTCGTGATTGCCAATGTGCATATTGAGGGAGAGAGTCCGCTTAATGTTTCGTTGTCTCATTTCACGACTAGTGAAGGCATCCGTCTGGATCAGGTTTCTGATTACGTGAATACGCTGGAAGAGAATAACCTGTTTCTCGGCAGGCAGAATGTGCTGTTCTCGCTGATCTCGGAGACCTCTCCGTTTGATGCGAATATCTTCATTCCCGTGAAGGATTCTTCATTGAGCAGCGTTACGGTATCCATGGATTTCCAGACCAAGGCACTTTCCTTCTCGCTCTCTGACCCGAAGGGGACTTCAGAAATGCTTGCTTACACGGATGGCGATGTCATCACGGATGGCAAGACGTATCAGATGACGGTCTCGAAGGCAAGAGAGATCACCGGCGAACCGCTGTATCAGACCATGAATGGCCAGGACCAGGAATACCTGCTTCCTTCGACGACCCGGGTCTATGCGTTTGAGGTCGATGCCGTGTCGCTGTATGGCGATACGATTTCGCTGGAAAGTGCACAGTATGTGCCGGCGAATTCCTCGGAAGTATTTGATGCGCTGCCGCTAGAGGTCCATACACTGAAATTCCAGAATATCCTCGGGAAGACGATTTCGGATACGTCTTCGGGATATCTGTTCTTCTATGCATATGATCCGGAAGATCATCCGATCACGTATACCGGCGTGCTGAAGCTGAAAGTCAGCGGCCAGGATACGTGGATCACGGTCAATGTGAACCTGAATGAGTAAAGGAGTGACAGAATGAGAACGTTTCCGATTCTGACAGCAGTGCTGAGTCTCGCGGTTTCTCTGGTCACTGCATTGCCCGCAATGACCGTGGAAGTCTCGGCAAAGGAAGAATATGACTATTACCCGATGGCCTGCAGTCTCTATGAAGTAGACAAGGTCGTTTCGTCCGGCGGCAATGCAGGCTTTGAGATGATTGCCTGCACTGGCGACTATTCCGAAGCGAAGCGGCAGATGTATGCGCTCGGCGATGCCGGCGTCATCCGCAGCAGTGCTTCGTATTCGCCAAGCAGAATCATCGATATGAGTGCCGGCGTCGTCTATACGTATCCGCAGCGTTCCGGTGCCAATACCGTCACGATCTACCAGTATTATGATCTTTCCGGCTCCATGCCTGCTTACAATAAGACCACGGCAGTCACCTGGCACCGGGAGCTGCAGTATCTCGGCCTGTATTCCGTTCCGGACAGCGACGGCAATGCGCAGGTACTCGTCGATGCGGCGGGCTTTGAAGGCTATGTGAACCTGAAGAATGTCGATCTCATTCCGATGGCAGTCATTGAAAACGGCTGGGGCATGTATCTTGGCGGCAATTCGACGTATGACGGCGAACAGCCGTTTCTGACCTATGCGCATCAGCAGTATTACAAGGTGGAGCAGAATGGGAATTATGCCGATCTCGTGCTGCATTATTTCAGCGGCTGGGGCAATCCGTCCAATGGCGGCCAGGTTCAGGAATGGACCAGTGCGGTCGGACCGGCAGCTGACTGGATGAAAGTCGGTGATGTCTATTACAGCTATGACAACACGACGTTCTATACCGACCGTACCTGCCAGAACCAGGCGGGAGTGTATTATCCGTATTATGAATTCGTGTTCCTGCGCTCGAAGACCGGAATCTCTGAGAGCACGTTCAATCAGTTTCTGAGCTCAGTCGGGAAGGATTCCTCGAGCAAGCTCTGGAATACGGGTTCGATCTGGCTTTCTGCCCAGGACAAGTATGGGGTCAATGCCCTGGAGATCTTTGCGATGGCATGCCTGGAGTCAGGCTATGGCATGAGCGCCTATGCCCAGGAAAGAAACAATCTCTTCGGCTGGAATGCGGTGGATTCCGATCCGGATCAGGCTTCGTATTTCAGCAGTGTCGAGCAGGCGATCAATGAACATATGAGCATCAATCTGAGAGGATATCTGGACATCAATGATGCAAGATACTTCGGGTCGCATCTTGGCAATAAGGGTTCCGGCTTCAATGTGAAATATGCTACGGACAACTACTGGGGCGTCAAGATCGCTTCGATTGCCTATGCGATTGACAAGTGCGACAACGACTGGAACGGAAAGCTGACTGATTTCAATTCGGTGAGTCTTGGCATTGTAAAGAATGATGCCCATGTGGATATCCTGAAGTCAGTCAACGGATCCGTGCTCTACAATACGGAATACGGTTCCCGCTATCAGAAGAACCATACGCTTGCGATTCTGGCAGAACGGGATGGATGGTATGAAGTGCAGTCCACGAATGTGCTGGATACTTCCGGCAATGTCGTCACCCACCTCAGCAGTATGGGAGGGCTTGATTATAACTTCGATACGATGGTCGGCTGGATCCGCAAGGATCAGGTGACGCTGATCAATACGACGCCGATCCAGATCACCGGAAGAACGGCGACTGGTGACGCGGTGCAGACGCTGGATGCGCTCAGCTGGAATGAGAATGGCACGCTGCATCTGGAAGGAAGAAGCTATGTGCCTGGCATTCTGACCGATAGCGAGAATACGGTCACGGAAACTCTGACGATTCAGAGCGATGCCTTCGCTTCTGTTTCAGAGATTCCGCTTACGGTTTCTGCCGACAGCGATGTTCTGAAGTGGAGCACGGATGTCGATGTGTCTTCCCTTGCACAAGGAACGTATTTCTTCAGTTTCGCAAGGTCTTATTCGGCAGTATCGGAATACAGCAGCACGTATTGGCTGCCATTGATCCAGAGCCTTCCGGATCCGCATACTGCCAATGGCAATTCGTATGCCTTCTCGTCGGCATCCTTGTCCGGAACAGATGGACTGGCACTGACGGTGCAGAAAGTGAGCTGCGGCGTGAATGCTTCGTATGATGAAGCAGCTGGTTCCTGTGTCTGTGCAGATGGATATGAGAACTACACCGAAGGAACCGGATGCACCATCAAGCCGACGGAAGATGTTAGCGAGAATGTGATGAGAGGCGTCGAAAGTGNTTCTCTGAAGGATCAGGTGCTGACGATCAGCGGTATGGCCTTCCTGAAGGGCATGGATGCCAGCGACAGCAACCAGGTTTCTCTGATCTTCCGGAATATGGAAACGGACGAAGAGACGGTCTTTGATGCAAAGATGAGCGATCTTCCGTCTCCGGTCAGCCTCGGCGATTCGTATACGTATTCGCATGTACTCTATGAAGTCTCTGCAGATCTCTCAGGGCTTGCGGCAGGAACGTATGAGATCCAGGTGAAAGTCACCAATGGGGAGGAATCCGGGACAGTACCGCTGTACTGCACGAAGGATGATATCGATCAGAGCGAGAATCGAACCGACGGATCCATCGTGAGCTTCTATGCAGAACCGATGTACAACTATCGTCTCGAGGTTTCGATCGGTACGTCCGGCATTGATAAGTCTGTCATCAGCAAGCCGATCCGCAGTGCTTCTGTCTTCGGAACGAATTCACTCACGATTGAAGATGGCAAGTTCAGTATCGATGCATATGGTCTGCTAAGAGGGACTTCCATCACGGCAGACGATCATCCGTCCTATACGATTCTGATCGAGGATGAGAATGGAACTGTAACCTCGTATTCCATGAATACGAAGGCATGTCCGGTAGATCTCGGAAAGATGCTGCAGTCGGATTACACGGCTGATGAAGCATGCTTTGACGGATCGATTGATCTTGCTTCTCTTTCAGAAGGAACCTATACGCTGTATCTGGATCTGAAGACGGATTCGGCAAGAGATATCTATGAGCTTTACAGTCTCAGAGACATGGATCCGGTCACGGATACGTATCAAGGAAGAACCTATACGATCGCCAAGGGAAAGATTCATGATCGCTTTGAGCTGACGATTGCGGCAGATGAGGGGAATGCGAATGATTAGACTTGCAAAGACAACAAAGATCCTGCTCGGGGTTGCAATCGGTCTGGGAACGGCGACGGTCGGAACGGCAGCGTACTATTTTTCCTCGGCCCCTGAAACGGCGAAGATCACGGTTCCGGCCTTCGTCGGAAAGACGAAGAGCGATGTCGAAAGCTGGATGACAGAGAATTCGGTTTCTTCTGATCAGTGCACCTTCGACTATACGTATGATGAAGAAAAGGATCAGGATGTCGTCCTGTCTCAGAGCATTGAAGCAGATTCGGTCTTAGGGTCTGAAGAGGTTCTGGAGATCACGCTGTCAAATGGACCGGATCCGGACAAGGAATTCAAGATGCCTGATTTTACCGGCAAGAAGCAGGCAGAGGTCGAGCAGTGGTTTGAAGACCATAAGTTCACGGCAGTGAGCTATGCCTTTGAGAGCGATGACAAGGTAGAAAAGGGTGTGTTCCTGAAGGCTTCTGCAGATGCAGGCACGACCATGAAACGTTCTGATGAGCTGACGATCACATTCTCAAGCGGCAGCGATTCCGACGAAAAGACTGAAGTGACCGTTCCGGATTTCTCTTCGTATTCGCGGAAGAATATGCAGGCATGGGCATCGCAGAATGGCATCACGCTGACGATTGCTGCCCAGGCTTCTGATACGGTAGCCAGCGGCGGCTTCCTCTCGCAGAGCGTGAAGGCCGGAACGAAGGTGAAGTCCGGTTCTTCGATCACCGTGACCTTATCTTCGGGCAAGGCCATCAAAATCGTGAGCTATGTCGGCAAGACGAGGAGCGAAGCAGAGACCTGGACAAGTTCACAGAAGCTCAAGAGCAGTGTCACGCTTCTCTACAGCAGCAGCGATGCCGGCATCGTCCTGTCGCAGTCTCCGGATTCCGGTACGGCTGCAGAAGGGACAACGGTGAAATTCACTGTTTCTGCAGGAAAAGTGAATCTGCTGGATTATACGGGCAAGACAAAATCCGCATTTGAAGCGTATCTTTCTTCCCTGAATGCTGAGAACAGCAGCAGCGCAAAGATCTCGGTTTCCTATCAGGAAACGGAAAGCACTTCGGCAGCGGGTACCATTCTGTCCCAGAGCGTGAGCGGGCTGGTGGCTCCGGGTACCAGCGTGACGGTTCAGGTCGCCATCGGAAAGAAGTACAGCGTAACCAGTCAGGCAGGCAAGTCTCTGGACAGCTTCAAGAGTTATCTGAGCTCGATGGGTCTGAATCTCGGCAATGTTTCCTATGTTTACAGCGACAGCTACCGTTCAGACGTCCTGGTGTCCAATGATACGGGCAGCTATGAATCCGGAGCCTCGATTAACTGTGTGGTTTCAAAGGGTTCCTATTCCTGGGATCCGGGCAGCCTCGTGAATGCTGGTTCCAGCTGGAGCTCTCTGTACAGTGCTTCTGCAGATGCGAGAAAGAACGGCTACACCGTAACGAAGTCGGATGTGGAAAGCAGTCAGTATTCGGAAGGACAGATCGTCGGCTGCACCGTGAGCGGAAAGAGCATTTCCTGCCAGGTATCGATCGGCTCCTATGTGACGATTCCGGATGTGACCGGAAAGGACCATTCGGATGCTTCTTCGACGCTGAGCAGTCTCGGTCTTTCGGTCACGGAGCTGGAGCAGAGCTATTACAGCGATGTCACCGCGGGTCAGGTGGTTGGTCAGTCGCTTTCTGCCGGAACGAAAGTCCGAGCAGGAACAGCGATCACGATCACGTATTCGAAGGGACCGGAACCGGTTGTGACGGCGACGATTCCGACGATCTATACGGCCCTGTATGATGGCATGAAAGGTTCGGAGATTGTCTCGAGCCTGACGCAGACGCTGAATGCGGCGGGATTCTACAACCTGAACTTCGTGAAGATTTCGACGGGAAGCACGACGAGCATCAATGCGCTGAAGTCGGTTTCACCAGCACCTGGTTCCACGATCAATGTGAAGGACCAGATCACGATCGAGTATTATTCCGCAGACTGAAAAGAAGAAACAGATCACCAGGGACTCGCTGGTTCCATGCATACAGCGGAGGCCCTGGTGATTATGCTATAATTCTTCTGGCTGAAAAGAGAACATGGCTATGAAAGAATGCAGACACGTTGCGATTATCATGGACGGAAACGGCAGATGGGCGAAGGCCCAGGGAAAGCCGCGGACGTACGGTCACCTGGTCGGTTCGGATAATGTCCGTACCATTGCGATAGCTGCGGATGAGCTCGGGGTGAAGTATCTGACGCTCTATGCGTTTTCCACGGAGAACTGGAAGCGGTCGCAGGAGGAAGTGGGCTATATCATGAAGCTGCCTGCTTATTTCTTCCGGAAGTATATGCAGGAGTTTCTGGACCGGGGCTATCAGATGCATATGATCGGCGAGCTGGATGCCCTGCCGGAGAGCACAAGAAAGGTGCTTCTGGATGCGGTGGAAGAGTCGAAGGATAATACCGGTCTGAATCTGAATATTGCGATCAACTATGGTTCGCATCGGGAGATCGTGCTGGCTGCGAATCAGTATGCGAGAGATGTCAAAGAAGGAAAAGCAGAGCTCGGCATCGATGAGAAGGGCTTTGAGAAGTATCTGATGACGAAGGATTTCCCGCCGGTGGATCTTCTGATCCGCACGAGCGGGGAAGAGCGGATCTCGAATTATCTGCTCTGGCAGATTGCCTATGCGGAACTGGAATTCGTGCCGGAGAGCTGGCCGGAGTTTACACCGGAGGTATTCCGGCGCTGCATGGAGGAATACCAGGCCCGTGATCGCAGATTCGGAGGCGTGAAGGCATGAGTGATACGAAGAAGCGGGTCCTCACCGCGGCAGTGCTGATTGCGATTATCATTCCGCCGTTTCTGGCAGGCGGAATCTGGATTGATCTCCTGATGGCGGTGATCTCGTTTTTCGGTGCGTATGAGCTTGCCAGCATGAGCGATCAGAAGCCGCACATGGGCATGACGATCCTGACGGCGGCGGCGATCATCCTGCTGTACCATCTGGAAGGCGAGCTGATCATTGCCGGGTTTGCATTATGGATCATCGTGCTGTTTGCCATCCATATCTTCTATGAACCATTCTCGACTGATGAGGTCGTCTATATCTATGCGATTTCGTGCATCCTGGCGATGGCATGGAATGGCGTATGCAGAATCTACGGAACCATACTCGGGCCTGATACGATGATCTATGTCGCGCTGGCCTGCTTTCTGTGCGATACGGGAGCCTGGTTTTTCGGAAGAAAGTTCGGAAAGCATAAGATGATTCCGCGCATCTCTCCGAAGAAGACCTGGGAGGGCAGTATCGGCGGCTATCTGACCGGACTTGTGATTTCTCTTGTCTATGGGTTGTTCTTCGTGCCGGAGATGCCGATCGGATTGTTAGTGAGCGGATCTCTGGTACTGCCTGCGGCAGCTCAGATCGGGGATCTTTCGTTCTCGAGCACGAAGCGGCATTTCGGCATCAAGGATTTCGGCAAGCTGTTGCCTGGTCATGGCGGCATCCTGGACCGGATTGACAGCCTGGTGTTCTGCTTCATGGCATTCAATGCACTGATGCTGGCATGGGGGATCTGAATATGACGAAGAGATTTGTACTGCTCGGAGCGAGCGGTTCGATCGGCACGCAGACGATCGATGTGATTCTTCAGCATCCGGATCGCTTTTCTTTGACGGCATTCGGAGTAGGCAGAAGGATTGAGACGGCCAGAAAGCTGCTTGGCATCTTTCCGGTGACCAAGGTTTCCGTGATGCGGAAAGAAGATGCTGAAACCTTAGCTGCAGAATTTCCTCATACGAAGTTTTTATGGGGAGAAGCAGGCATGGAAGAACTGGCATCGGGATCGGATTATGATGTGCTGATCAATGCGCTGGTCGGGTTTGCGGGCTTTGCGCCGACCCTGGCCGCGATGAAGGCGCATCATGATGTGGCCCTTGCCAACAAGGAGACGCTGGTCTGCGGCGGAGCGCTCATTAAGAAGGCAATGCAGGAATACGGCGTGCGGCTGTATCCGATCGACAGCGAGCATTCGGCCATCTGGCAATGCCTGCAGGGCAATCAGATGAAGCAGGTGAAGCGGCTGATCATCACGTGCAGCGGCGGCGCCTTCCGGGATAAGAAGAGAGAAGAACTTGCGCATGTGACGCTGGAAGATGCTCTGGCCCATCCGAACTGGTCGATGGGACCGAAGATCACGGTGGACTGCGCAAATCTCATGAATAAGGGATTTGAAGTGACGGAAGCGCACTGGCTGTTTGATCTTCCGTATGAGCAGATCGACGTGCTGATGCATCGGGAGTCCGTGATTCATTCGATGGTCGAGTACTGCGATCACAGCGTGATGGCTCAGCTCGGAGCACCGGATATGCGGCTGCCGATTCAGTATGCGATGAGCTGGCCGGACCGTCTGCCGCTGCATCAGGATCACCCTCTGGATCTTTCAGAGATCGGAACGCTTCATTTTGAGAAACCGGATACGGAGCGGTATCCGCTGCTTGCCTTAGCCTATGAAGCAGGAAAGAAGGGCGGCAATCTCGGAGCGATCATGAATGCGGCAAATGAGGCTGCCAATGCGGCTTTCCGCAGACATGAGATTCCGTTTCTCTCGATTGAGCAGATTGTGATTGATACGGTGCATCATGCGCCGTTTGCAGAGCTTTCCAGCGTGGACGACCTGATTCAGGCAGATGCCTGGGGCAGAGCTTATGCGGAAGAACAGATCAGAGGAGTACTCATTAACGAATGACGATTATCTATTTTATCCTTCTTCTTACGGTGATTATCTGCATCCATGAGGCAGGTCATCTCTTTGCGGCAAAGAAATTCGGCGTATACTGCTACGAATATTCGTTCGGCATGGGACCGGTCATCTGGAAGCGGAAGAAAGGCGAGACGCAGTACAGCATCCGGGCGATTCCGATCGGCGGCTTTGTCGCAATGGCGGGAGAGCAGGATGGCGATGCGGCTTATCCGGATGTCACAGTTCCCGACGGCAGGCGTCTGACCGATAAGCCATGGTGGCAGAAAGTCATCATCATGCTGGCGGGAGTATTCATGAACTTCGTGCTCTGCTGGGTGATCTTCTCGCTGATCATCCTGCATGCAGGATCGTTTGCTGTATCTCCGAAAGCGGTGATTGAAGAAGTCATTTCCGGGGGTCCTGCGGAAGCAGCAGGACTTGAAGCAGGGGATGAGATTGAAGCAATCGTGCTTTCTGATGGAACCGAGTATCATCCATCAACCTATCAAGACCTGCAGCTTGAACTGTCTTCGATGTCGGATCAGCCGATCCAGCTGACGGTGCTGAGAGATGGCAAAGAACTCACCGTCTCCGTGACTCCGGAATATAACGAAGAATACCAGTACTACATGATCGGCATCCGCGGTCCTTCGGCAGAAATGAAAGATGTGAATCTTCTGAACTGCTGGGGCTTCGGAGCGCAGGAGATGTGGACGGTGACGAAGCTCATGATGAGCGCGATCCGCAATCTCTTTGCTGGAAGAAATCTGAATCAGCTCAGCGGACCGGTCGGCATCTATCAGGCGACGGAACAGACTGTTTCGTATGGTTTCTCGAGCTTCCTGTTCCTGATGGCAGAGCTTTCGCTGAATGTCGGCATCTTCAATCTGATTCCGTTACCGGTGCTGGATGGCGGCCAGGTCGTGATCACGATCGCCGAAGCCATTGCTCATCGCAAGCTGAATGAGAAGGTCAAGATCGGGCTCATGGGAGCCTGCTGGGTGCTGCTGATCGCATTGATGCTGTTTGTTACCTGGAATGATGTTTCCAGAATGATCGGATAGAAAGAAGGTATTCACACATGGCAACTATTCTCGTAACCGGAGGAACCGGATATATCGGTTCCCACACATGCGTTTCCCTGATTCAGGCTGGATATGAGGTCATCGCGCTCGATAATCTCTATAACTCCAATGAAGCCGTTCTGGACCGCATTCAGACGATCACCGGTGTGAAGCCGAAGTTCTACCGGACTGATGTGCTTGACAAGGATGGACTGAAGAAAGTATTCGATGAGAATCATATCGACGCCGTCATCCACTTTGCCGGCTACAAGGCAGTCGGAGAATCCGTTCAGAAGCCGCTGACGTATTATGAAAACAATATCTCCGGTTCGATCAATCTGTACTGGGCAATGCGCAATGCCGGCTGCAAGACCATCGTCTTCAGCTCCAGCGCTACCGTCTACGGAGCACCGGAGAAGTGCCCGATCACCGAGGATTCCAAAGTCGGCGGAACCACGAACCCATATGGCACCAGCAAGCTCATGAATGAGCGCATCCTCGAGGATGTCTCGAAATCGGATCCGGAATGGTCCGTCATGTTATTAAGATATTTCAATCCGATCGGAGCGCATCCGTCCGGACTGCTCGGAGAAGTTCCGAACGGAATCCCGAACAACCTCGTTCCGTATATTGCAAGAGTTGCCAACGGCCAGCTGGAATATCTGAGAGTCTGGGGCAATGACTATCCGACTCCGGATGGAACCGGTGTCCGTGACTACATCCATGTCGTGGATCTGGCAGATGGACATATCGGAGCGGTGAAGTATGCGCTGGAACACAAAGGTGTCGAGCATGTCAATCTCGGTACTGGCAAGGGATATTCCGTCCTGGATGTCCTGCATGCATATGAGAAGGCATGCGGGAAGAAGCTTCCGTACAAGATCATGCCGAGAAGACCTGGCGACATCGCAGAATGCTATGCCGATCCTTCCAAGGCAAAGCGCCTGTTCGGCTGGGAAGCCAAGTATGATATCGATGATATGTGCCGCGATTCCTGGAACTTCACGCTGAAGAATCCGGACGGCATTCATTGATCCTCGAAGCTCATCCGTCCCGGATGGGCTTTTCTTCCTAAGGGAGGAGGGAAAAAGACATGGTTCAGAGAAAGCACAGACGTCAGCAGAAAACATGGGTGATCCTCGCGGTGATCGCAGCCTTGTTTCTTGCCTCAGGAATCTATTTCGGAACATACTATCACGCCGATGAAACCGCACATGCCGCGATGCAGAGCGATGATGCCGTGACGATCGCTGAAATTCCGCAAGGAGGATATCTCTTTGACGGACCGGGCGAAGGGACCGCGATGATCTTCTATCCTGGTGCGAAGGTGGAGACGATCGCCTATGCGCCATTGCTGCATCAGATTGCGGCTGAGGGCTGCGATGTGTTTCTGCTTGAGATGCCATTCCATATGGCTTTCTTCGCATTAAATAAGGCAGATCAGATCCGTCAGGACTATGAAGAGACAAGCTGGTATATGGCCGGGCATTCGCTCGGGGCAGCGATGGCTGCACAGTATTCTGCTTCGCATCTTGAAGAGTATGACGGTCTGATTCTTCTCGCAGGGTATCCGACAGCGGACCTGCATGCAGAGAACTTCCGTCTCTTAAGCATCTATGGATCAGAAGACGGCCATCAGAAAATGCTGCAGAAGAATCCGCAGTATGATCCGGATGATACGACGATCGTTGTTCTGGAGGGCGGAAACCATGCCCAGTTCGGAAACTACGGCATTCAGAGCGGAGATGGCGTCGCATCCATCTCCCGCCAAGAACAGCAGAAACAGACCTCTCTAGCGATCCGGGAATTTCTGAAGAACGATTGAGGACTTTATGAAGAAGATTGCAGAAGCGTATTCCATTGCGGCAGGAGGGATGCTGTTCTTTGCGGCTTTTCTGTCGCTCGGATATGCCCTCTGTCCCGAGACGATGCAGGGCGGAAATGCCTATGCCCCGACTGCAGAAGCTGGAAGAATACTCGTATGGATCGGAAGTCTCGGCTGGGATCATCCTGGCATCGTGCTTTCCATCTGTCTTGGCCTTGGCCTTACGGACGAATTCCATGTCAGTGCTTCTCTGCTCTCATTTCTGTCTTATGAGGTGCTTGCCCATGGCATCTCCCGCTTCATGTCATTCAGCACTGCCCGGAATGATATCCCGTATGCACTGCTCGGAATGATTGCGGCAATCCTTGCCTGCACTCTCTTTCAGCGGGTTCTGAAGAAGTCCTGCGACTTCTGGAAGAAGCTGCTGGAAGCAGCACTGCTCCTCATTGCAGGTTCTCTGTTCTCTGCAGTTCTGTTCTCACTTCTCTGGCCGCCATTCTATGATGGCATCACAGCGCTTGGCAGATGGTGTGCGGATGGCAGCGTGAGAGGTGCATTCTGGTTCCATGTCTTCGAACGGCTTCTGGCTCCATTCGGCATGGAGCGCGGCCTGAACCGGATGGTATGGAATGCAGGAACCGGTTTAGGAGATCTTTCGTACTTCTGGGCAAGGAAGACTTCCGAAGATGTCTCCTGGCCATCGGGGCTCTATATGTCGGGCTTCTTTCCGATTATGATGGGCGGCATTCCGGCGGCCTGCGCGGTGCATCAGAATCACGATGGAAACCGGCGCTGGGGAATGATCGGTCTGGTTTCGTTTCTCGGGGGAACGGTGCTTCCCTATGAATATCTGCTGCTGGTGCATCCGCTTCTGTATCTAGGCTATTGCCTTTCCTATGGCATTTCCGCAGTGCTGGCAGATCTTCTTTCCTTCCGTGCCGGGCTGGCCTTGTCCGGAGGGTTTGCGGACTTCTTCTTCAGCGGCGTCATGCCAGCTTCAAAGAACCCGCAGAGGATTCTCCTCCTCGGAGCACTTGCGGCAATGGTCTTTGCAGGAACTGCGTATCTTCGGACGAGGAAGAAATGACAGGGGATCCTTCCGTCCTTCTGCTAGGGATAGAGAAGAAGGAAGGTATTCTTTATGGGCAGACTCAATTTCATCACTGAACTCATTCCCGGCATTCTGTTTGCGGGCATCGGCCTTGCCGGGCTGATCCTGTTTCACTCTGCGGGACCGGGAATCATCCTCACCGGTATCCTGTTCAGTGCGGCCGGAGTGCTGATTCTCATCCGGGCGATTGCAAGGATCCGCAGGATTTCTGCTGCCGAGAAGCACGGAACGAAAGTCATGGCCGAAGCAGTCACGTGCTATATCGACTTCTCGGTTTCCGTGAATGGCATCTCTCCTTATCTCCTGGAATGTGCATGGCAGAATCCGGCAACTGGAGAAGTATGCCATTTCTGCTCGGATCCGATCTACCGGAATCTCTCCTTCGTGCAGCCGGGAACGCCGGTAGAAGTGATGGTGGATCCGGAGAATCCGGAGATCTATGCCGTGCACTGGAAGAGCGTGCTGCAGGCAAAGAACCAGGTGCAGACATGGCAGAACGTCTGAAGAATCTGCCGGAAAGCGAACGGCCCAGGGAGAAAGCGATCATGCATGGCATCCGCAGTCTTTCCAGCCGCGAGCTGCTGGCGATTCTGATCCGCAGCGGCATCCGGGGCACGTCTGCCCTTGATGCGGCTGATCATCTGCTGATGAAAAGCGGCGGGGTGAACGGGCTGTTGAAGCTTAGCCGGTATGACATGAAGCAGGTCCCTGGAATCTCAGAAGTCAAAGCGCTGGAACTGGAAGCCTGCATGGAGCTTTCCAGGAGAATCTCGTATGAGCGGGCTGTGGAAGCAGATGTCGTGAGAAGTCCGGAAGGACTCTATGTGTCGTATCCAGTTTTTCAGCAAGCCGAATCCGAAAAAACAGCAAGCTCAATCCGATGAGACCGGCATGAGTCCTAGACCGCTTCAGATTGATCTGATTTCTGAACAGGAGGCAGTTTGGTGTTC
>NZ_VUMN01000015.1 GCF_009696165.1 Stecheria intestinalis | reverse complement strand
GAAAACAGTCCTGAACGAGCTTGATTCCATGAATCCGGAACATATCTACTTCAGCGATCCGGCAGTCTTTCAGATCTCTTCGGATCATCTCCGCAAGAAGCTGATCTACCGGCCGATGACGCTTGCTGTGAGTAAGGAAGATGTTTCCTTCTGGAACGATACCGGCATCGCCGGCGTTTCGATCTCACCGCTTCTGACCAGAAAAGAAGTTCTCGAGATCGTTTCTTCCTGCCCGCATACGGAACTGACCATCCATGGGAATCTATTGATGTCTGTTTCCAGAAGACTTCTGCTGACGCAATGGAAGAAGTTCTCGGGCTATCAGAATCGTCTTCAGAATACTGAAGGATTATCCATTCAGGAATCCAAGCGGAACGAGAAGATGCCGATCATCGAAACAGAAGCAGGAACATTGATCTATTCGGACTTCGTGCAGGAATCCTTCCTGCATCTGAATGACTTTGCGGATGCCGGAGCAGAACGCTTCTTCCTGAATCCGGTGTTTCCGGAGCCGGAGGCATTGATTGATGCAGATTCTGCATACCGGAAGATTCTCAATGGAGAAGATGCTGCAGCCATTGCAGAAACCTACAGGAAGAACCATCCGGAATTATCATTGAGCGAGGGATACTATGAACAGCCGACCATTCTCTGAACCGGAACTGCTGGCTCCGGCAGGAGACTTAAGAAGAGCAGAGACAGCGATACGCTATGGAGCAGATGCGGTATATCTCGGCGGACAGAAATTCAGCCTGCGCAGCCGGGCATCCAACTTCTCCATCGATGAAATAGCCGAAGCAGTCCGCTATGCGAACCAGTACCATGCCCGCATCCATGTGACGGTGAATGAGATTCCCCATGACAGCGACTTTGATGGTCTGGAAGAATACCTGAAGACCCTGGAAGACATCGGGGTAACTGCGATCATCGCTGCAAGTCCGGCCATCATGAAGCTGGCCAAGCAGACTGCACCGAAACTCGAAGTGCATTGCAGCACGCAGATGTCGGTCACCAATGCCAGCACTGCTCAGTTTCTGAAGGATCAGCTGGATATCGACCGGGTCGTTCTGGCAAGAGAATGCACGTTAGAGGAAGTGCGGGCAATCGTCTCGCATTGTCCGGTGGATACGGAAGCATTCATCCATGGCGGCATGTGCGTGAACTACAGCGGCCGCTGCACCCTCAGCAACCGCATGACCTTAAGAGATGCCAATCGCGGCGGCTGTGCGCAGTCCTGCCGCTGGTCGTATCATCTCTTTCAGAATGACAAGGAACTGACTGATCCGGACCATCTCTATACGATGGGATCGAAGGATCTCTGCGCAGTCAATGAAATTGCAGAACTGATGAAGGCAGGCGTGCGTTCCTTTAAGATCGAAGGACGCATGAAGACGGAATTCTATGTGGCAGGCATTGTCAGTGCTTACCGGCATCTCATGGATGAGCTGATGGCGCACGACTATGTATTGTCTGAGGAACGCATGGCATACCATGCCGATGAGATTCTGAAGGCAGAAAACCGGGAGACGTGTCCGGGCTTCTATGAAGGAATTGATTCTGCCGCAGTGATCATGCATGAAAACTCCGACAAGGATGTCAATCACGGCTTTCTTGGCAGAGTCGTTTCCTATGATGAAAACGCAGGGGTATTAGTGCTGGAAACCAGGAATCCGATTGATCTCGAAGATCGGATTGAAGTGATGGAACCGGGAATGGAGAATCGGACGTTCACGGTGAAGTCCATGCAGAATGAGAATGGCGAATATCTCGAAAAGAGCCGGGTTCCGATGCGTTTGCTGAAGATTCCGGTGCCGTTTGCAGTGAAGATCGATGATCTTCTGAGAAAGGCTTAATGATGATTCTGGAAGGAAAAGTTTCGGTCAAGGCTGCAATGCTTGGCGGACACAGAAAAGTGAACCGGATTCTGATTGATTCCCGCAAGCATGATAAGGACACGCACTTCATCGAGCAGAAGGCAGAAGAGCTTGGTATTGAAACGCTTCGCAAGCCTAGAGAAGAACTCGATGCCATGGCGGAAGGATTCACGCATGGCGGCATCCTGGCAGAAGCAGAAGAGCGGAAGTATCAAAGTCTTTCCGACTGCCTGCACAAAGAGAATCCATTTCTGGTGCTATTAGAAGGCGTGGAAGATCCGTATAATCTCGGCTACGTGATGCGCTCATTATACAGTGCAGGCTGCGATGGGCTGCTGTTAGAGAAGCGTGACTGGTCGAGAAGCGAACAGGTGATCGTGAAAGCAAGTGCCGGAGCTTCGGAATATCTGAATCTTGTCTGCAGCGATGACCCTGCGGGCATGGTTCATGCATGCAGGGAAAATGGTCTGAAGATCTATGCAGCAATGCGGAAAGATGCGGTGTCGTATTTTGAGGCAGACTTCACGATTCCGCTGCTGCTGTGCATCGGCGGGGAGATGAGAGGTCTTTCTTCTTCCGTGCTGAAGGAGGCTGATCAGAACATCTTCATTCCTTATGCGAATGATTTCCGCAATGCGCTGAATGCGGCAGGGGCTTCGGCAGCGCTTTCATTTGAAATCCTGCGCCAGAGACAGTACCGCTGAAACATTCCTGTGCTAGAATGTTCGCGAGAAAGAGGACAGCTATGAGAGAAGCGTATTATTTCCACGAAGATACCGTGATTCTGAATTATTCCAAACAGTATTTCCGCACGCCGCACGAACTGCTCAGTTCGGAGGGGTTCCGCAGTTTTCTCAGTTCTTTCCTTCCGGTTCTGAAGAAGGAGCACTATGATCTGTACTGCTGGCTTGTGGCAAGCAAGCTGACCGAGAAGGATCTTGAAGATGAAATTGTTCTGGTCATGAAGTACCTGATGGTTGTGGACATCAATGAGATTCATGACTACCTGATCACGAACCGCGAGAAGTTCCTTCAGGTCATTGAAGAAGCATATAACTACTGGCGCAAGCTGCAGCGTGTTTCCGTGCTTTACACGCATAACGAAGAAGGCTATCAGATCCAGAACTTCCTGGAAGCAGATTCCCGGATCAATGATCTGTGCCTGAATGTCTATCGTACTGCCGAAGAAAAAGTCCAGGGCGGGAAGAACAAGGTATACCGTCAGCTTCATGCCGGCACTAATGCCTCGCTTCTGCTTCAGTACTACCCGGATCATCTGCCGGAAGAGTATGACAAGCTCAGAAGCATTGCCTTCGTCAATGAGACGATGATCCGCACTCCGCTGATCCTGCATCCGCGTTCCAACAAGCGCACGAATACGTTTACCGAGGTTTCCTACAATCCGATTGAAGACTTCAGGGATCCGGATGCCAAGGATGACTGGATCTGCTATCCGGCAAAGATCGGCGAACTGCTCGTATTTGCGTATTTCCATCGCAATTACATCAGTTCTGCAGTTGCCATGGCAAACCTGTTCGAACTGGCTGCTCCGGAAGAAGCAGCTGTCCGCAAGCCAGACTGCATTGAGCTGTTCGGCGTCGAAGACGGCACGAAAGATACTGTATTCTATCACGATCAGAAGAATGATATCTGGGTCGGAAAGGTCAGCGCTGCTAAGGAGATCGACTACTTCGGATATACGAAGAAGTCTCTCCTGACGCTGCATAACCTCGCCATGATTCAGAGAGGCTGGCTGCCGATCCATGGGGCAATGGTCAATATCTACCTCAAAGACGGAACGAAGAAGGGACTGCTGTTCATGGGCGATTCCGGAGCCGGCAAGTCCGAGACTCTCGAAGCGCTGTCTGCTCTGGCAGATGATCTGATTGATCATCAGGAAACCGTCTTCGATGATATGGGCACCGTGCATATCGATGAGAATGGCGAGATCCGGGCTCAGGGAACCGAGATCGGTGCCTTTGTGAGACTCGATGACCTGGATAAGGGAACTGCCTACAAGGACATGGACCGGTCGATTTTCTTCAATCCGGAGAAACCGAACGCGAGAGTCGTGCTCCCGGCGGCTCCGTATTATGTCGTGACCACGAACCAGAAAGTAGACTGCTTCCTGTATGCCAACAACTATACGGACAAGAGAGGCATGCACCTGTTCTCTTCCGCAGAAGAAGCAGAGCCGGTCTTCCTCGAAGGCAAGCGGTTTGCCTTAGGCACGACTCAGGAGAAGGGACTTTCCACAACCTTCTTTGCCAACCCGTTCGGCCCGATGCAGAAGCAGGAAGAAACGAAGAAGCTGATCGATAAGATCTTCGCGAAACTGTTTGAAAAAGGCATTCCGGTCGGTGAGGTCTATACCTGCCTCGGACTTCCGAATAAAGGTGACCATGGCATTACCAAAGCAGCTCAGGCCCTGATGGACTTTGCGATTCTCGGCAAAACCGGCAGCAAGACTGAGGACTGAATCAATACCTGAATGAATCTCTGTGAGTACAGCTTGCAGAGATTTTTTATATTGTCAGAAAAGCAGCTTCATAAAGGGAAGATATGGAGGAAAAACGAGAAGTGCGGGTCTAGTTCAGATTCAGCAGAAAACCTGTATTGATTTGCAGATTTCTTAGCTGATTTGTGAAATAACCTAAATCAGTTTGCCAATACGTTTGCTAAAATACGTAATAATCTAAAAAAACCACTAATTTGTTTGCTAAATGGTTGATTTATCAAAATTTATTTGCTAAAATCCAAATAAACTAAGAGATTATTGACTGATTGGTAAGCAAAATGTTAGCAAATGAATTAAGAGAATTAGTCAGACAAATTCAGAAACAGAAATCTGAAGAGCAGACTATCGAACTGAAAGCAGCTAATAAAGGTACTCCGCAGAGGCTTTATGATACTTTATCCTCGTTCTCTAATCAGGATCAGGGCGGTATTATCATTTTCGGGATCGATGAAGAACATGATTATTCTCTTGTCGGTGTCTATGACCCGCAGGATCTTCAGAAGAAAGTAACAGAGCAATGCAATCAGATGGAGCCTCCTGTGAGAGCACTGTTCTCGATGGCTGAAATCAGCGGAGTATGGGTCTGCTCTGCAGAAATACCTGCAATTGATCTATCGGAAAGGCCTTGCTATTACAAAGGAGCTGGACGAGTCAGGGGATCCTTTATCCGGGTTGGCGATGCAGATCTTCCGATGACGGAATACGAATTGTATAGTTTTGAAGCCTTCCGGAAACATCTTCATGATGATGTCCGTCCTGTTCCTGATGCCACAATCGAGAGCTTGAATCGTGAAACTCTTGGAAAGTATATTCAGCTCAGAAAGCAGGAAAGACCTGGGTTTTCAAAGCTTCCGGAATCACAGATGCTTGAAATGCTGAATGTTCTGAAGGGAAAAGAGCCGACCCTGGCAGCGGTCATGAATTTCGGTATTTTTCCTCAAGGATTTTTTCCTCAGCTGGGAATTACTGCAATTGTTGTCCCTGGAACTGAAATTGGACAGACTGATGCCCAGAATGCCCGCTTCTTGGATAATCGCCGCATCGAAGGAACAATACCTGAAATGGTGGAAGAGGCACTTCTTTTCTGCCGCAGAAATATGAAGATCCGGACCGTTATCGATGAAAAAACAGGTCTTCGGGCAGATCGCACVGAGTATCCGGTGGATGCGATCAGAGAAGCAATTCTGAATGCACTCATACACCGAGACTACAGCATCTATACGGAGGGAACTCCGGTTCAGATCGACTTCTTTGCAGACCGGCTTGAGATTCATAGCCCTGGTACTTTGTATGGAAGAATGAGTATAGAACAGCTAGGCTATGGAAGGCCAGATCAGAGAAACCCCGCTCTGGCTGTCATGACAGAAAATCTGACCAGCGCAGAAAATCGCTATTCCGGAATTCCGACCATGAGAAGGGCGATGAAGGAATATCATCTGCCTGAACCGAAATTCGAGAACCGAAGAGACGAGTTCGTTGTGACGTTCTTCAATCGGGAAGAGCCTTCTCTGATCAGATCTGCCAATTCAGACAATACAGAAGAAATCAGGAACAGAATCCTGTCGTTCTGCATAACTCCGAGAAGCAGAAAAGAGATTGCAGAATATCTGAAAATCAAAACTGAATTCTATGTGATGTCCAGATATGTGCAGCCTCTTGTGAACTCAGGAGAATTGCAGATGACAATTCCGGATAAGCCGCGGAGCAGATATCAGAAATTTGTTGCGAAATGAAAACATCATTCGCGCTGATCACGTTTTCTGACATTCCTTCCTTCAGAAGAATCCATGCATGCAATCGGAACAGAAGACAGCCGGATCATGGCTGCCTTCTTCATCATTCATGAGATTTTTCAGGATTCCTGAGTTTCTTCCGGAATGAGAATCTTCATTCCCTGAGGCACTACCGAGACCGCAACTTCCTGATGCGATCCGCCATCTTCGCCATCCAGGGTCCAGGCAATTGGGTTTGCTGGCCTGAAGGTCACGCTTCTGGTCTGGAATACTGTTGCAAACGGATTCTTGGAAAATGAAGTTCTGCCGTTGAAATCAGCCATGATGCTGTTATAGTCAATCAGATTATTCGGCGCTTTGATCAGAAGGCATTCAAAGAGACCATCATCCAGCTTCGTATCTTTCAATAGAGGCGTCTCCATGCCGCCGATGCTTGTGGTATTGCATACAGCCCCGAAGATGTAATCGCCTGTCTCAATGATCCCGTCATGCTCAATCTGCATCGTTTCGCGATAGCTCAAGCCGCTCTGCAGGTTGGCAATCGTTTCCAGCACATACGCATTGTAGCCGAAGCGGTTCTTAGACTTCTGGGATGTTTCATAGCTTACATTCGTGAACGCACCGAACGCGGCGATGTAATTGAAGTAGGAATCCCCAAACTTGCCGATATCATATGCATAGACATGACTTCCGGCAGTGCTTTCGGCAATTTCCTGCACCGACAATGCTTTTCCGCCGGTCAGGGTCTTCGAGAAATCATTGGCACTTCCGGCTGGCAGATAGGAAATCGGCACATGAATATCCAGGTGCATCATCGCGTTGATCACATGATTCAGCGTTCCGTCTCCGCCTGCTACCAGGATGCAGTCATAGTGACGTTCTGCTTCCGAGAGAATTTTCTCGGAAGTAAGTCCGGCTGCAGGATCAATCGGATATACCAAAGTCTCGCATCCATGCGAAGCGAGAATCGTCAGTACTTCCGGGAACTGCTGCCGGATAGATCCGGTGCCGGAAGTCAGATTTGCCAGAAAGAGTACACGTTTCTTCACCATATCTGTCTCTATCATAAACGAAGCAATCCTGCTTCGTAATGGACAGACACGGATTTCTGTATCTGCAGTGTGAACTACTCGTCACTGACGTGACAGAGCTTCTGGGAACGCCCGTCTTACTGCCAGAATCGGCATCCAGAGGACAGGCTATTAACCACGGCACCGTTCCGGGCCGTTGTAATGCACATCAGGCTGCGGAGGCAGCCATCAGAATATTCTTTGCCGCATTGATATCTCTGTCATGATGGGCTCCGCAGGCAGGGCATGTCCACTCACGGACTTTCAGCCATCCATAATGGTTATATCCCAGCCGGTTGTTTACTTCACCGCATGCAGAACACGTCTGGCTTGTATATGCAGGATCTGTTTTAATTAACGTTTTGCCATAGAAGGCACACTTGTATTCGAGCATTCCTGCGAATTCAGACCATCCGGCATTGGCAATTGCTCTGGCAAGGTGATGATTGTGCATCATGTCTTTGGTTTTCAGATCTTCGATGACAATCACATCATACTTGCGGACAAGAGCGGTAGTGACCTTGTCCAGATAGTCTTTTCTCTGGTTTGCAATATGTGCATGAATCTTTGCACACATTTTTCTTGCTTTCTGATAGTTCTTAAAGTCTGTCAGTTTTAAAGACGGATCGGCCTTCATAGCCTCTTTTGCTTTCCGAAGACGACGAGCAGCGATCTTCTGCCAGTAATGCAGATGATCATCTTCTGATTTGTCCCACCTGGGCAGGGGGATCTTTGTCCCGTCAGACAGGATGGCAAGATCTTTCAGCCCGACATCGACTCCAACGGACCTGCCTGTTTTAGGAAAATCGGCCTCATTGTATTCGCATAACACGGAGGCGCAGATGCGTCCATCCGGATTCTGATGAACGGTAATGCTTTTTATCTTCCCATGAGGAAGTTTTCCGGAGCGAAAGTAAATAGCTCCGATCTTCGGGATCTGGATATGGTGCGCATCAATAACGTAAATATTGCCGTTCACACACTTGGACGTATAGCTGTCCGTGCATGTCTTTTTTGATTTGAATTTCGGGTATCCTCCCTGTCCGGAGAACAGCTTCTGAAATGCCGCATTCAGATGATCGTTCGCAGATGTCAGGGCAGTTGCGTCAGCTTCTTTCAGCCATGCGTTCTCACGTTTCAGCTGCGTCAGCACATAATTCATGCCGTATGTGCTGACGTATTTCCCGCCGTTGTCATGCCGTTCTTTCTGCATATTGAGCATCTGGTTATAAACAAATCGTACGCAGCCGAACGTTCTGGAAAGCATTTTCGTCTGCTCTTCATTCGGATACAGCTGAAGATTGAATCCCTTCTTAATGATCGTCATACGATTCCTTCTTTCTCTGATCGTCAATGTATTTGGCGACAGCCTGCTCATTCGGTGCCCCGATGCTTTCGACAAAATAGGAAGGTTCCCATAGGTGACGGTCTTCTGCTTTCCAGTAATATTTTTTCAATTCAGGATGCATACGGAAAAGGCGGAATGCAGAAGTGCCTTTGAGACATTTGACAATTGTTGAAACAGAAAGCTTCGGCGGAGCAGAAACCATTAGATGTACATGATCATCCGTTCCGATCTCCAGGTGCGTAATAGTAAATCCTTTCTCTTTCGCAATGTCATGCATCAGCTGCTTGAGGTCAGCTTCTATGTCACCGTTAAGAACTCTGTTTCTGAATTTTGTCCCCCACACAATATGGTAGTTCAGATTATACACAGATGTTCTACCATGTGTAAGCCGTTCATCGTTTCTTTCCATGCATTAATTATATCATATCCGCACTACCATATGTAGGGGTTGAAAGGATGTATTAAGCCAATTCATCTCGGCTCTGAAGAACCGAGTTTCCTTGGCGATCCTACAAAAAACCTGCCGCAGTCACGGCAGGTGCTGAAAGAATCAGTCACTTCTGTTCGGCAGCCGGGAAGGTCACCAGGAACTCACTGCCTTCATTGATGCGGCTGGATACCTGGATCGTGCCATGGGAGATGGAAACCGCATGCTTGACGATTGAAAGGCCAAGCCCGGTTCCGCCGGTTGCTCTGGAATGGCTCTTGTCAACCCGGTAGAACCGTTCGAAGATCCGGTTCAGGCTGTCAGCAGGGATGCCGATGCCGGTATCTCTGACTTTCAGATAGCAGCGATCTGCATCGCAATACGTGGATACGGTTACCGTGCCGTTCTCTTTGTTGTAGCGGATGGCATTGTCCATGAGGTTGTATGCAATCTCATAGATCAGTCTTGCGTTCGCTTTGATCTTTGTTTCTTTCAGATCGGTCTGAATCGTGGCATGATGCTCTTCTGCAGACTTCTGCAGAGATTCCTGAGCTTCTCTGACCAGATCGCTGACATTCACGATTTCTTCTTCTGCTACGGAATTCTCATCCAGCTGTGACAGGCGGATGATGTCATCAATCAAGGTAAGAAGTCTTGCACTCTCAATGCGGATGCGATGGACGAACTGAGCTTCATCTTCCGGCTTCACAAGATGATTTTCCAGAAGTTCTGCGCTGCCCATGATGGACTGCAGAGGCGTCTTGAGCTCATGCGATACATTTGCGGTGAACTCTCGGCGCTGCTGCTCCGCAGCGTATTCTTCTGAGATATCCGAAGCCAGGAAGCTGGCCCCGGTATAAGTACCTTTGCTTGTGATCGGTGCAGCCGCAATGCGGATCGTGCGGTCTTTGACGGTCAGAATGTCTTCGGCCTGTCTGCCTGCATGGACTTCTTCAAGGATTCTGCTGATCTTCTCATCCCGGCAGAGGGTCAGGATATGTTTGCCGTTCACGCTGCTGTCTGCTTCAAACAGACGCAGGGCAGCCGGATTGACCGAGAGGATTTCATCCTGATGATTCAGGACGATCAGTCCTTCGTGAATCGAAGAAGTGACGGTTTCGAATTCTTTCTGCTTCTGATGAAGCTGATTGAGCTGATCGCTGATCTGATCGTTCTGGCAATCAATCCTGGTCAGAAGGGGAGCGATCTCTTCATAGCCCTGATTCTCGAGCGGATGATCAAGATCGAG
This sequence comes from Stecheria intestinalis, assembly GCF_009696165.1. Taxonomy (GTDB): domain Bacteria; phylum Bacillota_I; class Bacilli_A; order Erysipelotrichales; family Erysipelotrichaceae; genus Bulleidia; species Bulleidia intestinalis. The sequence goes on along the minus strand of NZ_VUMN01000015.1, from coordinate 59,212 downwards.
ATGATTGAGCGGTTCAACAATTCTCCTGGACAGCCACTTTGACATGAACCAGGAAAGCACGATTGCACCGATCAGAATCCATAACAGGGTCGTCGTCAGACGCAGGACTATGAGACCGACGGTATCCGTGGTAACAGAAATTCTCAGGATTGTATGATCCGCTAAGAGCACCGCATGATACATCGTCCTCTGGGCCATCGTGGAAGAATAGCGGACGGCTTTGCCTTCGCCATTGATTAATGCCTGCTGGACTTCTTCCCGGTTCAGATGATTTTCCAGCGTGGAAACATCTGCTTGATTATCAAACTGCACCGTTCCATCAGCAGCGATCCAGGTGATGCGGTATTCGTCGCTGGAAGGCAGAGAATTGAGATAGTCCATGCCGGAAGTTTCCACTCCGGCTGCCGCGAGCTGTGCCTGCGAGGTGAGCTGAGTTTCTTCCAGGCTCATGAAATAGCGATTCAGTGCTCCCAGGATCAGAGCCAGGGAAGCTGCCAGAATCACCAGTGTGGAGAAGAAGACTGACTTGAATATCTTTTTCGTCATGAAGAAGATTCCTCCTCCCGGTAGCGGTAGCCCACTCCTCTTACGGTATCAATGCACGAACCGGCATCCTTCAGCTTCTGACGAAGCGTGCGGATATGGACATCGACGGTTCTCGTCTCGCCATCATATTCCAGACCCCAGATCAGATTCAGCAGCTGATCTCTGGTATAGACGATGCCCGGATGCGAAAGCAGCAGCTTCAGCAGCTCATATTCCTTCAAGGTCAGCGAGATTTCCTCATCGTTGACATAGACTTCATGTTTCTGAGGATCGATGCGGATCGGACCATGCGTGACGACCGTGCTCGCCGTTTCCTGCGTGCTGCAGCGGCGCAGCACTGCTCTTGCCCGGGAAACCATTTCCATCATGCCGAATGGCTTGGCCAGATAATCATCTGCCCCGAGATCCAGTCCCCGGATCTTGTCATATTCCGTGCCTTTGGCACTTGCCATGATCACCGGAATCGAGGCAGTGTCCGGATCTGCTTTCAGCTTCTTCAGAATCTGAACCCCATCCTCATCCGGCAGCATCACATCGAGAATCACAAGCTCCGGCTTTTCCTGTTTCAGCGATTCGAAGAACGACTTTCCGTCTTCAAATCCTTCTGCCGCAAAGCCGGTCGATTTCAATGTATAGATTTCAATCTCACGGATACTGCTGTCATCTTCAACAACGGCAATCATTCCTCTCCCTCCTCTGTGGAACCGGTAATGGAATAGATGACCCACTTGGCAATATTCACCGCATGATCGCCGATCTTCTCATAGTATTTGGCAATCATGACCAGATCCACGGCATATGCGCTGTCCTGCGGCATCTGCACGATCATGCGGATGATTTCCTGCTTGGTCTGATTGAACAGATCATCCACGACATCATCGCTGCGGATGACTTTTCTGGCAATGGAAAGATCCTGCTTGACGAAAGCATCAATTGCCTCAGATACCATGGCTCTCGTGGCTTCTGCCATCTTCTGGGTACCCGGAATGCCGATTCTTCCGCCCATGTTCAGAATCTCTTCCGACATATCTCCGGCAATCTCGCAGATGCGGCTCATGTCAGTGATCATCTTCAAGGCAGCACTGACCGTTCTTAAGTCCTGGGCCATCGGGGCCTGCAGCAGCAGATACTTCATGCATAGCTGCTCAATGGCCTTTTCCTTGGAACGGATCTCTCCCTGCAGGGCCATCGCTTCTTTCGCAGATTTGCTGTCACCCTCCATGAGGGCAGTATCCGCCAGGCGGATGGCTTTCTCTGCAAGTCCTCCCATGGAGATCATTTCGGTATTCAGGTCTCTCAGACCCGAGTCTAATCTTGAACGCATGATGCAGTCCTCCCTTTTCTGACGGTCTGCCAGAATATCACGTGCTGAGGAAGCGGTATCACCATTGCTACATTACCATAAATCAGCACTCGCAATCAGCCGAAAAGGCAGTTCTTCCTCTACCCGAATCAGTATGAAAAATGAATGTAAAGTGAATGCGGAGTGAAACGTTAAATCTATGTAAAAAGTGAAGCAGATCGGCAAAGGACAGGCAGAAATCGGAATGTGATCAGGTCTTTGTGCTACACTGATCCATATGGAAAAAATCGAATCCCTGCAGAACGCCAGAATCAAGGAATGGGCAGCCCTGCACGAAAAAAAAGAACGAGACCGGACCGGAAAATTTCTCGTCGAAGGAGAGCACCTCATTGAAGAAGCCATCTCTGCAGGCATTGCTGAGTGTGTGATCAGCGACCTCGAAGAGACGCCATTTCCAGATATCCGGAACCTCTTCGTTACCGATAAAATCATGAAGAAGCTTTCGGCTAATGTGTCCAAAGCTCATCTGATTGCGGTATGCAGAAAGCCTGAACCATCAATCACTTCGTATCATCGACTGCTTCTGTTAGATGGAATCCAGGATCCGGGCAATCTCGGCACATTGATCCGCACGGCCGTATCGTTTTCTTTTGACGGCATCTGCTGCTCGGAAGAGACGTGTGATTTCTATAATGAGAAGACAATCCGCAGCACCCAGGGGGCACTGTTTCATATTCCTCTGATCCGCACGGATCTGAACAAACTGGTTCCTGAACTTCAGAAACAGGGGGTCAAGGTTATTGCGACAGCTCTCGATGCCAGCATTCCGTTCTCTTCGTTAGAAAAGAGTGAGCAGATGGCCTTTATCCTGGGCAATGAAGGACAGGGCGTTTCAAAGAACCTTCAGCAGACTGCAGACGAACGGATCCGCATAGAGATGCATGGCTTTGAATCTCTCAATGTCGCCGTTGCCGGCGGCATCGTGATGTACCGGTTCCGGGCTTAGTAGTATCCGTATCCGCCGAACTCATAGCGGAATTTCTTCTCGGAAGGATCTGCCCGAAGTTCCGTCTCGGTTTCATGATCGATGCGCATCCAGCGATTCTCCGCAGGCAGTCTCATGCGGAAACGATTGATCGCTGCTTCGTCTCCCTGCAGAACCAGTTCGACATCACCGTCTTCCAGGTTTTTCACATATCCGGTCAGACCTAATTCCTGGGCAAGGGCCATGCACGTATAGCGGAAGCCCACTCCCTGGACTCTTCCTTCATAGAGAATCTTCACTCGTTTCATAGCTTCAGAATAGCACGAAAACACGTTTCAGGAGGTATTCCATGACAGCGATTCTGCTGAATCAGACAAACTTCGATCAGGCATGGGCTGCAGAAACCCTGTATGAGCTGATCCGTCCCGGCATGAAGGTCTGCATATTGCCATTAGCCTATGAAGAAGGCTGGGCCAGCGATGCAGAGATCTTCCAGGATCGCTTCTCCGAAGGAAGCGAATACTATGAAGACCTCAGAAGACCATTTNTTTCCTACGGCATCAAGCAGAAAGATATCTATTTTGCGGACTACCACCGCGAAGAACCGGAAGAGCTGGAACATGACATCCGACGGTCGGATATCCTGTGCGTGGTCGGCAATGACCCGGAAGAGTGCATGCTGCGCATGGAAGACCTGGGGCTGATCCGGACCATCCGGAATTATCCGGGACTTCTGATCACAATCTCGGAAGCATCCAAGATTCTTTTAGAAGAGTATTACCGGACGCCGGATGAGGATCATGAGTTCGAATACCGGGATGGACTGGGGCTTCTGTCCGGGTTTGATCTTGATACGCATTACTTTGAAGACGTATTTCATCTCGGCGGAATCATCCGGGCCCTCGAAGAAAAGGGAAGATCAATCGCGATTCTTCCGGACAAGGGAGGCATTCTGCTGGATCATGGCAACATGGAATTATTAGGCAATGCGTTTATTGCCGGACCGGATGATCTCGATGAGATCTATCAGCTTTACCATGAAGTGGAAGAACGATAGGAATTGATTTTCGGTTCGTTTCTGAATATGATTATTTCTGTTCAAAGCGCAGAAGAAGAGACAAGTACTCGCATCGCATCTGTCCAAGAGAGGAATCGGAAAGGCTGAGACGATTCTGACAGGGGTGCAGAGGAATTCACTCTTCCAGTGAGATTAATCGTCTCCGGGACTCTCCGTTACAGAGCAATCAAGGTGCACTTTCTTTTGAGAAAGTGAATCAGGATGGTACCGCGTTCATGACGTTCCTGGATGTTTCAGGAACGTTTTTTATCTGATCAGGAGGAAAGAGATTCATGAGTGAACACATTGAACAGGTTCAGAACGAAGCCCTGGCAGCCGTGCAGTCTGCCGGAACGATGGAAGAACTGAACCAGGTACGGATCGCGTATCTTGGCAAGAAAGGCTCCATTCAGGCATTGATGGCAGAGATGAAGAATCTCCCGAAGGAAGAAAAGCCTGCCTTCGGCCAGAAGGTCAATGCCTGCAAACAGGCAGTCACGGAAGCCCTGGAGAAACGCCAGGAAGCGCTGAAGGAAGCCGCGTTAGGCACACAGCTTGAAAAAGAGAAGATTGATATCACGCTGGCCGGCGATCGGCTGGAGACGGGAACGATTCATCCGCTGATCATGATTCAGCAGGAGATTGAAGACCTCTTCATCGGCATGGGCTACAAGATTGCCGAAGGACCGGAAGTTGAGCAGGACTACTACAACTTCGAGCTTGCCAACATTCCGAAGGACCACCCGGCAAGAGATATGCAGGATACGTTCTACATCGATCCGAATACGCTGCTCCGTACCCATACCACGGCCATGCAGATGAGAGAGCTGGAAAAGGCACATGGCCAGCTTCCGATCAAGCTGATCTGCCCGGGCAAGGTATACCGCAGAGACGATGACGATGCGACGCATTCCCATCAGTTCATGCAGTGCGAGGGTCTGGTCGTCGGCGAGCATATCACGCTGGCCGACCTGAAGGGAACCCTGGAGTTCATGGCCAACCGCATGTTCGGCGAAGGCCGGCAGATCCGTTTCCGTCCTTCCTATTTCCCGTTCACGGAGCCTTCCGTGGAAGTCGATGTCTCCTGCCCGTTCTGCAATGGCAAAGGCTGCAGCGTCTGCAAAGGCAGCGGCTGGATTGAGATTCTCGGGGCCGGCATGGTGCATCCGCATGTGCTGGAGATGAATGGCTTTGATCCGAAGAAGTGCAGCGGCTTTGCCTTCGGAGTCGGCCTGGAGCGGGTTGCGATGCTGAAGTACGGCATTGATGATATCCGCAGCTTCTACACGAATGATCTGAGATTCCTGAAGACATTCGACCGGTTTGACTGAGGAGGAAAAGACGATGAGATTAAGTTATAAATGGCTCAGTGAATATGTGGACCTTGCCGGCATCAGCCCCGAAGAGCTTGCTCAGAAGATGACGACGGCAGGCTTGGAAGTCGAAGGCATCGAACCGATGGCTTCCGGGACGAACCTGGTCATCGGCGAAGTCCTTTCATGCAACGACATTCCCGATACGCATCTTCATGATACGGTTGTCCGCATTCACGAGAACCCGGAAGAAACCGTTAAGATTGTCTGCGGAGCACCGAACTGCAGAGCAGGCCTCAAAGTCATCACTGCATTGCCGGGGGCAAAGCTTCCGGGCGGAACAATTCTTGCAAAGCCGGTTCATGGCCATGAAAGCAATGGCATGCTGTGTGCACTGTTTGAACTTGGCGTCGATAAGAAATTTCTGAGTGAAGCACAGATCGCCGGCATTGAAGAACTGCCGGCAGATGCACCGGTCGGCGAAACCGAGGTGCTCAAGTATCTTGGCTATGATGATACGATCCTCGATGTGTCGCTGACCCCGAACCGGGCCGATTGCGCGGCCATGTGGAATATGGCAAAGGAAGTCGGTGCGATTCTCCATCGTCCGGTCACCTGGCCGGATTACAGCGGCAAGGACGAAGCCGGAGAAAAGGGAACCTTCTCTGTCACGCTGAAGACGTCGAAGTGCACGAGCTACTGGGGCAAGGTAGTGAATCATGTCAAAGTCGGCCCTTCTCCGAAGTGGATGGTGAACTATCTCCATGCGGCTGGCATGAACAGCATCAACAATGTCGTCGATATCTCGAACTTTGTCATGCTGGAGACCGGTCAGCCTCTGCATTACTATGATCTTTCCAAGCTTCCGCACCATGAGATTACCGTTGTCGATGATGTGGAAACCAAGCTCACTGCTCTTGATGGGGCTGAGTTTGAAATTCAGAAAGGCGATATCCTGATCACGACCGGAGGCGAGCCGACTGGCGTTGCCGGCATCATGGGCGGCGAAGAATCCATGATCGATGAGAATACCAAAGCAATTCTCATTGAAGCAGCCCATTTCGATCATGCGCAGATCCGCCGTACTTCGATCCGTCTGAATCTGATCACGGAAGCAGCTTCACGGTTCACGAAGGGACTGGAGCCTTGTTCCATTGAAAAGGGCATTGCCCGGTCCGTGGAACTGCTGCAGAAATATGCGGATGCGTCCGGCTTTGAAGAAACCGTCAAAGCAGGAAATGAAGTCTATCAGCCGCTGGCGGTTTCAGAAACCCTCAGCCACTGCAATGGCCTGCTTGGAACCGACTTCACGATGGAGCAGGTAGCAGATGTTCTGAAGAGCCTTGATTTCAGACCGGAAATCGATGGCGATACCATCCTCTCGCATATTCCTTCTTATCGTACCGATATTGAAGGACAGGCAGACATCGATGAAGAGGTGATTCGTCTCATCGGTTTTGACAGCCTCGGATCTACACTTCCGCAGATGCAGGCAACTGTAGGAAGACTCTCTCCGGTCCAGGCTCTGCGCAGAAATACGAGAGAAATTCTCACGGCACTGAATCTTCATGAAGTCGTGACCTATACGCTGGTCGGCGAAGACTATATTCAGAATGCCTACCAGCCGGCCGGAGAAGCAATTGCCTTATCCATGCCGATGTCTGAGGCAAGGAAATATATCCGTACTTCTCTGATCAACTCCATGCTGGAATGCGGGCAGTACAATGAAGCACATTCCAATACGGATCTTGCATTCTTCGAGCTTTCCAAAGTTTATGGAAAAGGCGGCAAGGAAGAAGAACGTCTGGCAATTTTCCTTGATGGCAATCTCCATTCTGATCCGCTTCATCAGCATACGGTTTCCGGCGACTTCTATGCCATGAAGGGAATCTTGACTGAATGGCTGAAAAAGTGCGGTTTCCAGGTACCAAGAGTATCCATCCGGGAGAACAAGACCGATCTTGTTCACTTCCATCCGTACCGTTCGGCAGAACTCTGGCTGGATCATTCGTTCCTCGGCGTATTCGGAGAAGTGCATCCGACCTACGCTGCAAAGTATGATCTGAAGCGGGTGGTCTATGCAGAACTCAACCTCGGACCGGTTCTGAATGGCAAAGCCGGAAGAATCCGCTATACGGCTCCGGATCGCTATCCGTCTGTATCCAGAGATATCGCTCTGGTTGTCGATCGCAGTGTACCGGCAGAAGAACTTCTGGAAGTCGTAAGAAAAGCCGGCAAGAAGATCGTACGTTCAGCAGAGATCTTCGATGTCTATGAAGGCGAACATGTGGAAGCAGGCAAGAAGTCTGTCGCTCTGCATATCGTCTATCAGGCATCGGATCATACATTGAAAGAAGAAGAGATCACTGCTGCTCACCAGGCAATCCTGGACAGCCTCAGCAGCAAGCTTTCAGCACAGTTAAGAGCCTGAGCTCAGAAAGGAACAGGGAAAGGACCTGTTCCTTTCTTTGGTGTGCTTTCTTTACAATTCCCGGATATGATTCTCTCTGGAGGATGAGAAACCGATGAGATACTATCTTTCTGCAATTCTTGCTATTCTGTTCTGGAGTTCTTCTTTCATTGCTACCAAGATTGCCTATCAGTCGGTTTCTCCGCTTTTGCTCTGTATGATCCGCTTTGCAATCGCATCCATTCTGATGGGGGCAATCTGCCTTCTGAAAGGAAACCGTCAGAAAATCGAAAAACAGGATCTGAAACCCGTGCTTCTCTCTGCAATTCTCGGCATCAGTGTCTATTATGCTTTGGAGAATATTGCACTTCAGAAGACATCTGCTTCCGATACTTCTCTGATTGAAGCGGCTTTTCCGGCTCTTACTGCCTTGGTCGGTCTGACGGTATATCGGGAAAGACCCTCAAAAAGGATGCTGGCAGGAATTCTCATTTCCATTGCCGGAATTGCTGTGCTCACGGAATATGATCCATCCGAATCTTCTTCTCTCTTCGGAAACCTGCTTCTTCTGGCTGATGGCTTTCTCTGGGGCTTTTACAACTACGAAACCAAGTCGATCTCCGGAAAGTATGATTCTTTTACCATGACGTTTTATCAGACCGTGATCGGAACGATCTTCTTCCTGCCGATGATGGTATTAGAAAAACCGATGCTTACCAGTATTACGCCATCCGTGTGCCTTGCCATTCTGTATCTCAGTGCTGCTTGTTCGGTGGCAGCATTGCTTCTGTATAATTATGGTCTGAAGGGAATCCCCGCTGCTAATGCTGCAATTATCATGAATCTGATGCCGATCTTCGGCGTTTTCTTCTCCTGGCTGATTCTGCAGGAAACTATCAGCCTTCGCCAGGTGTTCGGGGGCATCATCATTCTGATCGGGGTATCCGTATCGACGACGAGACAGCCGGCGTAAAAAAGCACCAGAGAGTGGTGCTTCGCTTCTCGGCTATCTGATTTTCTTCCGGAACACTGCCAGCACGGCAATGAAGGCCAGTGACAGGATTCTGCTGAAGGTCTGTACGCCAGTATGTTCATAGACACAGATATAATTACCAGCTTCTTCAGCATAGAAGGAGACGATGGATTGACTGCTGGGGAAGGTCGTGACTTTCTGTTTCGTTCCATCTGAACTGATGTGATAAACCTGGTAGCCTTTATACCAGGTAAGCGGAAGCAGATAAGTTTTTCCGGTTTGCGATTCCTCAATGGAGAAAGACAGAGCAGTTCCGTCCTTGGTATAAGCAATATCCGTATCCGTTCCATCATTGTTCTTGATAGCAGTGGAATAGCCTCGGAAGTCCGGGCTGTTCAGAGGAAGATAATCCCCTCCGGCAAGTTCTACCCGCATATAGGTTGCAGAATAATAGGGGTCTGTCAGTCTGCCTTCAGTGATATCCGAATAGGTGCTGGAGCTGGTGATTCCGAATGTCCGGTTCATGGCTGGTGCCAGATGCCAGACTCCTTCTGCAGTCACCGCAGCACAGAGCACAACTGGCAACCATGATTTCTTTGCCAGGTGAGAAATTCCTGCAGCTGCGGGGACAGTCAGCAGAACCATTGCCAGTCCCTCTAAGCGCCATGGAAACTGCAGGATCCTGAGGGCTGCTAAGCTGCCCCATGGGATCCAGTCTCCTGGCAGCAGCATCATCACATAGCCCAGAATCAGGCAGCTCTTGATAAAGCACTGCTGTTTTTGTTCCTCGCTTGGAACAAGGAACCAGGTCAGCGGTGCAAAGGTCAGGAAGCAACCGATATTCAGCAGCATCTGCCGGTCTTTTTCCAGATTATTTGAGCCATATCCGAAAATGGTTTGATTGGCAAAGAATTTCCATAACGGCATTGCCCCGGAAGAAAGATCCGAAGAAGCCCCGTAATAGTTCAGGATAAAGGTATTGCTGGAGAGCTGTTCGATCATCGGCAGCGTGAACCAGGCTGTGACAAGAAATGCGATCAATACTGCCTTGCAGAGAGAAATGAACTGATCTTTGCTGATCCGGTTCAGATCGATGCAGAAGAAGACAAGGAACAGGACAACCCCGAATAGAAAGGACAGATTATGACAGCACAGAAGCCCTGTCAGACCAATCGTGACCAGGGGCCAGTGATCTGCCTTCTTCTGGTCCAGAACTTCATAGAGACCTGACAGAAGCACCGGATAGAACACAAATGCCATCGTCTCTCCGACTGCACTGCGCACATAGACATCCGTAATGCGGTAGTTTGCAAAGAGATATGCTGCAGAGATCAGAATTGCTATCCCCGCTTTTCCAGAGGTGCGGTCAATGAGACAGCACATGGCATAAGCAGAAAAGAATGTGGCTGAAAAGATCACGAACTTATAGCAGAAGGCAAGAGAACAGCCGGCGCTGTAGAGCAATGCCGGAATGATCATGAAGAGATCGTTGTAGAACATCGGGCTGGCATAGCCGAAGCCATGATTCTTGTACGGGTAGATACAAGGAAACCAATCGCCGGCCGCGATGCGTTCTGCCATCCCGGTGATCCGGGAAAGATGGAAGAATGTATCATGCTCGATGCCCACGAAGTCTTTCAGCAGATACGGATAGCAGAATACAAGACTCAGAATCAGGGCGGCGAGAAGGTATCTCCCATAATGCGAGAAATAGCGTTTCATATTATCCGAAATACCAGCTCGGGAACCACTCCAGGAACTTGATATAAGCAGTCGTGGTGCAGAATCCTGCTGTAGCCGGAAGGAACATCACAAAGAGCACTGCCACTGCAATCAAGAAGATGCGGGCCCAGAGGTTCAGAGACGAATTGTTCTTCTTCCAGATCCGTTCAATGCAGTAGGCAATTGCAAGAATCATGAAGAAACTGGTCGGATAGAAGTGATATGCAAAGACACAGCGCTTGACCAGGGTAACCCATGGCAGGAATGCCGAGAGATATCCAGCGGCGATGATCCATGCATTCCGGTCTCTGTCTTTGAGAGCTCGCTTGATGACATAGAGGATAGCAGGGAAGCCAGCCCACGTCAGCAATGGATTCGAGAAGCAGGAAATAGAGTGATACATGCCTTCGGCATCCATTCTTCCGAAATACCAGATCGGCCGGATATCAAACAGCCACTGGTACCAGGTGCTCTGGTATGGATGTGTTGCCTTGAGATTGATGTGGTAGTGATACATATACTCGCACTGGCTCCAGACATTGGAAATGGACCAGCCATCTCTCCATACCTTGCACGGAAGATAGGAAACCCAGTAGATCACGATCGGAATGCCGATGAAGAATAAGAAGCACCAGGCAATCGTCTTCCAGAAATATGCCTTGCCATTGCCAGCCATCTTCTGAAGCAGCTCAAGTTCTTCAGCACTGTATTTCGAGGCGTCTCCAGCCAGAGCTTTCACAGCACAATGAGATTCATGAACTCTGACTCCCAGAGTCATAAACAGCAGCACTGCAAGACCGATGGCACTGTAGCAGGCAGTCCATTTCGTAGCGATGCCGATGCCCATTGCGATCCCGCACTTCAGCAGCGTTTTCAGAGAATCTTTCAGGGACGAATCATAGTAATTCGTATAGCAGTAATCGATCATGAACCGGTACATGAGCAGAATCCAGAACACGCTGAACGGTTCCAGCGTTGCAATTCTGGACGTCGCCAGGTGCATGAAGTCGCACGCCAGCATCAATGCTCCCGCACCAGCCACCTTCTCCTTCTGAAACAGCCGCTTCAGAATGCCGTAGAATAACGGAATCAGGAAGATTCCGAACAGGACACCCGGAATTCTCCAGGCTAATGGATTCATGCCGAAAAGCTTGATGCTCAGGGCAATGAGACACGTACCGAGCAATGGATGAACGGTCGCATACATGTATTCGCCATTTGCGATCTCCCAGGCATTGCGCGGATGGTAGACTTCATCAAAATAGCTTTCATTCAGATAGATCGGATCCAGAGCAAGCTTATCCTGTTCATCAATGAGCAGGGTAGCAGGATATTCCATCGTGCCGCCCTCATCTTCCTTCACAGCCACCGGAAGAAACTTCTTCTCCACGGCTGCCTTGAAACCGATCTCGGTCAGCGTGTCGTTCTTATTGACGGAAGTGATCCGGATATAGCGGTAATTCCAGTCTCCGGTGACCAGCTTGTACTGATAGATGCTGCCATCGCTGAGTGTGGTGAGTTCCTGCCAGTTTTCTCCATCTTCGGAGCCGGAGATCTGCAGATCATGGAAACCGAGCTGATACGTATCCAGGTTGCTGTTATTGTCGCCCTCACCATAGATTGCATAGATCGTATCGAAATGCGTGTCTTCCGTCAGCTCCAGCACCACGCTCTGCGGAGTCGTGCTCGGCTGCCAGGTCGTGCTCGGAAACTTCGTGCTGCCAAGCTGCCAGAACGAAACAATCGCATAGCAGACGGTCAGGACACTGACGTACCACCAGTCCTTCTTCGTCCACTTTGAAGTTTTTCTCGTGCCATGAAACCAGGGAAGGTGTTCCTGCTTCTTTTCCTGCTTCTGATCTTCTTTCCATCTGATCGGTGCAAATCGGAACACCAGCCATAAAACGAGCACTGCACATAGACAGCACAGCACCATCGGAAGCAGTTCCGCATCCTGAAATAATCTGAGACTTAAACTGCGCATAAAAACCTCTTTTCAACCAGAAAATTATACTATTTCCATCTGAAAACATTATGCCCAAAAAGACTTCCCTGTTTTCAATAGCGAATGTTATGAATCATAACAAAAATAAGATTTTAGGTTCCGGTATTCCTGCCTGTTCTGAAATATGATACGTTATATAAGCGAAGATTAAGGCAAAATATATAGTTATTGTTACAGAAAATAACATTCAGGAGGACTATGAAGAAATTATCACAGAAAAGACTTGCTGATACGATTCTGAACGGCAGAAAGCAGAAGGGGCTGACGCAGCAGAAGCTTGCCGAACTGACCGGCATCAACCGCACGATGCTCAGCCATATGGAAACCGAAGAATATATGCCTTCCATTCCTCAGCTGGAAGCCCTGGCTTCCGTCCTGGAATTCGATCCGGGTGATCTATTTGAAGAAGCTTCTTCTGCTCAGAGCACAAGGCCGGATCCATCTCTCAGGATTGCAGTAGCCGGTACCGGCTATGTCGGTCTTTCCATTGCCGTATTGCTCAGTCAGCATCATAAAGTCACCGCAGTGGATATCGTGCAAGAGAAAGTGGATCAGATCAATCAGAGAATTTCCCCGATCCAGGATGAATACATCGAGAAGTATCTGAAAGAGAAGACGCTGTTTCTGACTGCAACCATGGATGGAAAAAGCGCCTATGCAGATGCCGACTTCGTGGTAGTTGCTGCACCGACCAACTATGACTCCAGCAAGAACTACTTTGATACCTCTGCCGTGGAACAGGTGATTGATCTGGTCCTTTCGGTAAACAGAAAAGCGATCATCGTCATCAAGAGCACGATTCCGGTCGGATATACGAAGTCTCTGCAGCAGAAATATCCTGGAGCGCATATCCTCTTTAGCCCGGAGTTTCTGAGAGAATCCAAGGCATTGTTTGATAACCTCTATCCATCCAGAATTATTGTCGGTACCGATATGGATCATCCAGAACTGGTAAAGGCTGCTCATACCTTTGCAGAACTGCTTCAGGAAGGGGCAATCAGGGAGAATATTCCGACTTTGTTCATGGGTACGACCGAAGCAGAGGCAGTCAAGCTATTTGCCAATACGTATCTTGCATTGAGAGTCAGCTACTTCAATGAACTGGATACGTATGCCGAGACCAAAGGCCTTGATACGAAATCGATCATTGACGGGGTCTGCCTGGATCCCCGCATCGGAACACATTATAACAATCCATCATTCGGCTATGGCGGCTACTGCCTGCCGAAGGATACGAAGCAGCTATTGGCAAATTACAATGACGTTCCGGAAAACCTGATCCAGGCAATCGTGGAATCCAACCGGACCAGAAAAGACTTTATTGCTGACCGTGTTCTTCAGAAGGCTGGGTATTATTCCTACGGGGAAGATAACAGCTATTGCAAAGACCAGGAAAAGCAGGTGACGATCGGTGTCTTTCGGCTGACCATGAAATCCAACAGCGATAATTTCCGCCAGTCTTCAATCCAGGGAGTCATGAAGCGCATCAAAGCCAAAGGCGCCTCTGTGATCATCTATGAGCCGACGCTGGAAGATGGAACCACTTTCTTCGGCAGCAAGGTAGTCAACAATCTGAAGTCTTTCAAGGATCAGTCTGCCTGCATCCTGGCGAACCGCTATGACAGCTGCCTGGATGACGTGAAAGACAAGGTCTATACCAGAGACCTCTTCCGAAGAGACTGAATGATTCTCGTCAGATCCGGAACTATGCATTCTGCATGTTCCGGTTTTTCTGATGCAAAGAGAATTTCCGGAAACCTTGGAACATCGAGAAGCAGATATATCTGTTTCTCGATGCCTCTTAATAGTTTCTTCATGAAGTCAGCCATATCCGTGCCAGGGTTATGATCCGGACTTGGCCAGCTATGGTGCTTACTGCATTTTCTTTGTTTCTTCTCCTCATTGCGAATGGCAGTATCAAATTCCTATGGATTCCGTGTCAGAAGGTACAGCAGTTTTCAGGAATTCCTCAGCTCATACGGAGCAGTTTTAGTTGGGGATTTATGGTACGTAATCACATTGGATGCAGATGATTTTAATGACTTAATCATCTGCATGCATGTGGATAACGCGCCTGAAATGGTGTAAACCTCACTATTTTGTTAAGAAAATGAGAAAGAAGCTGGTTTGATACAGGAAAAAATCTTATGCTTTACGATAAGATCAGATATCAGCTTATGACACGAAAAAATCCTGGCCACGCCATAGAAAAAAAGCCATCGGAATCATCCGAAAGCTTGCAGTGAACATTTAATTCTTATAGCCGTTTGTCCCAAGAACAATGCGGACATAATCACGGCATGAATCGACAATTGCATCGATGATCACAGTTTGCTCTTCATCATTCACCTTATAAAACACAAGATTCTTTTTCAGAACAAGAACTTTATATCCCTGCCGTTTTAATACTGGATACTTTGGATCAGCACCCATGCGGGGAAAAGCTGAAAGATTGTTGAGGGATTCTTCAATCGAGTCCAATATTTCCAAAGCGTTTGCCGTTCCGAAATTGTCAGCAATCCTAAGGATGATTTCTCTCAGCTGCTCATCAAATGTATCAGTTCTTGTCAGCTGATACATGATTATTCACCTTTTAGTTCCTTCCGAAGAGAATCAAAGGATTCTTTCAAAGGTGCAGTTCTTCCTTCACGAACATCTTCTTCGGCTTCACCAAGCATTTCCAGAAGCTCAAGCCTGGCTTTCATAAGCTGATAATCTTCATAGCCAAGACTGACTGTATCGCCTCTTCCGTTTACTGTAATAATGACGGCTTTGCCATCCTCCCGGCATTCCTTTGACACTTCACTGTAATGATTTCTCAAGTCCGCAGATGGCCTGATAGATTCAGAAAAAATCATAGGCAGCCTCCTTATAGTCAAATTCTATCGTTTTATGACTATTCTTACAAGTCTTCCTGATAGAAAAAGGGTAGAAATCAGGGCATTCTTAACGTAGCAGGATAAGGAGTTTTGCAATACAAAATCCGGTGCTTCGGAATTGCCCAATGGGCAATTCGATGATAACAAAAGGGGTTTCTGCGTATTACAACTGTGTTATATCCTTCACTTTTTCCAGATGATGCCCTTGAGAAAGATTGTGCGCATTCCACAAGGAGTTTTCTCAAAAAAGTGTTTCCCTGCTTTGTTATTCCCGTTTGGTTCTGATCCCCGCTGCTGCTGAGTTCTCCTGCAACCAGACCCAAAAACGCTGCAAAGTTCTTTGCTTTAACGAATCTGGTGAAATCTCCGATTTCTACAATCACAGCCAGTGCAGTCAGCACTTTCACTGACTTAAAGCAGATAAGCTTGTGAACTGCTTCCCGGTATTTATCCGATTCAGCGATTTCTTCAAAGCGCTTGTTCATCTGTTCAATGCGATCAGAAACTGTTTCATATGACAGCAGGTAAGAATTCAGCGTTTCCTTGTTAATTCCCTCCAGAGGAAGCTCCTTAAGCCATTTCATGTGCTTCTTTGTCCAGTAATTCTTACCATCCGTAAATTTATATCCGTGCCTGGTAGTAAAGGCACAGATCTGCTGTTTGATCACTTTGAGCTGCTTCTTGTGATCCTGCTGCATACGGATGAAATCACGTACTGATTCATCTTCTTCATCAGGGGTATAGACTTCACTGTATTCATGATTCTTCAGTGACCTGGCAATCGCTTCGGCATCCCGCTTGTCAGTCTTCTTCCTGCAGCGCATGTTGATTTCTGTTCCGGTAATAGAAGCAGGGGCAAGGATCTTTGTGGTCAGACCATTACTTTCAAGATCGCGCTTCAGTTTAAACCTAAGGCAGCCAGCTTCATATCCGACAATGATCTCTGTTCCTTCGCTGGCGCTTGGCTATCTGATCATGAATCTTTTCCTGGTATCGGGCAATCTCAGCGGAGATGTGTGTTCGACCTTGTTCGGATCCACTTCAATTCTTACACTGACTTCCGGGGAGGTGATGATCTGTGCTCTATTTTCGGCTGTCGTGATGGTGATTTATCTGGTGTATTACCGGGAGATTTTCCGGATTTCCTTTGATGAAGAATTTGCCGAAGCAACTGGCACGAGGGTTTCTGCTCTGAATACTTTTCTAGCCGGGATCATTGCAGTGACGGTTGTTCTGGCAATGGAGCTTGTCGGTTCTCTCTTGATCTCAGCATTAGTGATTTTCCCGGCTGTCACTGCTATGCAGATATTTTCTGATTTCAGAAGGGTTTCGATCTTCTCGGCAGTCATCGGTGCATTTGGTACCGCTGCCGGAATTCTGATTGCAATTCTGGCCGGGACGCCGGTAGGGTCGACGATTGCTGCGACAGATCTCATGATCTTTCTGATGGTCCTGATCGGCGGAAGAATGAGACCATGATCCGGAAGCTTCTGACTGCTTTGATCGCTGGTCTCTTATTTGAATGCATGCATGGTTGCACTCCTTTGAAACCCAGACTTCTCAGGGGGTGGAACCCATCTCTGAATAAGAAGAACCTGATGATGGCATTGATCTCGATCTGGTTGGGCAGAGCAGTACAATTGTTTATTCTGAAGTTTACAGCATGATGCTGAGCCCGGAGAATTACCGGCATAAGACCATCAGAATCTGCGGATATCTTACAGAGGGAAGAAATTCCAGAGGAGAGCAAGCACCGGTATGTCTAATTCCGGACGCAGCCCAGTGCTGTGCTCAGGGTATCCTGCTTGAATGGGAGGGAACACATGTCTATCCGGATGATTATCCGGCCGAAGGAGAACAGATTGTTATCCAGGGAGAATTTGATTATTCTACGGATGAAAACTATATCTATCCAAAACTGCTGGATGCAGAGATGGTTCCATTGTTCGGATGGGATGCGAGTCCTGCAATCGGATCTGCAGGAACAGAATGAGCGGAACAGATCATAGCTTCGACAGCAGAAAGAACGTGGCTGGGAAACCAGGCATTTCTGCTTCTCATTAGAAATATATGCTTAACGGACGGCAAGAGGAAGTTAATCTTTTCTCTGAGTTCAGGATGAAAAGATGCTGCCCGAAGGATTCTTCAGAAAAGAATCATAGGCTCTTTCTGCTTCAGCTCCGGAATATGCCGCAGTTCTTCTGCATGTTCCGGATTATTCTCTCTGGTGCAGTATCTGGTACTTTGATCGGGGCTTAAGAAATCATGGCTTGAATTCCAGACAATAGATCGGTCCACCAGAACGAAGTTCTGCTGGTGGGGTGCTTTCAGCACCTCGCCAAGATTGGATAAGTATTCTGAGACAGAAGAATTCTGAATTTCTGTATTCAGCACAAAATACAGGTTTATTCCCCTATGAACGAGTTTATTCAGATTCTGATATTCGTTCTGAATGGTATTGAGATCAGGATCGGTAAGGAAGAAGAGAACTTCTTTTCGGGCGTGGGTGAGGTCCTGATTCCACGGCTCATGCCAGGAACTTCCTGCATAGTAGTAGCGATCAACGGATATCTCTTCCTGTGCTTCCTGTTCCTGAACTCCATATCCTTCTTTCTGGTACTGCTTCAATCGTTTTCCATACATGGCCATTGCCATCGGAATACGGGAATCCACATAGTCATACACCTTGACCAGGTCTTTTCCTTCATAGTTCCGATGAATGCGGCCGGTATACTGAATGATTCTGCTTTCTCCGGAGATCGGCAGAGTAAGAAACAGACAGGAAAGAATCGGAAGATCGAAACCTTCGCCAAGCAGGGAACTTGTGCTCAGCAGTACGAAGCCTTGTTCGGGATCATGTTTTTTCAATCGTTCGATTGCTGCATTCCGCTCGGTCTTGTTCATAGCCCCAGTCACCAGCTCTGTATAGATATCTGCGTCTTCCAGCATTCTGAACAGGACGTTCAGATGTTCAATTCGTTCTGAGAATACGAGAATTTTCTGGTTCTCATTGTATTCCTTATGGATATCCTGGAAGATCAGGAAGTTTCTTGCCTGGTCTTCTGAGAGCTCCTTCAGAAGGCTGCTGGGGGTAATCTTCGAACCGAGAATTTCAGCGGCAGTATACCGCGGGATCAGTACTTGCCTGAAGGTATAAGACCGCCTTGCTTCAGCAGTGGATTCCCGGAACCGGATCGGTCCGCAGAACATGAAAATGGCTTTCTCGAGCCCGTCTTCTCGTTTCGGGGTTGCAGTAAACCCATAGATGTATCTGCAAGGAGTGTTGCGCAGGATTTTCAGACAGGTTTCAGACCCGGCGCGATGTACTTCATCTATGATCAGAAGTCCGTAATGACTCATGAATTCTTCCAGGTGTTCAAAACCGGAAACCGTATCCATGCTGGCAACGTCGATATGGAATCCCGGGTTCTTGGAGCCGCCTTTCAGCTTTCGGACATATGGATGATGTATCTTTTCTTTGTCGGGGTAGTTCAGAAAAGTATGAATCTGATTTACCCATTGATTCAGAATTGTGATTTTTGGAACCAGGACCAGTGTTGATACCTTCAGCTGTGCAATGATCCAGATCGCAAGCACCGTTTTTCCGAAGCCGGTAGTGGCATCCAGAATTCCCAGATCATGCTTCATGAGGATTGGTGCAGCTTGTTCCTGGTTCTTTCTGAGTTTGCCGAGGAAAGAAACCTCAATGGGTTCTCCGGTCGTTGTCTGATCGCTGATGGTGATCCGGCTTTCAGGAAAGATGGAAACCAGTTTTTCTTCTGTTCCTCGTGGCAGCGAGATGTACTTCTCGTCTTCGTCGCAGAAAGAACGAACTCGAGCAATTCCGTAGACAGAGCGATGGTTTCTCTGCGCTTCAAAGAACTTCGAGTTCCACATGCTTGATAAGCTCCTCAGCTGGAGCAAGGTTGCTGCATTCAGGAATCGTTTTTCAAATCGAAGCATGGCTCCTCTTGTTCCCTTGATTTCTGAACTGAACTTCATCCCGGTTTCGAGACGCATCGCTAACTGGTCCTGGTCAAAGAAGTAGGTTTCAGAATTCTGTGTATTCAGAAAGGCGGCAAGCTCTTCGGCAGTGATTTTCTTCCGCGTGCGAAGGTAATCGAACGGGTGCGGAATCTGAGTGCCTTCTTCAGACAGGAAGAATGTTTTCCCATCGGATAAGTGAGAACCATTCAGGGGCAGGGCAATCAGATTGCCGACACCGTTTTCCGGCAGGTAATCCTGATTCGGGAACAGGCGATCAAAGGAACTGAAGGAAAGATTCCGGTTATGTTTCATAGATTCTCTGAGCAGTCCTTCTCCCATTCTCCGGGCAAGAAGAGCGCGGACAGGAACCGCAAAGAAGAACCAGAGATGTCCGCCTGCTCCGGAATTTGATCGCTCCATGATGGGATAGAAACCATAGGATAAGGCTGTCTCATAGACACCGCGCATGGCATGGAACCAGTCGTCCTCGTCAAAATCGATTGCCAGGATCTGGCAGAGAGAATGATCCATCAGCGGATATAAACCGATCCCCTTTGGAATCGCCTTTCCGGTGAAGTAGTTTTCAAGGTCTTCTTTCTTCAGACCGCGGAAGGAGCGATGAGGGCACTTCAGACAGGTCTGTCCGCTGCCGGAAGCATGAGGACAGACAACTGTCATATTGTTGCGGCATACCGGATTCCAGCCATACTGATCACGTTTTCTGCTGTAGTAGCGATATGCAAAAATATCAGTTCTTCCGGCAAAGTAATCCAGGTAGATTCTGATCTTATCTTCCTTCTTCAGAACCGGGAGGTATTTCTGCGGAAGAAGACCGTGCTCTGAAAGAATCTCTTTCAGCTCTTTGTTTTCGTTCCGCAATTGTTCCAGTTCCTGGTTCTGATCATCCATAAGCAGCCTCAAAGTCGATCTGAACTCATTATAGCGTGTGAACTATCCGATGGCGGAAGACTGCAGGCAGCATGAACCTGCATCATGGAAGAACATGAAAATCCAGGGTTCCATCTTTGTGCAAATGAGCAGAAACAAGGGGAATCGTTGTCGCAAAGACCTATCTGATCTGCAGAGAATAGGCAGAGGTCTGAGGAGGCTCAGCCGTCTGCACTGCAGGAGGAAGCAGTCTCATCAGAAGAATCTGGTATCATAGTTTCGAAAGAGAATGATGAAATGATTTCAGAAAATACTTATCTGAATGAATATCCTCTGAATCTTCTGATTGATGTCTATGAGCAGGCAGGAATACCGTTTGACCCGGCATGCTATGCAATGACAGAAGATCAGAGAAATGGTCTGGAACAGGCAGTCTTTTCTCTGAGTGCCAGACTGCAGAGGTTTCTCAGAAAAAGATATCTCGAGGGGCAGTCCTGCAGAGCAATTGCGGTGTCCGAAGATATTTCGGAAGCCAGAGTCAGGACTGCGCTTCATCGCCTGCTCAAGAATCTTTCCAGACCTGAAAACATGGATCTGATTCAGAACGGGCTGCAGATTGTCCTGGAAAAGCAGAAGGCGGCAATTGCCGGAATCGTTGATGATCCTCGAGCAGAAAAGATCACTCTGGAACAGCTGAACTTGACGGTCAGATCCTATAATCTTCTGAAAGCTGCAGAACTTTTTACGGTAAAAGACATTCTGAAATCAGAACAGGAAGGAAGACTGTCCGCAATCAGGCTCTTAGGAGAACAAGGAAGAAAAGAGGTTCTTGCCAAAGCAGAAGCCGCAATGGTGAAGGATGGTGACGCATCGTGAACAGAAAAGGAATGTATTCTTCCGGTGAGTTTGCAGAAAAAGCCCATGTGACGCTGAGGACGATTCGCTACTATGACAAGATGAATCTGCTGAAGCCTTCCATGCATACAGAAGCAGGGGCCAGATTATATTCTGATCAGGACTTTGCAAAGCTTCAGCAGATTCTGCTGTTCAAGTATCTTGGATTTTCTCTGGAAGAGATCCGTGAAATGACCTTGGCTTCCGCAGATCCTCATTTTCTGAATGAATCGCTGAAGATTCAGAAACGTCTGCTTCAGGAGCGGCAGGAAGAGCTGCAGTCCATGATTCTTGCGGTAGATCAGACCTCAGCAGCATTGGAACAGAAACATGAAATCGACTGGGAACAGATGCTGAATCTGATTCATCTGACCGATATGGAAACAGAACTTCGGACCCAGTATCAGAATGCAACAAATATCAATGCCAGAATTGCTCTTCATCGTGATTTCTCTGTGAACCCGGAAGGGTGGTTTCCATGGCTTTTCCGTCAGATGCCCCTGAAACCTGGAATGCGTGTACTGGAACTGGGCTGCGGAAACGGAGCATTATGGCTGGAAAACCTCAGTCATATTCCTTCAGAGATTTGGATTCTGCTTTCTGATTCTTCAGAGGGCATGGTCAGGGAAGTTCAGCACAAACTGTCAGAGGATCAGCATTTCTCATTTCAGACGATTGAGATGGACCATATCCCATATTCTGATCAGTCATTTGATCTCGTGATTGCAAATCACGTATTGTTCTACAGCAATGACCTGGATCAAACACTGAGAGAGATCAGAAGAGTCCTGAAGCCGGAGGGAACCTTGGCGGCAAGCACGTATGGGGCTAAGCATATGAAGGAAATCACGCAGCTGGTTCAGAAATTCAACCCTGAGATCCGTCTTGCGGCTGAAAATCTCTATGATCAGTTCGGACTGGAGAATGGAGAGGAAATTCTGAAGCCATACTTCAGATCTGTCATTTTAAGAAGATATGAAGATTCCATTGAGATTTCCGAAGCTGACCCTCTGATTTCCTATATTCTCAGCTGTCATGGCAATCAGAACAGACTGCTTCTGGATCACTATAAGGAATTCCGGGAGTTCGTACAGAATAAAGTACGAGATGGATTCCATATCACGAAAGATGCAGGAGTCTTTCTTGCAGAATAAACTAGATATTCAGAAAAATGACCAGAAAGTTCTTGAAGATGACGTAACGTCATCTTTTAATGTGCTTGTTGGAGGAAATGACTGAAGATGAAAGGTATCGTACTTGCCGGCGGTGCTGGCACAAGGCTTTATCCATTGACAAGAGTGACTTCAAAGCAGCTGCTGCCTGTTTATGATAAGCCGATGATCTATTATCCATTGAGCACGCTGATGCTGGCGGGAATCAGAGATATCCTGATTATTTCTACGCCAAGCGATACGCCAAGATTTGAGGAACTGCTGGGAGATGGGGCGTCTTATGGACTCCATCTGACTTATGCCGTTCAGCCAAAACCAGAGGGCCTGGCGCAGGCCTTCCTGATCGGCAAAGAATTCATCGGTGATGATGCCTGTGCCATGGTCCTTGGAGACAACATCTTCTATGGCAGAGGGTTTGCTGCAACCTTGAGAGAAGCAGTCAGAGATGCTGAAGAGAATGGAAGAGCTACGGTATTCGGATACTATGTGGCAGATCCGGAACGGTTCGGAGTCGTGGAGTTTGATGAAGATGGCCATGCACTGAGCATGGAAGAGAAGCCTGCCCATCCGAAGTCCAACTATGCAGTAACTGGTTTGTATTTCTACCCGAAGGGAGTTTCTGCAATGGCGGAGAAGGTGGTACCTTCTGCGCGCGGAGAGCTTGAGATTACAACACTGAATTCCATGTATCTGGAAGAAAAGAAGCTGGATGTTCAGATTCTTGGCAGAGGGTTTGCATGGCTTGATACCGGAACGATGGAGTCATTGCTGGAGGCGGCAGAGTTCATTCATATGGTGGAGGCAAGGCAGGGAATCGTGATCTCTGCTCCGGAGGAAATTGCCTATAAGTTCGGATGGATTACCAAGGAAGAGCTGCTGAAGGCGGCAGAGGCGTATGGGAAGTCTCCTTATGGACAGCATTTACGTAATGTAGCAGATGACAGGATGGTTTATAAGCAGAAATGACAAGAATACTGATTACTGGCTGCAAAGGGCAGCTTGGAACGGAGATTCAGAAGCAGTTAAGACTTGGCTGCAGTGAGATCGGATCCATACCGGAGTCTCTGAAACATGCAGAGGCAGTTCCGATTGATCTCGACACGCTGGATCTCAGCAAGCTTTCTGAAGTAAAAGAATATGTCCGGAATGTGAATCCGGATCTCATTATCAACTGTGCAGCATTTACGAATGTAGATGGCTGTGAGACAAATCATGATGTTGCCTTCCAGGCAAATGCATTAGGTCCTCGGAATCTTGCTATTGCTGCGGAAGAATGCGGAGCGAAGCTGATTCATGTCTCAACGGATTATGTCTTTGACGGAAAAGACAATGGCAAGGTTCCCAGAGACGAATCAGATCGTCCGAATCCGATTTCTGCATATGGTTCCACAAAGCTTGCCGGTGAGGAATTTGTCAAAGCCTTCTGCAGCAGATACTTTATTGTCCGTACTGCCTGGCTGTATTCCTACTATGGGAAGAACTTTGTGAAGACGATTGTGAATGCGGCAAAGAAGACAGGTGCACTTGAAGTAGTGAATGACCAGTGCGGAAATCCTACCAATGCCGCAGATCTTGCCCATGAGCTGCTGCAGCTTGCAGACACCGCAGAATATGGACTGTATCACTGCACTGGGGAAGGAATCTGCTCCTGGTATGACTTTGCTTCAGAGATCGTGAAAGATGCAGGTATTGATGCAACCGTTGCACCGATTTCTACCGAAGGTTATAAGCAGAAACATCCACAGTCGGCAGATCGGCCTGCCTGGTCTGCACTGGATAATCGGATGCTGCGGTGCACGATTGGCAATGAGATGCGCGACTGGCGAACTGCTCTCGAGGAATTCTTCAGGAACTGGGATGGCAATAATGGAATGAAGGAGGAACACTGAATGACTGCAACTTATCTGGTAACCGGCTGTGCCGGTTTCATCGGTACGAATTTTGTCTATTACATGCTTCAGAAATACCAGGATATTCGGATCATCAACCTGGATAAGCTGACTTATGCAGGAAATCTGGAGAATCTGAAAGACGCAGAGAACGATAAGAGGCATATTTTTGTTCAGGGAGACATCTGCGATAAGGAACTGGTTGCTGATCTTCTGAAGAAGTATGACCCGGACTATGTGATCAACTTTGCCGCAGAGTCTCATGTAGACCGTTCCATTGCAAATCCGGAGATTTTCGTTCAGACGAATGTCATGGGTACCGTGAACCTTCTTCAGCGGTGCAAGGATGCCTGGTATGATGCAGAAAGCAGAACCTGGAAAGCAGGAAAGAAGTATCTGCAGGTATCTACGGATGAAGTATATGGAGCACTAGGTGCAGAAGGATACTTCATGGAGACGACGCCATTGAACCCGCATTCTCCGTATTCGGCTTCCAAGGCAAGTGCAGATCTGTTTGTCAAAGCTTTCCATGATACGTATGGGATGCCGGTCAATATCACCAGATGTTCCAATAACTATGGTCCGTATCAGTTCCCGGAGAAGCTGATTCCATTAATGATCAACAATGTGAAGCATCATAAGGAACTGCCGGTCTATGGAGATGGCATGCAGATCAGAGACTGGCTGTATGTCGCAGATCACTGCAAGGCCATTGATATGGTTGCCTCCAATGGAAAGATCGGCGAAGTATACAATGTCGGCGGTCATAATGAAAGACCGAATATCTTCATCGTAAAAACCATCATTGCCCAGCTTCATGATCGTCTCAAGGATGAAGAGATTAATGAAAGTCTCATTCATCATGTCACAGACCGCTTAGGTCATGACCGCCGTTATGGTATTGATCCGACCAAGATCAAGAATGATCTTGGATGGTATCCGGAGACTCCGTTTGAAAAGGGAATCGTATTAACGATTGACTGGTATCTGCACCATGAAGAATGGATGGATCATATCACTTCCGGAAACTACCAGAAGTACTATGAGACCATGTACAGTGCAAAGAAGGAGTTAGACTGATGGAGCAGTTCCGTTTTGAAGAAACAAAGATCCCTGGAGTTGTAGTGATCTATCCGAACGTTCATGGTGATGAACGCGGCTATTTCATGGAAACCTACCAGCAGGATCTGTTTGAACAGGCAGGAATCACAAGACCATTCGTGCAGGACAATGAAAGCTCTTCTTCCAAGGGAGTGCTGAGAGGTCTTCATTTCCAGAAAAATCATACCCAGGGAAAACTGGTCCGTGTTACGAGAGGTCAGGTCTTTGACGTAGCAGTAGACTGCAGACCAAATAGTGCAACCTTCGGTCAGTGGACCGGAGTTACGCTGGATGAGCGTCTCAAAAATATGTTCTATATTCCGGAAGGCTTTGCCCATGGCTTCCTGGTATTAAGCGATATGGCAGAGTTTGTCTACAAGTGCACGGATATCTATGATCCGACCAGCGAGGGCGGCATTCCATGGGATGATCCAACTGTCAATGTAGAGTGGCCGAAGCTGGATGTTCCATACAAGACCAGTGCAAAAGACAAGCTTCATGAATTCTTCAAGGATCAGAAGTTTGAATTCTTCATTAATTATTAACCGCAATAAGTTTGTGATCAAATGAGTTATTTTTATATTCGTATCAATGTGAATAATTAATAGAAAAAAACACTAACATATTGTAAAGCGTTACGTAGATTCCGGATGATATGCAGAATTCCAAGCAAATTGTCTTAAGTCTTAGTTAAAGGAATATGCTGCTCTTTTTTTCAAAAAAGATTCTTTTTCACCGGAAAAGTATTATTTTAAACGGAAGAAATGATCAGTTCTTATTCCTTTTGACTGGGCACCGTGAATTAAACGTATATTAATAAATGGGGGATTTTATGCGCGGTAATCAAAATAAAAAAGCTTTATTATTTTATGCATTGTGGATAGCCTATTTTGTATTTTTGATAATACAGCATAAATTTGTTTTCCTTCATTTTGATGATTTTGGATATGCTAGTTTAAGTTACGGATATACCTTAAATTCAAATGGAATGAATTGGACTTTTGCTGATCTCTTACATTTTTTGAAATGGCATTATCTAAATTGGGGAGGTAGAGTTCTGTTTTTTGCAATTGGAATAATTGCGATACGAATTGGGCAATGGTTCATACAAGATTTTCAAGCCTGCATTATTTTCTTGATCACATTGCTGATATATCAGTTAGTAAAGAAAAAAGAGAAAGATTTCCTTGCTGCATGGATAGCCATTATTCTATACGGTATGACTAGCCTTTCCGTCTTTAGTGATGGGGTGTTCTGGTATACCGCTTCAGAATTATATGTTTGGCCTTTTGTTTTTTTGCTTTTGGCAAATCTTTTGATAAACGTAGGTTTGAAGAAGAACACTCAATTTTTCCTAATTGGTTTATTCTTGTTTATTGCTGGGTTTTCACAAGAACAGGTAGCGGTTTTGACATTTGTATTCTGCTCCATTTTAATAATATTTAGTGTTTCAAAACGTCTTTCCTATAAAAATATAGCTGTATATATTGCTGGAATCGTTGGTGCAATAATTGAAATATTCGCTCCAGGAAATTTTGTTAGAGCGAACAGTGATTTCTACAATGAATTCAGACAACTTTCTTTATTCGAAAAAATAGGAGAAAATCTTCCAAAACTGTTAGTTAATACTCTTGGTGATATTTTTATCTTTATTCTTATTATTTTCTCAATTTGGCTGTCTTTTATTTATGTTGATTACAATATCAAGAATAAAAAGAATAAAAAAATACTCCTTTTATGTAACCTTATAGTGAGTGCTTTTGGGTGCTACTTCTATTTATTGCAAGGACAAAGAATGAATTTTATAGCACTGTTATGCGGATACAGCTTAATCGTTCTTTTTCTAGTCCAGGTCAGTATTTATTTATTAAAAGAAAAAAAGATATATTTGTTTTCTTTGTTAATTGGAAGTGTTTGCTCCCAGGGAATGATGTTGCTTTCTCCTTCGATTGATAGTAGAACTGTATTGCCATTTCTAATAATACTCCATCTCATTTTTGCAGATATTGCAATGTTTAATTATAATGCTACAAGTCATAGCAAAAGGGTTTATCAAGCTGGGCTAATTTCAGTTTCTATATTATCAATTATTAACCTTTCTTATGTCACTAACGGTTACAAAAAAAACTCAGAAAT
Source organism: Stecheria intestinalis (assembly GCF_009696165.1). Taxonomy (GTDB): domain Bacteria; phylum Bacillota_I; class Bacilli_A; order Erysipelotrichales; family Erysipelotrichaceae; genus Bulleidia; species Bulleidia intestinalis. The sequence continues at coordinate 31,952 of NZ_VUMN01000015.1, read as the reverse complement.
TAATGTGTTGAATCAAAATAAATTATTTGAAAAGTCACAATTAATTAAAGAGGGAGTTCCAGTAGATTATATATTGCTTTATAGATTATATGATGACAGATTTACTTCTCAGATGCCCTACCAGCAATCTATTATTTCTCCATGGTTAAAAAACTTTTATGAAATTCCTCAAGAAGTCGTATTATTGTGGCAGGATTTTGATATGCCGGGAAATGAATATGAGTATATTAAATTCAAAGACCCAGAAATCAAGTCAATCTATCCGGAGAAAATAGACACTTCCACTTCTAGAGATGAGAATCTAGGTGTAAATATTGCTGTGACTCCAGTAGCCATGGATAGAAATACAGTTATAGTCATTAATGATAAAGAATACGAAACAGTTTTTGATAGGAATGGCTATTATTCTACGCATGTTAAAAGTGAAATACTGGCTTTAGGAAAATTAAAAGTTCAATTGGTAGATACTGTTTCGGGGAAAAAATCTGAAGTTAAATATATTTTTGTTGAAGATTAAAATCTTTGCTTTGTAAGTTTATATGTACATGTTGCATTCCACAGGAACTTTTGATAGTTACGTATAAAAAAGTTGAAAGCTTTACAGTTTGAAATTACCTACATAATATTGAATCTATATGAGTAGTTTCGGAAGTCCCGGACGCACTGAAGGGAGGGATGCCTGATAGGTAATGAAATTCATGAATTATTGATTATGAAGAGCAAATGCTGCATGAAAAAAAGGTATCATACGACGCTGCCTGAGAAATGAATTTCTACTGATCAGCTGAAGTGCTCAGCTTTTCCCCAGGCATCAAGATGAATGTTGATACCTGCGAGCATGACGAAGAAGTTATGTTTTGATCCGTTCCGGCAGGAAAGAGAATGAAGACCGTAGTCATTGAGAATGTGGTTATTGATTCATTCAGTGGAAGTACGGTTCTTGTAGATTTCTTTCCATTCGTCAGAGCCATACATCAATGGGCTGAAGAGTTTCCTTTTCAAAGATTTTCACTGCTCCGCCGTCATCTGATTTACTGTACTGATCGCCAAACGGACAGAAATCAATCTTTCTTATTTTGAGAGGATAGCTGGATTTCGTAGCCTTCATAAAACGATCGTAACCATCATGGACCATCTCAGTTCCATTCTGGCAGACAGGAACGCTACGTTCATTGAGATGTCCACATTCTACATAGGGATTTCTAAGGCGTGATTTTCGCATTTTCCAATCAATGACAGGTATGGTATCTTTATGGCGCAGATATTCGTAGATGTTATAAGAAGCGCTTGCAGAATCGAAGCATATATATCTGGGAGGGAGCTCCTGGTTTATGTCGAAAAACTGAGCGGTTGCGATCAGAGAAAGACAACTTGTTTTTCTAATCATGCAGGAAATCGAGATAGTCAGACTTAGAAGAAATATGTTGGAGCATACAGAAACCTCCTCGGTTCCCATAACTAGCCGAGCGGAGCGAGGCCGCGGCCAACAGGTTCTTGTCAAGAGGAAAAAGTAAAAAACCTTCTCAAAAAAAGAGGGGGCAAGGCAGAAATGCCTGAATAAATAGCGGCTTGGTTAAGCCTCAGAAGCTTTTCCGAGACCGCTCCATATTTTTAGGGGGGTATATATGATTAATAAACCAGTGCTCTGGATCGTGATTCCCTGCTACAACGAGCAGGAGGTGCTGCCCATTACTGCGCCGCAGTTTCTGAAGAAGATCCAGGATCTAGCGGGACAGGGACTGATTGCAGAAGATTCGAGAATCCTGTTTGTCAATGATGGCAGCAAAGACAGTACCTGGAAGATCATCTGCGATCTTGCGGCAGAGGATGAACATTATATCGGCATTGCTCAGTCCCGCAACCGGGGACATCAGAATGCGGTGCTAGCAGGACTTATGGAAGCCAAGGATCACTGCGATATCACGATCTCGATTGACTGCGATGGCCAGGATGACATCAATGCCATGGATCAGATGGTGAAGGAATATCTGAACGGGGCGGAGATCGTCTACGGCGTCAGATCGAAGCGCGATACGGATACGTGGTTCAAACGGACCAGTGCAGAATCGTTCTATAAGTTCATGAACCGGATGGGAGTGGAGACGGTCTACAACCATGCGGACTACCGGTTAGTGAGTTCGAAAGTCCTGCAGCATTTTGCGGACTTCAAAGAGGTTAATATCTTCCTCAGAGGCATGTTTCCGCTGGTCGGATTCAAGAGTACCTGCGTGTATTACGAACGTCATGAGCGCATCGCAGGAAAGAGCCACTATCCGCTGAAGAAGATGATCGCGCTTGCGGTAGATGGCATCACGAGTCTTTCGATTGAACCGATTCATATGATCGCAAAGCTCGGCATCTTCGTCTCGCTGATCGGCATTGTCGGCATCATCTGGGCAATTGTCCGGGCAGTGACCGGTCATACGATTGCCGGATGGGCTTCGATTGTATGCATCATCTGCTTCTTAGGAGGCATCATCTTATTGAGCCTTGGCATCATCGGCGAGTATGTCGGCAAGACGTATCTGGAGTCCAAGCATCGTCCGCGCTATATCATCAGCGAGCGTACTTTTAGAGACGAGTCTCAAACTGGCCAATAATCAATTACTTTTCTCAAATAATTAATAGAAAGAAAGCAAATAATATCTTTAATTTCTTAGAGATTGTTTTCACTTTGGTAAACTTTACGTACCTTACTCTTTTTGAAAGATCATCTTTTTTAATCATTGTGTCATTGTTCTATTCTGATTTTTTAATCTTGAGAAGGCTGTTACTTGTCGGACTAATCATGGTAAATAGAGTTTCTTCACTTTTGATGAATCAACTGTATTCTATGGAAGGCCGTCTCGCTGTAATAGTGTGGAAGTATCCATTGTATTTTAATAAGGCCTTCTCCTGATATAAGAGATTCTAATGCAGTAACTGCGGATGTAAGTTTAGTCTACTTTTCTGGACCAGTTTTCTTATTCTGCAAAAGAAGAATTTGATTTCTGATAAAGACGCATTTATTCATGATATACTACCCCCACAGAAGAACTAGCTAGCTATACGTGATGAGTATCGGATACGACAACTCACTTATGGCGGAACAAGATCTTTACAACAGTCGATGGCCATCAGGATCGCCTGATCCTCTCGGATCATATCTGGGTTCTGAATGAAACAGAAATCATGCATGAGTTCGGCGAGAAAAGGAAGAGGGGTACTGTCCAAGGATCAAATCTGCATAGTTGTTGCAATTCAATGCGGCAAAGGAAATTCAACTGGTGAGTGAACTGAAGATTCTCTTATCAAGCACATAAAGCTGGATTCATTAATCGTTTATTATGGAAACGCTTCGAATTATCTGGTGATTACTGAAGCAAGTTGTATTAGAAAAGTCTATAAGGCAGACACTAATGACTCCAAGTGCGTTGAGCAGATGCTGCTGATCCTCAATATGTGTATCTGGCTTTAGAAATATCTCTACAAAGTAATGTATTGAGAATGATGAGTATTCAGTATGATCGTATCGGTCTGTCTGTATATACGTTTCAAATCAGAAAAGGTGGCTGGAGAACAAAAACCGAAATGAGTAGTCAGGACCCTGTTATTAAGAGACGTTCAGCATGCCTGAGAATGTTCGCAAGTCATACCCATTTTTGCTTAGTTCTCGATTACTTTTTTGATTCAGCCATTTGCTGTACAATAACTGCGGTTGCAAGGCGACTGAGTGAAAAGTGAGGGGATTTTATGGTGATTACTAAAACTCCGTTTCGAATGTCATTTTTCGGAGGAGGAACAGATCTTGAAAGCTTTTTCCGCGATAATGGCGGAGCTGTTATCTCAACAACGTTCGATAAATACTGTTATGTGACTGTGAGGCATTTGCCGCGTTTTTTTGATTATTCTACAGAACTTTCTTATTCTAGGACTGAAAGAGTAACATCTATTGATCAGATTGAGCATCCTGCTATTAGGAATGCAATGAAGATGCTTGACATGCATGAAATTCGACTGACTTATGAAGCCGATCTTCCTGCACGATCAGGATTAGGCACTAGCTCATCTTTTGCGGTTGGAATGCTAAATGCATTTTATGCCTTAAAAGGAAAATACGCTGATAAAAAGAAGTTAGCAGATGAAGCAATTTATCTTGAGCGAGTCCTTTGCGCAGAAGCAGGCGGGTGGCAGGATCAGATTGCCGCATCTTTTGGCGGATTAAATCGGATTAATTTTTATGAAGGTGGATATGAAGTTCTTCCGATTATTATCAGTCCTGAAAAAAAAGAAATGCTGAATAATAATCTCATGATGTTTTTTACTGGTTTTACTCGTTTCTCCTCTGATGTTCAGAAAGCAAATGCAGAAAATAACCAAAATAAAGAAAACAATTTAAAGAAGCTTTTATCTTTTGTTGATATTGCGGAACGTATCCTTGAGGATAAGACAAGTGATTTAGATGATTTCGGCGCACTTCTCGATGAGAGCTGGAAAGTAAAGCGGAATACTGGCAAGCTGATCTCTACTAATAGCATCGACTCTTTATATCAGAAAGGAATTGAAGCTGGGGCTCTTGGCGGAAAGCTTCTTGGCGCAGGTGGCGGAGGCTTCCTTGTTTTCTATGTTCAGCCTCAGTATCAGAATGCAGTGAGAGAAGCAATGCATGGCTTGCTTCATATTCCCTTTAAATTTGAGAATGATGGCACTAGAGTTCTTTATTACAATCCAGAGAATTATGAATATAGAGAAAGATTATGAAGACAGTGATTATGGCTGGGGGACGAGGAACTAGAATTGCCTCAATTGCACCAGATATTCCAAAACCATTAATTCCAATCAACGGTAAACCTGTTCTTGAACGTGAAATCGAGTGCCTGAGAGATCAAGGGTTTACTGACTTACTATTGACTGTAGGTTATAAAGCAGAACAACTGATCAATTATTTCGGAAATGGAGAGAAGTTTGGGGTTCATATTGAATATTATCTTGAAAAAACTCCTTTAGGGAATGCGGGTGCATTATTCAAAATAAGGGATCAGCTAAGCAATGAGTTTTTACTACTTAACGCTGATGCAATGTTTGACATTGATTTTAATCGTTTTGTGGATTTTCACCATAGTAAAGGAGGATTAGTCACACTATTTACACATCCTAATGATCACCCATATGACAGCGGTTTAATTATTGCTGATTCAGATCATATGGTTATTCAATGGCTTAATAAAGAAGATGTTAGGCCTGAATGGTATCAGAATCGTGTAAATGCAGGGCTTCATGTAATTAACAAAGAGGTTCTGTATTCGCAAAATATTGTTCCCGGCTTGATTGGAACAATAGATAATGAGGGAAAAACCAAGAAAGTAGATCTTGATCGGGATCTCCTAAAACCACTAGCTGGAAAAGGAAAAATGTATTGCTATGACAGTCCGGAATATGTCAAAGATATGGGAACTCCCGATAGATATGAGTCAGTATGCAAAGATTATGAACTAGGGATAGTACATCAAAGAAATTTATTAAATCCTCAGAGAGCAGTTTTTCTTGATAGAGATGGAACCATAAATAAATATGTTGGCTTCTTGACTGATATTAACCAGTTTGAATTAATTGAGGGAGTTGCTGATGCAATCCGTGAGATTAATCATGCCGGTTATCTGGCGATTGTTGTTACAAATCAACCAGTAATTGCACGAGGTGAAGTTACAGTTCCGCAGCTTCGGCAAATTCATAATAAAATGGAAACTCTTCTTGGAAGACAAGGAGCCTATTTGAATGCAATATATTACTGCCCTCATCATCCTGATCGAGGATATCCTGGCGAAATCAAAGAATTAAAGATCACGTGTGAATGTCGGAAACCAAAACCTGGAATGTTGCTGAAAGCTGCTGAAGAATATAATATTGATCTATCTTCTTCTTGGATGGTAGGAGATGGGAAAAACGATATTCAAGCCGGAATAAATGCTGGCTGCCATACTGCTCTGATTGGGGAAGAAGATTTTGGGCAGGAAGTTACAGTTAGTTCTCTGAAAGAATTCTCTGATCAAGTGATATCGAACAGATTAGGTTGCGAATAAATGGAAAAGAAATTAGAAAAACATCTTGATACTTTAGTGGAACGTTATCCCTCATTGAAATCAATCCGAAAGGAAATTACAGATGCGTACCAAATCATGGAAAATTCATATGAGAATGGCGGAAAACTACTGATTGCAGGAAATGGGGGATCTGCCGCTGACTCGGAGCACATTGCGGGAGAATTGATGAAACGTTTCAAAACTCCTCGGCCTGTCCCTGAAGATTTTGCGGAAAAACTGATAAAAATTGATCCTCTTCTTGGAAAGAGTCTAGCTGCAAATCTGGAGCAGACCCTTGAAGCTATTCCGCTGGTTGCCCATGAGGCGTTAACCACAGCATATATTAATGATGTTGACGGACTTGGAGTTTTTGCACAGCAGCTTTACGGCTTTGGGAAAAAAGGTGATGTATTTCTTGGAATCTCTACTTCAGGAAATAGTAAAAATATACTCAATGCTACAGTTGTCGCTAGAGCACTCGGAATTAAAGTAATCGGATTAACGGGAAATGATGGAGGTCAGCTTGCAAAGGTTTCAGATATTGCTGTAAAGGCACCTGAGAGAGAAACATATATGATTCAGGAACTACATTTGCCCATCTACCATTGCTGGTGTCTGATGCTTGAGGATCATTTTTTTGGCAAGTAATTGAATTACTGAAGAATTACAGTAGGATGGGCATTAAGATGGGATTTAAGAATACTTTAAAGAAAATATATCATCTGTTCTTCCCTTTTGGGTCAAAAAGATGGTTAAAAATGCATGAATGGAAAATGAGAATTGATGGGAATATGAAATCCCATGGAATCATTTCTGGCGATGCATTAACAAATAGACAAGAAGCAAAAAAAAAGCAGGAAAAGATTCTGAATCAGCCATTAATTCATATCGATTTTCCATCGATAGAGGCGCCAGAAGTAAGCATAGTGATCCCATGTTATAACCAGCTTCGGTATACCTATGCATGCCTTCTCAGCATCAAAGAGCACACGGACTTTGAAAAGACACCATATGAAATCATTATTGCGGATGACGTATCGACGGATGATACAAAGAATATCAGCAGATATGCCTCTAATCTTGTAATTGCCCGGAATGAAGTGAATCAGGGCTTTCTTAAGAACTGCAATCAGGCAGCTGCGAAAGCAAGAGGGAAATATATTCTTTTTCTGAATAATGACACAACGGTGAGTGATCATTGGCTTGACAGCCTGACCGGACTCATGGAATCTGATTCTTCAATCGGAATGGTCGGCTCAAAACTGGTATATCCGGATGGCAGGCTTCAGGAAGCAGGGGGAATCATCTGGAGCGACGGAAGCGGATGGAATTACGGACGTCTTCAGGACGCAGGGCAGCCTCAGTTTAATTATGTAAAAGAGGTAGATTATATTTCCGGTGCAGCGATCATGATCCGGAAAGAGCTGTGGGAAGAGATCGGCGGGTTCGATGAGAGATTTGCGCCAGCATATTGTGAAGACAGTGATCTGGCCTTTGAAGTACGGAAACATGGAAAGAAAGTAGTTTATCAGCCGGCATCGGTAGTGACGCATTATGAAGGAATATCGAATGGAACTGATGTCAATGGCAGCGGTCTGAAACGATACCAGGTTATCAATAATGAAAAGTTCAGAGAAAAATGGGCCGAAGAACTGTCCAGACAGGCAAAAGGGCCTGAGGAACTTCTGATAGCCAGAGATCGGGGATACGGAAAGAAATATATTCTGTTTGTTGACCATTATGTGCCGACATTTGATCAGGATGCAGGATCAAAAACAGCATATGAATATATCCGAATGATGATCAAGAATGGGTATCGGGTTATATTTGTAGGCGATAACTTTGCAAAGATGGAGCCATATACCTCAGTGCTGCAGCAGATGGGGGTAGAAGTGCTGTATGGGAATGAGGCATATTTCAATTTCTGGAAATGGTTTGATGAGAACCATCAGTTTATTCATGTGGCATATCTGAATCGTCCGCATATTGCAATCAAATATATTGATAAGATCAGAAAATATCCGGATATCCGAGTAATTTACTATGGAGAAGATTTTGCTTATCTGAGAATCAGCAGAGAATATGAAGTGACCAGGAATCCTGAGAAGAAAGCAGAAGCCGAGAAATTCAGAGAAATGGAATTCAGCCTGATGAGAAAAGCGGATGTGAGCTATTTTCCTAGTCAGGCAGAAGTCGATATGATCCATAAAATGGATCCGACCATCAAAGCAAAAGCAATTGATGCATTTATCTACAGTGATCAGGCAGCAGTGAATGAGAACTGGGCAGAAAGAGAAGGGCTTCTATTTGTAGGAGGATTTGTCCATGATCCTAATCGAGATGGGATCATCTGGTTTGTAAAAGAAATACTTCCGAAGGTTCGTGAAAAGATACCAGGGATTCGGGTCATGGTAGCTGGCAGTCATCCGAATGAAGAAATCAGAAAATTAGGAGAGACGGAAGGCGTGAACGTGCTTGGGTATGTCAGCGATGAAGACCTGGAGAGACTGTACCAGAATACAAGAATAGTAATAGCTCCGCTCAGATATGGAGCAGGAGTAAAGGGAAAAGTAATGCAGGCGCTATATGAAGGAAGTCCGCTGGTCACAACGACAATCGGAGCGGAAGGAATACCAGGGATTGAAAAAATAGCATGGATAGGAGATAGTGCGGATGCATTTGCAGAAGCAGTAATAACCCACTATGATGATACGGAAGCGCTGAAGCAAGCATCGGAGAAAGCAGTGAAGTTCATAGAGGAGAATTACTCGCAGACAGCTGCATGGAAGAAAATTTCTTCCGATTTTCAGTGAGTGGAGGCTTTTATGTCAAAAAAGAAAGTATTACTTTTTCTGATATTACTTTTTTTCGGAGTCTTAAGTAACTTTGCTGTAATTACTCTTCCTTCTTCTATTGATGACTCTGATCTGATTACTCTATGCTTTTCTATGAAAGCTCCTTCCTCTTCAGATGTAATTGTTTCCTATTCTTCTGATAATTCTGACGTTCATGGTGAAGAAGCTTCTCTTAATTCAAAATCTGTTTCATATTCTTCTGTTAACGACACTCAAACCTTTACTTTTAATATTCCAGCTACTGCGGAAAAGTTTTTTTTGTTACCTACAGATACTAATGAAGAGATTACACTGAGCCCTATTCTGATTTCCTATAATGGGTATTCTTTTTCAGATTATTCTCTTTATTATGATCAGGCTTCTTCCACTGAAATGATTGCTTCTATTGAAGCTAATGAAAATGGGTTTATTGTTGGGACTGGTGATTCTCGTTCTTCTTTTACGTGGAACCTGGATTCAAAAACAATAAGTGATTTTGTCGGAAGGCATAAGCCTGTCTCTAATTATTTGCCGCGTATTCTTACTTGTATTTTAATTGATTTGCTTCTGATCTATTGCTTTGTAAAAGCCGGAGCTTTATTTGAAATTCCACTTGAAGTTATTCATAACCATAAACTTGTATTTTCTCTTGCTAAAAATGATTTTAAGACGAAATTTGCAGGCTCCTATCTTGGCGTAATTTGGGCTTTCATTCAGCCAGTGGTCACTATTCTTGTGTATTGGTTTGTATTTCAGAAAGCTATGGGTGTTGGTGAGCAACCTATTCGTTCCGGCGGATCAGCACCGTATATATTATGGCTTACTGCGGGATTGGTTCCTTGGTTTTATTTCAGTGATACTCTCTCTCAAGGAACAAATGCGCTTATTGATTATAATTATCTAGTAAAAAAAGTGGTATTTAAGATCAGTGTCCTTCCGACTGTTAAAGCTGTATCTAATTTATTTGTTCATATTTTCTTTGTGTGCTTTATGCTCGTTATTTATCTTATTTATGGATATTATCCTGATCTGTACTGGCTGCAGTTAATTTATTACAGCGGATGCATGTTTGTGTTTCTTCTTGGCCTGATATATCTGAATAGTGCAATCGTAGTTTTTTTCCGTGATCTGTCCCAGCTTGTTAATGTAATTCTCCAGATTTGGATTTGGGCGACGCCTATCATGTGGAATATCGATACAATGAATCTTAATGGTAAATTGTTGTCAGTATTTAAATTGAATCCAATGTATTACATTATCAACGGATATCGTGATTCAATGTTAAATAAAGTGTGGTTCTGGGAACACCCAAAGTTAACGATATTATTCTGGGTTGTCACTGTTTTGGTTTTTGGCTTTGGTGTAAGAATATTTCGCAGGTTGAAAGTTCATTTTGCTGATGTTTTGTGATTGTGAGGAAAATATGACAGCTAGCAATGAATACGCCATCCGTGTAGAGGATGTTTCCAAAATTTATAAGCTTTACAATAAGCCCTCCGACAGGTTTAAAGAAGCACTAAATCTTACTAGAAAGAAGCTCTCCAAAGACCACCATGCACTAGATCACCTTTCCTTTGATGTAAAAAAAGGGGAGTGTGTTGGCCTCATTGGACAGAATGGAGCAGGTAAATCTACTATCTTGAAAATAATTACAGGTGTTCTTAATCCAACTTATGGCAATGTTGAGATTAATGGCCGCATTTCCGCATTGCTTGAATTAGGAGCTGGATTTAATCAGGAATACACTGGAATTGAGAATATCTATTTGAATGGAACCATGATTGGCTTTTCAAAAGAAGAAATCGATAAGAAAATGGATTCCATTCTTAGCTTTGCTGATATAGGGGACTTTGTCTATCAGCCTGTAAAAACATATTCTTCTGGAATGTTTGTTCGCCTTGCCTTTGCTGTTGCAATTAATATTGATCCTGAAATTCTCATAGTTGATGAAGCACTGTCTGTCGGAGATGTCTTTTTTCAGGCAAAATGTTATCAGAAATTTGATGAATTCAAGCAGGAAGGGAAAACCATCCTGCTCGTAAGCCATGACTTAGGAAGTGTTTCGAAATACTGTGACAGAGTCATTCTTCTTAATAAAGGGAAAAAATTAGCCGAAGGTTCTCCTAAAGAGATGATAGATCTTTATAAGAAAGTCATGGTAAATCAGGCAGATGTTGAGGCAATTGAAAAAAATGGTGGGGATGTCCGCGTTGCTTTGAAAAAGCGTGAAGTAAAAGAAGATCCTGGGCATAGGTGGAAAGATCATTTCACAATAAATCCTGATCTGAATGAATATGGTGACGGCAGAGCAGAAATCATCGATTTTGGAATTCTCGATGAGAATAATAATGTTACATCTTCTATTATGAAGGGGACAAGATTTCAGATTCGATCAAAAGTTAAATTTCATCAGGACATTCCGAACCCAATCTTTACCTATACATTTAAAAATGTGAAAGGGGTTGCTATTACTGGAACAAATACAATGTATGAGAAAAAAGTTGTTCCCCTTGCCAAGAAAGGCGAAATCTATATGGCAACTTTTGATCAGGAAATGAATCTGCAGGGTGGGGAATATTTGCTTTCTTTGAGTTGTACCGGGTTTCAGAATGGACAATTTGTTGTATATCACCGCCTTTATGATGTGATTAGTGTTACCGTTATATCTAACAAGAATACAGTTGGATTTTATGATATGAATTCGGAAACGAATGTCATCAAAGTCTCTGAATAGGTGAAGTGTAGAAAGGAATGCAGTGGATAACAATGTCATTTGAACACCATAGGGGAAATCTGATTGATTGGATTTATTTTTTTGACCAATCCCAGCATCAGAAAGAACAAATCATTGTTGCTATCCTGGGCGATTCCGAGTATGATCTTCCAATTTTTGAAAGAATGAAGTACCGGGCGGATCATCTTTCTGATTCTTTGGAAAATAATGTAAAATATGATGCGGTTTTCTACCCGCGACTTACAAAGAATACTTTATCTGAATTTAATGATAGTATTGAAGATCTACTATTAAATGCATCTTCACATTTAAAACCATCTGGGATTATTGCTGTGGGATTCAATAACCTGAATTCTATCAGAAGTCTCTCTGGAATCTCTGATGATACTGATGTTGTTTCTGTGTGTTTTCAGGACTTGAAAACTCTCTCTCAAGATTTATCAAACCGATTCCAAGAAGTAAAATCTATTCTGTATTATCCAATGCCATCACTTGAGGTGGCTCTGAATCTTTATACTGATGATTGGCTTCCCGGTGATGAGTATGGGCAGACTTATTCTCGTATTACTTCTCAGGGATTATTTAAGGAACTTGCCCCTGCATATCTTTTCATTGTTCAATTTGGTAACATTTCGGAAAAGAACTATCCGATTTACATCAAATACGATTCAAGTCGAGTCCCTGAGTATGCAATACGCACAGAAATATTAAAAGACGAAAAGCTTCATGTAGTTAAAGAGAGCATATATCCGGCAGCAAATAATCATATTCGCAATTTGAATTGCCGAATTAAATTAATGCAGGAAAGTAATTCATCTGTTTATTACAGTAGCCCTGAGTCTTTTTTTCCATCCCATGATGATAATCATCTATCAGCGATCCAGCTCCCTTTTATTGAAGGAATAGCATTGGATGAAATACTTGCACGCCATATTTCAGATGGGCAGCCTCCTTATTCTGAAATTTCATCATATATCAAGCAAATACTTGGAGTTTCTGATGGAAAGATTCAGCCAGCGAATTTCGATAGTTTATTTGAAAATATAATCCTTAAAGATGGAAAATTATACGCAATTGATAATGAATGGATTTCACCCGATGGATATGATTCAAAGTTCCTTGAATTCCGAATTCTGAAATATTGGTATCAGAAATATCATTCTAGTCTGAATGTTTCGGAAGAGGAATTTTATGGACATTTTTTGATAAAAAGCCAGGATATCTCAGAATATGAATCTCGTGAAAAGAATATCCAGTTTTTAATTAATGGAAGTGGAGAAGATTCGAATATTTCTGTTTTTTATGATCAGGAGATAACTGCCGAAAAATATAAGGAAGCAGTTAGTCAGAAAGAATATTATGCACAGATTGTTTCTAGGCAAACAGATGAAATAGAAGAACGCAATAATCATATCAAGGAATTAGACCATCAGATTTCGGAATTAAATGTAATGCAAGAGAACGCAGCAGAAAAATTAAAAGAGAAAGATGAAGCAATTGTCGATTATCAAAAAGAAATTACAGTTTTTAATCAGAAGATCGATGAAAACAATAAATCCATAAACTCTCTTTTGGGAGAAATCAATGAATTAAAAGAATCTGTAAACTCACTTCTCAGAGTGACTGATGAGAATCATCAAAGGATCGCTGAACTGCAGCAAAGCATATATAAAATCAAACATCCATTCTTTTACCTCCGTATGAAGATAAAAGAGAAAATGCATAGACTTAAAGAAAAGTGCAAAAATAGATTCCACGAAAAATATCCGGTCGGATCTCGTAAATGGAAATATTTCCATTATCTCCTGCATTTATTCAAAGAGCCAAAAGTGTTTTTCCCGAGGATATTTACAAGCCATGGAAGAAACTTGATGCATGGTGACTTCAATATTGGACAATTATACCTTGATCATGGAAAAGTGGTTTTTCCAGTAACAGAGGCGCCAGAAGTAAGCATAGTGATCCCATGTTATAACCAGCTTCGGTATACCTATGCATGCCTTCTCAGCATCAAAGAGCACACGGACTTTGAAAAGACACCATATGAAATCATTATTGCGGATGACGTATCGACGGATGATACAAAGAATATCAGCAGATATGCCTCTAATCTTGTAATTGCCCGGAATGAAGTGAATCAGGGCTTTCTTAAGAACTGCAATCAGGCAGCTGCGAAAGCAAGAGGGAAATATATTCTTTTTCTGAATAATGACACAACGGTGAGTGATCATTGGCTTGACAGCCTGACCGGACTCATGGAATCTGATTCTTCAATCGGAATGGTCGGCTCAAAACTGGTATATCCGGATGGCAGGCTTCAGGAAGCAGGGGGAATCATCTGGAGCGACGGAAGCGGATGGAATTACGGACGTCTTCAGGACGCAGGGCAGCCTCAGTTTAATTATGTAAAAGAGGTAGATTATATTTCCGGTGCAGCGATCATGATCCGGAAAGAGCTGTGGGAAGAGATCGGCGGGTTCGATGAGAGATTTGCGCCAGCATATTGTGAAGACAGTGATCTGGCCTTTGAAGTACGGAAACATGGAAAGAAAGTAGTTTATCAGCCGGCATCGGTAGTGACGCATTATGAAGGAATATCGAATGGAACTGATGTCAATGGCAGCGGTCTGAAACGATACCAGGTTATCAATAATGAAAAGTTCAGAGAAAAATGGGCCGAAGAACTGTCCAGACAGGCAAAAGGGCCTGAGGAACTTCTGATAGCCAGAGATCGGGGATACGGAAAGAAATATATTCTGTTTGTTGACCATTATGTGCCGACATTTGATCAGGATGCAGGTTCAAAAACAGCATATGAATATATCCGAATGATGATCTAGAATGGGTATCGGGTTATATTTGTAGGCGATAACTTTGCAAAGATGGAGCCATATACCTCAGTGCTGCAGCAGATGGGGGTAGAAGTGCTGTATGGGAATGAGGCATATTTCAATTTCTGGAAATGGTTTGATGAGAACCATCAGTTTATTCATGTGGCATATCTGAATCGTCCGCATATTGCAATCAAATATATTGATAAGATCAGAAAATATCCGGATATCCGAGTAATTTACTATGGAGAAGATTTTGCTTATCTGAGAATCAGCAGAGAATATGAAGTGACCAGGAATCCTGAGAAGAAAGCAGAAGCCGAGAAATTCAGAGAAATGGAATTCAGCCTGATGAGAAAAGCGGATGTGAGCTATTTTCCTAGTCAGGCAGAAGTCGATATGATCCATAAAATGGATCCGACCATCAAAGCAAAAGCAATTGATGCATTTATCTACAGTGATCAGGCAGCAGTGAATGAGAACTGGGCAGAAAGAGAAGGGCTTCTATTTGTAGGAGGATTTGTCCATGATCCTAATCGAGATGGGATCATCTGGTTTGTAAAAGAAATACTTCCGAAGGTTCGTGAAAAGATACCAGGGATTCGGGTCATGGTAGCTGGCAGTCATCCGAATGAAGAAATCAGAAAATTAGGAGAGACGGAAGGCGTGAACGTGCTTGGGTATGTCAGCGATGAAGACCTGGAGAGACTGTACCAGAATACAAGAATAGTAATAGCTCCGCTCAGATATGGAGCAGGAGTAAAGGGAAAAGTAATGCAGGCGCTATATGAAGGAAGTCCGCTGGTCACAACGACAATCGGAGCGGAAGGAATACCAGGGATTGAAAAAATAGCATGGATAGGAGATAGTGCGGATGCATTTGCAGAAGCAGTAATAACCCACTATGATGATACGGAAGCGCTGAAGCAAGCATCGGAGAAAGCAGTGAAGTTCATAGAGGAGAATTACTCGCAGACAGCTGCATGGAAGAAAATTTCTTCCGATTTTCAGTGAGTTAGTTCTCTTCTATTAGGAGATAGATAATGAGATTAAAGAAAAAGTGTCTTGTTTTCCTTTTGCTTTCTTTAGTTTTCTGCTGTTCTTTTTCAGGGTGTTCAAAGAAAAATGATGCTTCTTATACTCCTGATTTCAGAATTTATCTAATGCGTCATGGACAGACTGTTGATAATGCTACTGGAATTCTTGCTGGGTCCGGGACTGATAGCGAATTAAATGAAATTGGTGTAGAGCAGGCTGAAGAAGCTGGTAAAGCATTAGATCAATTAGGCATCCATTTTCAAGCGGCTTATTCGAGCCCTTTAAAACGTGCTCAATCAACTGCAAAACTTGTTCTTGCATGCAATGAAACCGATAACATTCAGAATGTAACTATTGCTGATGATCTGAAGGATATTTACTGGGGTAAAGCAGAAGGCCAGAAAATTGATAATGTTAGAGCAACTTATGGAGATGCTCTTGATGAATATTTATCGGGCCAGTTTAATGACAATTCTGAGAATCCTTTTGAAGCTGAGACAAAGGCACATTTTGTGTCAAGATTTTCAGATGGGATTAATGAAATCGTTGATTTAATGGAAGAATCAGAAGCCAATGGAAATGTCTTGATTGTGGCGCATTCTTCTGCTTCTTTCTGGCTATCTTCAGTGTTTCCTGATTTTCAAGGCGGTTTAGATAATGCATCAATCACAGTAATACATGTTACTGATGAAGGTATGTCATTAGAAAAAGCTAATGTAACTGATTATTCCCAATTAGCAGATTAATATTACAGCCCGATTAAGAAATAACCTGCATTTCTAGTGAATGGGGTTTTATGAATATGATATTTTATACAAAAATGTAGACGAGTTCTTTTATCCTTGAATTGCAAAGATCCATAAAGTGCTTCGACAGAGCTCTGACTACTCTGAAACACTTCAGAGAACTTAGATVCTTGTTTCATAGTATTAAGCACTGATATTTTTATGGAATCACGCTCTCTGCTGGCTTTCTGGAGAATTGGCAGCAGTTTATAATTTTTAGCCCCTACGCTGTTACTGGAATGCTGACGATAAAGGATAAGTGATTCATTCAGACATGAGATTTTTCCGAACTTTGCTGCTATTAATGAAGCCCACCAATCGTGCATGATAATATTATCGTGGTTTTCTGAAACGACCATCAGATCACGGAGGGGCCGATTAATCATAGTAGTACAGCCGGTTACAGCTGCCTGAACCATTAACTGCTTCAAAGAGAGGTCTTTATAATTGAGTTTCTGATAGTATTCCATCTTTTCAGCAATGCAGTTCAGAGATTCATCAACAACCCTCAGATCTGTAAAGACTAGACAAGGCAGCTCCTTCTCTTCAATTTTTTTCATTCTTTGATAAGTCTTTTCTATTTTCTCTGGAAGCCAGACATCATCCTGGTCACAGAAAAAATAATAAGGGGCTTCAACTTGAGACAGAAGATAGAAAAAGTTATCCCGGGAATTTCCTGTGGCTGGTCCATCCAGAATGGTGATGCGGTCTGGAAAGCGGAGCTGATACTCCTGAATGACTGCAGGCGTCTGATCTGAGGAACCATCATCATGAATAAAGAGATGCCAGCCCTGATCAGTCTGCCGGAATAAAGAATCCAGCTGCTCCCTGATATACCGGCCCCCATTGAATGAAGCCAGAAGTATGGCATTTTCTTCAGTTTTATACATCTGAACTCCTGGTCATCTCATTTTCAGCATCTTTCCGGCCAGCCCGATTTCCGAGATAGCGCGATGCACAATCACCGGTGAATCTGAACCATTCAAAGATTTTTCCCTGCTTCCAGAGCGCACCTGAAACATAGCGGAATAATTTCATTCCTTCTGAAGAAGCATTTTCATGACTGAGAAGTTCCTTATGTTTTTCAAGCTCGTATCCCTGGATATAGTTGCGCTGATACTCTTCTCTGAAAGAAAAATTGTGAGAATGAATCACCCTGGCATCTGCAGCATAAGCAACAGAATATCCGCTCTGTATCGCTTTTGCGGCAAACAGCATATCTTCATTTGTCCGGATCGGATATTCAAATCCTCCTAGTTCCTGATAAACAGATTTTTGATACGCAGCAAATACATCAGAACAGAAAAAAGTCTTGATTCCATGTAAAGGAATATCCTTCTTTGAATATACATGGGAAGTGCCCGGATAATTGAATGATCGGATCAGACATTCAGAGGTTGATGCTTCCGGACGCGGCAGCTGTCTTCCGTAAGAAACAGCAATATTCTGATCCTTCAGAGGCTGAATCAGATTGCTGATTGAATCATCATCTGCCGGAATGGCATCCTGAGTCATGAAAATAATGATATCTCCCTTTGAATGCTTTACCATCAGATCTCTGGTTTTTCCGTGATCAAATTCAGAACGCCTGATATTGGTAATTCTGATATCTGGAAAAGACTTCAGTATTTCCAAAGTCGAATCGCCTGACTGAGAATCTGCAATGAGTATTTCATCAGGAATCACAGTCTGCTGATAGATGGAATTCAGAAGATTTCGGATCGTTTTTTCTGCATTCAGAGTAGGAATAATCAAGCTGATCATAGCACGCAGATCATAACATAAGTCCAGGATTTAGTATAATACTTCTGTCTGTCTGAGAGAGGTGAGCCGGAACTATGAGCAATCTGAAGAGATATACCGGATATCTGCTCAGGGTGATTGATACCATCGCCTGTTTTCTTGCATACCTGATTGCATTTCTGATCTCGTTCTATATATTCCCTGGAAGGAACCATGTTCATCTGGTTATCCAGCTTGATGCGTATCTCAATCTGCTTCTGATCGCATTGGTATCCTATTACCTCGTTACGATTCTGTTCCTGTACAACGATGATGATTTTCTGAAGAGGTCAGCACCTGAGGAATTAACAGTCTCGTTTAAAATTGCTGCTTATGTGGTCGTTTTTCTCAGCATCTATATCTTTTTCTCAAAAACCAGCATCTATTATTCCAGATTCTTCATCATCGTCTTCTTTCTGAGCTTTCTTTTTATAGATGATCTTCTGAGAATTTTTCTGAAAAAGAAGATTCTCCCGAAATACCGCAAGAGCAGAAATTCAGAAAAAATCCTGATTATTGCGAGCAGTGCCAATGCAGAGAAAGTACTTCATGAATTCTATGCTTCAAAAGACTGGCGCTACTATATCACGGGTATTGTTCTGACCGATCGCAGCTCTATTGACACAATTGTCGGAATTCCGGTACTTATGCATTTGAAAGACTTGAATGACAGGATTTCCGAGCTTGATTATGATTCTGCCCTGATTGTGCCCCAACCATCTTATCCTGAAGGATACACTACAGATAAACTGACGGAACTGATCAGAAGAAACGGGAAAACGGTAGAGATCCGTATTCCTGATTATCAGGTAAAAAACAGCTGCCGGAAACTGGATCAGTTCGGCAATTCTCCTGTTCTGGTTTATTTCAGCAGCAATCCGATGCCGAAACGGCAGGAAATCCTGCGGAGAATTCTGAACCTGATCACTTCAATCATCCTGCTTCCGGTGTTTCTGCTGTTCTTTCTGATCGTTTCCATTGATCTTTCCATTGAATCACCGGGAAAGGTCCTGATCAAAGTCCCGAGAATCGGCAAGAACGGAAGACTGTTTTCTATGTACCGGTTCCGCACATTCCGTATGGATGCCGAGGAACGTCTGCAGAGTCAGCAGACTCCTTATACTCATATCGGTGCTTTTCTTCATAAAACGCATCTGGATGGTCTGCCTCAGATCCTGAATGTTTTCTTCAATGATATGAGCTTTGTCGGACCTCATGCTGCTTCTATCCATGAATTCACGGATTCTGCAGAAACCCGTGAGAATATCCAGATCATGATCCGCCCGGGTATTACGGGTTACTGGAATGTTCTGCAGGGAACCGGAAGAATCCGGAAAAAGGAGAATGAATACCTCGGATCCTGGAGCCTGGTAAAAGATCTTGGTATTATATTGCTCTCCTTCGGACATTACCTGACAGGAACATCATATCAGCCTGCTGATTATTCCAGAGAAGAGCTCCAGGAAATCATTCAGTCCCGTACAGTCAGTGAAGATTATTGTTATGATCATGATCTGTATCAGGCTGAACGGTCATTCCGCCGCAGTCTGTATCTGTTCTTCAAGAGAGCATTTGATATTCTTCTCTCAGGCATTCTGATTGTCCTGCTTTCTCCGCTGCTTCTGATTCTTGCGATCATCATCTCTGCAGATGATGGAGGAGCTCCTTTATACGCTCATAAGCGAGTAGGAAAGAACGGCAGAATCATTTCGGTGTACAAATTCCGCAGCATGAAGATGGATGCTGCAGATCTTGACAAATACCTCACCCCGGAACAGAAAAAAGAATACCTGAAGGAATACAAACTTGATGCTGATCCGAGAGTTACAAAAATCGGTGCGTTCATGAGACGGACTAGTCTGGATGAACTGCCTCAGCTCTTTAATATTTTCAATGGAACAATGTCTTTCATCGGACCAAGGCCGGTGGTTGCTGATGAATTGTCCAATTATTCAGAGGAAGAAATCGCAAGAATTCTTTCAATAAGACCGGGTCTGACTGGCTACTGGCAGACATATGCGAGAAATAATGCTGAATATAAAACCGGACAGAGGCAGAAAATGGAATTATATTATGTGGATCACCAGAGTTTTCTTCTGGATGTCAGAATCTTCTTCCATACCTTCCGAAGCGTTCTGAAAGAGGAAGGAATTAAATGACTGTTCACCCATTATCTCCAGGTGCTTCGATAAGCACCTGGATTTATTTTCTCGATCTTCCGGAATACTCTGGAAAGATAAGCTGCATCATTCAGCCCGCATTCTCCGGCTATTACCTCAAGCGTTTTGTCTGTGAATCGCAATTGTTCTTTTACATAGGTGATCCGCTTCTGCATCAGGTACTGATCTATGGAAACTCCGTATTGTGCCTTGAATACCCGGGTCAGATAGTATTTGTTGATGAAGAAGATCTGAGCAAGGTCTTCCAGACGGACCTTTTCTGCATAATGAATATCCAGGTATTCCCGGATCTGTTCCAGGCGATTGTCGGTGTTCTTCCTTCTGCTTTTTTCCGGATCCCAGCTTTCTTTCATCAGTACGGTCAGAAGCTTCGCAATCAGTTCATTCAGATACATGTCTCTGATATAATCTCTTCTTTCTGCAGTCTCATAGATCTGTTCCAGAAGGGAAAGAATCATCTGATCTTCATGAATATGGAACGCAGGGTTCCCGCCGCGTTCCTGATATTTCCGATAAATGGCAGGCATGCTGGATCCATTGAAATGAACCCAGGAAAGAGACCATAGATCTTTGCTTGTCTTCTGCCAGTATCCATTTCTGCAGTCGATGAAGACTGCATCTCCTTCGGAAAGAGGATAATCCGTTCCCTCATAGTGCAGGATACCGGAACCGTGACGGACATAGAAAAACAGATAAGAGTTCAGATGGTCTCTTTTTGAAATGTGTTCTTTTGTTGCAGTCAGGGTTCCGGTTTCCTGAAGATAGAGGAGGCTGTCACTGGCAAAAGAGGATGCAGTATAGATGCATCTTCTGCTCGAAACCAGATCGCCATGGAACAGAGAGTCCTGCTTGTTCATAAAGTCAATATAATACAAAAAATAGTCTGCAAATGCATTATTCAGATGATCAGATAATGGTTACTATTAATAACGAATTATACAAAGGAGTCCATATGACACGGAAAAAGGCATTGATTACTGGGATTACCGGGCAGGATGGTTCTTATCTTGCAGAATTTCTGCTGGAAAAAGGATATGAGGTACATGGGATTCACAGAAGATCTTCAATCTCCAATACCGGAAGAATTGATGGTCTTCTGGAAAAGAATCTGATCAAGCTTCATGATGGAGATCTGACGGATTCTTCTTCTCTGATCCGGATCATCGGGGAAGTGAAACCGGATGAGATCTATAATCTGGCTGCGCAGTCTCATGTGCAGGTCAGCTTTGATGTCCCGGAGTATTCAGGAGATGTAGATGCATTAGGAGTACTGAGAATTCTGGAAGCAGTGAGGATCTGCAATCTGGCAGAACATACCAGAATCTATCAGGCTTCTACTTCGGAATTATTCGGCAAGGTAGAAGAAGTGCCTCAGAAAGAGACGACTCCGTTCCATCCTTACAGCCCTTATGCAGTTGCGAAGCAGTATGGGTACTGGATCGTGAAGGAATACCGGGATGCCTATCATATGTTTGCGTGCAATGGCATTCTCTTCAATCATGAGTCTGAGAGAAGAGGAGAGAACTTCGTGACCAGAAAGATCACTTTAGCTGCGGGCAGAATTGCGGAAGGGCTGCAGGATCATCTGGAACTCGGAAATATGGATTCTCTGCGTGACTGGGGCTATGCAAAAGATTATGTCGAGTGCATGTGGCTCATTCTGCAGCAGGAGAAGCCGGATGACTTTGTCATTGCGACTGGCCAGCAGCATACCGTGCGCGACTTTACCGAAAAGGCGTTTGCGGCAAACGGGATTGTGCTGAGATGGGAAGGCAGAGGCCTTGAGGAGAAGGGATATGATACGAAAACCGGCAGGATGCTGGTTTGCGTGAACCCGCAGTGGTTCCGCCCCACGGATGTTGATAATCTCTGGGGAGACCCGACGAAGGCAAAGACCGTACTAGGCTGGAACCCCCAGAAGACTAGTTATGAGGAACTGGTAAGAATCATGGCAGAACATGATCGCGATCTTGCAAAGAAAGAAAAAGCAATGCGCAATGCATGAGGAGGAATAAGAGATGATACCGGAAGAATATCAGAGCAAACAGCCGCCGATGGCAAAGGATGCGAAAATCTATGTGGCAGGGCATAGAGGAATGGTTGGATCAGCCATTGTCCGTGAACTGAATCGGCAGGGATATACGAATATCATTACCAGAACGCATCGGGAACTGGATCTCTGCAGACAGGATGCGGTAGAAGAGTTTTTTGGCATGGAGAAACCGGAATATGTCTTTGTGGCTGCTGCCAAGGTCGGCGGCATTGTCGCAAACCAGGAGGCATTGGCAGATTTCATGTATGACAACATGATCCTGGAGATGAATGTGATCCATAGTGCCTGGAAGAATGGCTGCAGAAAACTGGAGTTCCTGGGCAGTTCCTGCATCTACCCGCGCATGGCACCGCAGCCGATGAAGGAAGACTGCCTGCTGACGTCTTCTCTGGAGAAGACGAATGAAGCTTATGCATTGGCAAAGATATCCGGTCTCAAATACTGTGAGTATCTGAATCGTCAGTATGGAACGGATTATATTTCCGTGATGCCGACCAATCTGTATGGACCGAATGATAACTATCATCCGACGCATAGTCATGTGCTGCCTGCTCTGATCAGAAGATTTCATGAGGCAAAGGAACAGAATCTTCCCTATGTGACCTGCTGGGGAGATGGGTCACCATTAAGAGAATTCCTGTATGTAGATGATCTTGCCAATCTCTGCGTATTCTTAATGAATAATTACAGCGGCAATGAGACGGTCAATGCAGGGACTGGCAAGGAACTGACCATCAAGGAACTGACTGAGAAAGTGGCTTCGATCATTGGCTATACCGGAGAGATCCGCTGGGATCTTTCCAAACCGAATGGAACACCGAGAAAGCTGCTTGATGTCTCCAAATCAAAGGCAATGGGCTGGGAACCGAAAACGAGCCTGGAAGAAGGAATCCGTCTGACTTATGAAGATTTCCTGCATAACCCGATGCGGGCGGAGCGGTAATTCTATATGAATATCATTCTGCTTTCAGGAGGATCAGGAAAACGGCTCTGGCCGCTTTCCAATGATGTGAGATCCAAGCAGTTCATCAGGCTGTTCAGAAATGAGCAGGGAGAATATGAATCCATGCTTCAGAGAATGTACCGGGAGATCCGGAACATTGACTCTGAAGCACAGGTCACGATTGCGACAGCAAAGTCTCAGATCAGCGCCATTCATAATCAGATCGGGGAAGACGTGAATATCTCTCTGGAACCATGCCGGAGAGATACTTTTCCTGCGATTGCATTAGCATGTGCTTATCTGCATGATGTAAAGCACATTTCTGAGAAGGAGCCGATTGTGGTGTGTCCGGTGGATCCGTATGTTCAGAAAGACTATTTCGAAGCTCTGAAGAAGCTTTCTGAACTGGCAGAAGATCCTTCTTTCCATCTGACTCTGATGGGTATTGAACCGACTTATCCGAGTGAGAAGTACGGATATATCATTCCTGAGACTTCAGATCTGGTATCCCCGGTGAAGACGTTCAAAGAGAAACCAGATGCTATTACCGCAGAGTCCTACATCAGCCAGGGGGCTCTCTGGAATGGCGGCATCTTTGCATTCCAGCTTGGCTATCTCTGGAACAAGGCACATGAACTGATTGCATTCACGGATTACTATGATCTGTTTTCCAGATATGAGACCGTGGACAAGATCAGCTTTGACTATGCCGTTGCTGAAAAAGAGCCGAAGATTCAGGTGATGCGGTTTTCAGGGGAATGGAAAGACCTCGGTACCTGGAATACGCTGACCGAAGCGATGGAAGAACCGGTCATTGGCAAGGCAGTACTTGATGAAACCTGTGAGAATACGCATGTGATCAATGACCTTGATATGCCCATTCTCTGCATGGGACTGAAAGATACTGTAGTAGCCGCAAGCCCGGAAGGCATTCTGGTATCTGATAAGAAGCAGTCTTCTTATATCAAGCCATTTGTAGATTCTTTTGATTCACAGGTGATGTTTGCAGAGAAGTCATGGGGCAGCTATCTGGTTCTGGACGTGGAAGAGACTTCTATGACGATCCGCATTACGCTGAATAAGGGACACCGGATGAACTATCATTCTCATGAACATCGCAATGAGGTCTGGACGATTATTTCGGGAACCGGAAGAACCATCGTAGACGGAATGGAGCAGCAGGTCATGCCAGGAGATGTCATCACCATTCAGGCTGGCTGCAGGCATANCATCATCGCAGATACGGATCTGAAGGTCATAGAAGTTCAGCTTGGCCGAAATATCGATGTGCATGACAAGATCAAGTATGACCTGGAAGACTGATGAACCTTTTCTGCTGAAACCAGCCTTCAAGGACTATCTCTGGGGCGGCGATCGTCTCAGGGGCGAATACCATAAAGAAACAGATCTTTCGCCATTAGCAGAATCATGGGAATGCAGCACGCATCCGGATGGAACCAGTCTTGCCCTGATTGATCAGAAAGAGATTCCGATGACGGAAGTTCTGAAAAGACATCCGGAAATTCTCGGAACTCATCCGAGAACCAGAGATACTCTTCCGATTCTGATCAAGCTGATTGATGCAAAGAATGACCTGTCAGTTCAGGTACATCCGGATGATGACTATGCCCGGATCCATGAACATGGGTCTCTTGGAAAATCAGAATTCTGGTATGTGCTGGAAGCAGAACCAGGTGCAAGCCTGATCTATGGCTTTTCTCAGGATGTGACGGAAGAACAGGTCAGACAGGGGATTGTTGATGGTACCATTCAGAAATATCTTCAGAAAGTTCCAGTCAGGCGGAATGATGTTTTCTTCGTCCAGGCAGGAACGGTTCATGCGATCGGGAAGGGAATCGTCATTGCAGAGATTCAGGAAAGCTCCAATCTGACTTATCGGCTGTATGACTATAACCGAAGAGACAGGAATGGGAACCTTCGTGAACTTCATGTGGAGAAAGCACTGGACGTTCTGAATCTGCATTCCAGTGCAGAACCTGCACAGCCAATGAGACTGCTGCGATATCAGCCTGGCTATGCGTCAGAACTGCTGACTAGATGCAGGTATTTCGAGGTGGAGCGGATATTGCTGAATACAGCTCTTTCTGCTTCCGTTCCGTATCAGACGGCATCTTCTTCCTTCGAAGTGCTAATGTGTGTTCAAGGAAAGGGAGTAATAACAGGAAAAGATTTCAGAATTCCTTTTCTGAAAGGAAGTACTATTTTCTTGCCTGCTGACTCAGAGTCTATGTTCTTATCTGGAAAAGCAGAGCTGCTGGCAATTAATTGCTGAGAGTATCTGCTTTTTTCCGGTATTTCTTAGAAGGCTTCGGATAAATCAGACACCCCAGGCAAAGCCAGAAAAATGGATCTTCAATATGGCTATCCTGTCCGAGTACGCCAGGATTCAGCGAAGCTGAAATCAGGAAGCAGATACAGAGAATAAACATCCACCAATTCTTCTGGAGGGTAATGGATTCCACATTCTTTACCATAAACAGATAGGATGCCAGAATGAGAATCAGAAACAGAACTAAGCCAGGATACCCGGTAAAGACCAGAACATTAATGAATATGTCATGATAATCTACTACCATTGCTGAGTAATTCAGATAATCCAGGCCGATAATCGGGAAAGAACCCCATCCCCAGCCAAATATCGGACTCTTGTTTGCCACCTTGATCGCTGCTTGCCATATGGACCATCTTCCCGTTGACAGTGAATTCATTTTCTGAAAGAAAGCTTCGGGATCTGAGGAGTGCAGGGCCGATTATTTCGAGAAAGCTGCAGCTGCTGAAAGAATAATTGCAAAGAGCAGTATTCCCAGCAGAATCTGAACCAATTTATACTTTGTTCTATACTCGCAGAAGTGAACCAGAAGTTTTTTTATCAGATACCAGATCAAGAATGCTGCGGTAAGAAAGAGACCAATTAGAGAACTTCTGCAATCCTGCAGGACCAGCATCACTGCACAGATTACTCCATTAGTACTTGCCAGCAACCATGGCATTTTCCGCTTGTCCGCCAGAATAAGCCCGATTAGTAGACTCAGCAGGCAGCGATAGCTGCCATCAGTTATCCATTCATAGATACCTTTGAACTGTTCGCCATGCTGTCCGTTATCCATAACAAACAGATTTGAACTTGCCAGTATTCCTGAAAGTTCTGAACCCCCGGTTTTATAGTGAATGTAGCAATATAGATTAACCAGATTAATGATAAGAAAAACGATTACGACCTGGTAGCCGATAAAAGTGAAAAAACGATCTGTCTGTTTCTGACCAATGCGTTTTTTCAAAGTTACGAGCAGATAAGAATTCATCAGAAATAATGCCAGCTGCCTTGCACTTTCGTGGGAGAGGCCGTTTGGGTTGAAAAATGTGCAGATAAATGCCCAGCCGAAGAATATCCAGAAAGAAATCTGCTGTTTCTTGATAATCAGCTTTCCGCTGAATAGCTCTACCAGCATGTCAAAGGCAACATAAAAAGCCAGGAACCAGCCGAACCGATAGAAGAATGAAAGTGCTTGCCCGGAAGAAAAAATATCGATCAAAACATCACGGATATAAAGAAGATGGAAGATATACAGAGAGATCAGGAGTCTTCTGTCAGTAACGATTTTCCAGAACTTTGATAAGAAACCAAGCATATTTTCCCGATTTGCTAGATTACTATACCTGTGCGCTGAAACAGATGTCAATTGCGTAGAATAATGAAATCTGAAAATAGATTGTACGGATATGAGTATAATAGTTCCATTGCCAGCGATGACTGCTGATTCAATTCTGGGGGAAAATGAAATGGTGCCAAGCATGCTGATGTTCCTGATTTCTATACTGACAGTTCTGGTTCTGATGGGATCAGGCTATTGTTATGGAAGAATATACCAGAAGTTTTGTTCCGGGCTGAAGCGGTTCAGCTGTACGTTTCTTGGAGTGTTTACCATCATTGCACTCTTTCAGATCTGGGTGTTTTTTGCGGTTCCTTCCGGGATCAATACCAGGTATTCTCTGCTGTTAACAGGAATATTGATTCTGGCGGGGCCGGTGCTTGCAATCGTGATGCATGCGGACCTGAAAGTCAGAAATACCGATCTTCGGGCGTGGATGACTGGATTGATCTTTTCTGTGATCATCTGCATTGCGAGTGCCCGGCTGAATCTGAACAGTGTATATTTTGATACGATCACCTATCTTTCTGAGACCCTGGAATCCAGTACGGCAGACCGATTTGCGTACATGCTGTTTGATCGGGGCGTGAAGATTACCTGGATTGATAATCTGCATGATTATACGGGCTACTATTATTTCTGGGGCATGCTGTTACGAGCAGTGCGCGGAATTACAGGGATCCGTACTTCCTTGACCCCGGTCTATATCTGGGGCGGCACGATCTTCTATGCAATGAGTCTTGGGGAACTTACCTGGAATGCATTCATGCAGTTCTACCGGAAGAATCCCTGGAGAAGCTTTCTTGTGGTCTTATTGGTGCTTGCCCCTTACTATACGAACTATTTCAATACGACGCTTGGGTTCTTCGGCAATACGATCCGAACCGTGATCTGCGGGTGGAGTGTGTTTCTTTCTTATCAGATTCTGATCAAGCATGATGCGAGATTGTTCCTTCCGCTGTCAATGTCGTATTTTGCAGCAGTATGTGCTACTTCGTCGGGCTTCTTTCTGAGTGCTTTTGTACAGGCGGCTTTGGTTTTTGCAATGGCTCTTACCGGAGAAAGTGATGAGAAGGTATGGAAGGGATTTGCACTTTCCTGCATTCCGCTCATCCACTATGCAGAGATTATTCTGATCAGTTCAAGGATTTCTCAGCCGCTGATTCTGGCTGCAGGGGCTGTTCTGGCTGGCTCTGTTTTATGGCTGGTGGTATCAGTTCTGAAAAATCACCTGGAGGGCTTTGATCGCTTTCTTTCTTATCTACTGCCTCTTGTGATTGCGGGGCTTGTGCTGGTTTCTTTCTTATTCTGCCGGCAGGATTACCCGTATTCTGACTTTTTCAAGGCAACGGGTCTTACTTCGATGGGGATGAATTTCTTTGCCTATGATAACTGGGCAGAGAGGCTTCGAAATCTTATTTTCTATGTTCTCTTGATCAGCTTGTTCTTCCATTTCAGCCGGAATCATAAGATGAAGACACTGATATTTCTGTTTCTGGCGTTATTCCTGAACCCTCTGGTCATGCCTGCAGTAGAGAAATACATGACTGCTTATGTCTATGTGCGGGCGTTTGATCTTCTGATCAATCCGTTTGTTCTGACTTTTCTGGTCTATCACTTCGATCAGCTGATCACTGGCAGAATTCTGAATGTGGAGCTGAAATCGATCATGGCTTTTTCAAGTGTGATCGTGCTGCTGTTCAATATTCTGGATACAAATTCCGGTTCTTTGCGTTACAAGGGAACGGGATGGGACTGGAAACTGAAGGTTACTGATGATTCCTATGAGATGTATCAGTATATTCAGGACAATCTTTCAAGTTCAGAAGATAGCCCTTCCGTCATGTCTCAGGATATTAACCTGAAGGGATATGTGACCGGGGTGGAGATTTCTTTCTGCAGCACCGAGTTCCGGGAAGTGCTTGGCAATCCGGAAGCGTATCCGGACAAGCTGGACCTGGTGAGGCTGCTGTACCCGACTTCGCATTACCCGGGACAGAAACTGCTTGGTCAGGAAATAGACTATACCAAGCTTCCGGATCTCATCATGAGCTATAATCCGGATTATCTTCTCATCAGCAATCAGACGGCTGTCTGGAACGATAGGGGATGGTATGACAAGGTGTATCTGAAGCTGGAAGCAGATGGACTTGCTGAGATGCAGTATCAGAATGATACCTGGGCATTGCTGAAAATCAATCATGATTACCAGGCAGCAGGACAGGAGGGCTGAGCAATGACACAGAAAAAGAAATCCGGATCGATTACGCTGGAAGTGCTGTTAGCTGGCTGCATAGGCATTGTTTTTGTCATTGCACTCTCTACCTGGGTTCTCAGTCTGAAAGAGCAGTATGCAGGGGGAACTGCCTACAGCAGGGAACAGATGAAGAACCTTCTGGGAGACTCTCTGGAGTATCAGATTGTCAAGCATTTCTATTCCAAAGAAGCACTTCTGAGCTTTCAGGATTCTGCGGTTCATGAGGAACAGCAGGAAGAAACCAATTCCTCCTCTGAAACAGCATCTGCTGATTCTGATATTGAGATTCAGAAAATCTACGGGCCTACTTATGAGGGCTATATGATGCTGGTTCATAACCCGGAAGACTTGTCTGTGGCCATCAATCCGTATTTTGCAGAAGGGGGAGCGGGTCCTTCCCTGGATGAGTATGTGTCTTATTACAATGCCATCGGCGGCTTGAATGCAGGCGGCTTTGAAGATGTGAACGGAAAGGGAGACGGAAGCCTGGCTTCTGGAATTGTCATTCATGATGGAAAGCTGATTTCCGGGGAACTGGATGCCTACTGGCCGATGATCTGCATCACTTATACGAATCGGCTTACGGTGATGTATGCAACGGGGCAGCAGATGCTTGACTGGGGAGTGAGAGATGCAGTCACGTTTCAGCCGTTTCTGATCAGTGAGGGGCAGGTAGTATATCAGAGCGGAGATGGAAATTATCCGAATCTTTCCCCGCGCTCTGCAATTGGTCAGACGGATGACGGTACGTTTCTGCTTCTTGCCATTGATGGAAGAGGACCGAGTTCCTTCGGTGCTACCTATGAAGATCTGATTTCGATCTTCCAGAGCTATGGAGCGGTAACCGCAGCAACTCTGGATGGAGGCAACAGTACGGCTATGATGTATAACGGTTCCTATGTGAATACGCCGGTTTCGATGTATGGGTCCAGAAATCTTCCTACCGTATTCCTGATTCGTGCGGAGGACAACTGATATGGAACTGAACAAGAAGATCAGAAAACCGACTGCAGTGATGGTTCTTGTCATGACTGCTGTCATCAGTATCGCGATTTCTTATCTTTATCTTCATTCCCTCAGAAAGCAGTATGCATCGATGGAACAGGATTCTCCGGAATCTGCCATCACCGAATACTTCCGCAAAATCAGCCAGAAATCCTATGAAGAGCTCTATCAGGAAGCAGAAGAGATTTCACCGGACTCGAATTCTGAGGAAGCCTATATTCAGAAGCTGCAGAGTGTCTATGATGGGGTCAATACAGATGCGATTGATTATTCTCTGGAATCTTCTGATGAAACGTCATATACCTATGCGCTGAGGTATCACAATGCCGATTTCGGCAAGCTTCTGATCAGAAAGAACGAGGAAGGAACCTGGATTGCTTCAACACTGTTTGAAGGAAATGAAACCTGGAAGATCGAAGTTCCTTCCGGGCTGACTTTATTGGTCAATGGAAGTCCGGTTTCCTCTGACCAGATGATTTCTTCTGCAGCGGTGCCAGATAACTTCAGCGGCATGTATGATCAGAGTTCTGTCCCACCGGTCGATATCTATGAACTGACCAATCTGCTCGATCAGCCGGAAGTCTCGATTGAAGGCGATGATAGCTATGCGGTATTGAAAGACGTCAGCTCCAATACGTTGTATGCTGGAAAAACATCAGAAGATCAGAATCTGATCCAGGCCATGATCGATGACACGCAGACTGCTGCTGCTTACCCAGCCAAGGATGCATCATTAGCTGAGGTTGCTGCAGTCTCCATTACCGATTCTGACTGGTACAGCAGAATTTCTACCCTGGAGAATTACTGGTTTACGGATCATTCGGAATCAAATTTCTCAAATCAATCCGTAACGAACCTGATTCAGCAGAGTGATCACACTGCCTTAGCTTATGTCACCATGGACTATTATGCGACGAATGGAGAAGTAGAGCGTACCTGGCATTGCGGGTATCAGGTATCTCTAATCAATCTCGATGGCAGCTGGAAAATTGCTCAGATGACCGTAGACCAGGAACTGAACCCGGCAATGACAGAATAGGAAAAATGAACGTACGGAAAGATATGACTGATGGTACAATAACAAAGGTTTCGGGGGAGAAGAGTAATGGCAGAAGAAACAAGAATAAATGGCGGACAGAATAATAATGTGCAGAGAGTAAACCAGGTTACAGTGATTGATCTTAGCGAAGTATGGCGCCTTGCAAAGACGAAAATGCTGAAGCTGATGATTATTCTGATTGCGGTTGGTGCAGCAGCGGCATTGGTTACGATGTATCTGATTCCGAAAACTTATACCAGTACTGCCGTCATTTATCTGACTCCGCTGGTTTCCGATCAGGGCTCTGTTGACTACTCGTCTCTGCAGACAAACTCCAAACTTGTCAGCAATGTTGTAGCACTTCTGAAGCAGGATAATATCATGAGCTATGTAGCTGAAAAAGATGGATTTGAGGATGCGGACGCACTCAGAAAAGTTGTAACGATTACGAATGAGACAAATACCGAGCTCATTGATGTCTCTGTGACAACTAATGATGCGAAGCTTTCCCAGCAAGTGGCTGCAGATGTGTCATCCTATTTTATTGAAACGATGACAGAAAGCCTGAATGTAAGGAATATCCAGATTGTTACTCCTCCGAAAGTGGCGGACAAAAATTTGATAACTTAAATCAAGTCCTTTTTCAGAGATTTCTTCGATAAATTCATAAGCTTCAGAATTTTTCTGATCGGCCACCACGAAAAGAGGAAACAGGCTCCCCGGTTTTGAAAATTCGTTCTA
>NZ_VUMN01000014.1 GCF_009696165.1 Stecheria intestinalis | reverse complement strand
ACTTTTTTCTTCGGTACTCTCGGTATTTCAGATAGAACATGGTCCTGCTGAACCCGCGAGGCTCCTGCTTATGATATTCTGCCCACAGATCTTCTCCGTATACCTTTCTGCCTGGGGATTCAGTCTTTTTGATCAATGCTTCAAAATCCGGAGGTGAGATCTTCAGGTGCTGTCTGTCCATCGGCGGATAAAACAGTTCCTCCAGTTCCCCTGGGGTCATTGTCTCAAGCTCATCCAGACTTCTTCCGAGACTGTGATACTTCCTCATGATATCCTGGGCGGTCCAGGAACCTATGTGATGCCTTGCCTGACACGCCGGGTAGGAGATTCCCTGAAGCCTCATTCTGATTACTCCGATAATCACTGCACTGTTCTGCATAATCTCTGCCTTGAAGATAGTATTCCGAAAGTTCAGACGATCTTGAAGACCTCATGGCTGATTGGCACCGAATTTGGTGCCAAATGGGGAAAATTGGCACTGAATTCAGTGCCAATTCTATAATGATCAATATAAAGGGGTGAGATATGATTCTGATCTTATGCAGTGTTTCCGACAGGCAGCCAAACGACAGTGTTACTAACGGACTGGTTCATTTCCTTCTGAAAGCGAAATTCCAGAATGCCGAGTATATCAATGCCGTGTTTCATCGGGAAAGCAGAAGGATGGAGCTGATCCGGAAAGGACATGCAAATTCCCGGGTTGCCCCAATGGAAGGTATGGAGCGTTCCATGCGTCTATCATGTGTATCCCGGCTTCTTACCATGATGAATGCCGGAGATCAGTTATGGGTATGTAAGCTGTCAGATCTTGCAGACAATGCGGAGGATGCCTGCACGCTGTACTTTTCCTTTCTGAAGAAGGGCATTGAGCTGAAGTTCTTTGATACAAGCTATCTCGATACTGATCTTCTGAAGCTGAACTCGGAGCCGCCTGCAGATCAGAAGCTGCTTATTCAGAGAATCATTCAGAACTATTTTGACAACCCGGGTGGCATGCCCTCCGGAACAAAAGAAAGAAGCTCTGATTCCGGAAGCGCCGACAGCGTTAAAAAAAAACCTCATCGTGCGTGAGGCAAGATCCGAGACTATCGCTATGCTAAAAAGCTATCGTCATGAAGCGTCGCTGATGGAAGCCTTCCTGAGAGAAAGCGTAATCTCTATCAGAACTTACAAAAGATACTTCCAGAAGCACTCTGATCCCAATCTATTTCTGAACACCAAACTGCCTCCTGTTCAGAAATCAGATCAATCTGAAGCGGTCTAGGACTCATGCCGGTCTCATCGGATTGAGCTTGCTGTTTTTTCGGATTCGGCTTGCTGAAAAACTGGATACGACACACTGAAGAACAAGATTGCGCGGCTGGACCAGCTCAAAGTTGTCAATCATCTGGTAAATGATACGGATTGTGATTTTACACGCAATAGAAAACTGTCTTTCCCCGATGTTGTTATGCTTATCATTTCCATGGCCGGATGTCCGATCAGAGAGGAATTGCTGGATTATTTTGATTACGGCATTAACACTGCGACAGCCTCTGCCTTTGTTCAGGCAAGATCCAAGGTACTGCCTGATGCTTTTGAACAGCTGCTTCATCTCTTCAATAAAGCTTATCCATGTACAGAAACGTATAAGGGATATCGTCTGATCGCCGTTGACGGTTCCGATTTGAATATTCCATATGACGCCGATGATCTGGACACTTATCAGTCAAATGCCCCCGATGTCAAAGGTACTAATCAGTTCCATATCAACGCTGCCTATGACATTCTGAATAACAGATACGTGGATATGATCATTCAAGGGAAAGCACATTATTATGAGCAGAAAGCTATGTGGACAATGGCGGAACGTTTCCCGGAAAAGAAAACGATCTTTGTCGCCGATCGCAATTATCCCACTTGGAATAATATGGAACACATTATCCGTTCAGGTAAGTACTTTCTGATCCGGACGAAGGATATTCATGGTTCCACCAGTCTGCTTCGCAAATTCAACCTTCCAAATTCCGAATTTGATCTGGATATCAGGACCATTCTTACTACTAAACAAACATATGACGTTAAATTACATCCTGAAAAGTATCGTATCTTATCAAATACTTCGACGTTTGATTTCTTCGATGAGGAAGCTTTCTATGATGTTTCGTATCGTGTTGTCCGTTTCAAACTGGATGGCACCGAAGACTATGAATGCATTATCACTAATCTGCCTAGAGAAGAATTCAGCCCGGCTGAAATCAAAGAACTGTATCACCTGCGCTGGCAGGAAGAAATCTCTTTTCGCCATCTGAAGTATTCTTCAGATCTTTCTGCTGTTCATGCCAGGAAACGTTCCTCCATTCTCCAGGAGATCTGGGCACGAGCGATCCTCTATAATTTCTCTTCCATCATTATTCGGGAACTGGCAAAGCGGAAGGCAAAGAAGAAACGGAAATATGAGTATGTAATCAATAAGACCAGGGCCATCCATCTCATTCGTGACCTTCTGATGAAAAGAAAAGGCGGCTCATCACCACCTGATCTTGAAGGATTGATCTCCAATGAGATCTTACCATTACGACCTGGGCGCAGCGACCCTAGGAAAGTCCGCACACAGTCTGTAATTCCCTTCAACTATCGCTTTTCTTAAGCAATTTCATTATAACCGATAATCCGGCTTACAAGTTGACATCCCATAGTTTTTTCATAATGCCCGCCCATTCAATCTCGAAAAAGGTCTACAGAATACTGTCAATTTCCTCTGTAAACCTCTTTCTTAACTTAATGACGTTGGGAGCGATCCTCTTTTTTTAACGTCTGTTCAGTTCCATCCGGATGACCCAGCTCTTTGTTTCTCCGGCATGGAGAATCGGTTTCGGGCTTACCGGGAGATTGATCGCATCCGGGAAATACTCCGGCTCAAAGCATACTGCCCCATGATCTTTCATGACTTTCTGATGCTTGCCGATCTCACCATCCAGATAATTTCCGGTATACATATGCATGCCTGGCAGATCTGAATAGATCTTCAGATCGAGGATGTCCGTACGGCATTCAGCAAACATACGGATGCCGGTGCCAGGTACTGCATAATGATGATCTATCCCTTTATTTGCAAGAATCTGCGGATCCTCTGATGCAAATGCCTGGGCAAGAGGATGGAACTCCCTGAAATCAAAATCTGTCCCTGCGACTGGTTTCAAAGGCAGCAGAGCAAGTCCGTCCGGATCATCATCCGCATATTCTGATGCATTCAGCTTCACTTCATGATCAGAGACAAGTCCGATGCCATTGAGGTTGTAGTAATTGTGATTGGTGAAGGCAAATACCGTATCCTGATCACTGCATGCGGTGACCTTCATCTCAACTTCATCTTCCAGAAGGGTATAGGTGACGGTGACATCCAGATTTCCAGGATAGCCTTCTTCCTGATCTCTGCTGATGCGTTGGAAAGAGATTGAATGATCAGTTCCGCTGACTTCATAAAGCCTGCGGTCAAATCCCCAGCCGCCATGGAGATTATGCTTTCCTTGATTCGCCGGAATATGGTATTCCGTTCCATTCAGAACAAACATGGCGTTTCTGGTGCGATTTGCCGTCCTCCCGATAAAGCCGCCCATATGGCTGCCGGAAGAGAGATATCCTTCGGCATTATCATGGCCGAGCAGAATATCGATCCCTGTGCTTTTATCGATCAGAGACACCATAGTTGCCCCCAAATCAGATACCTTCAGAATCAGCTTGTCATTTTCCAGCGTATAAAGGGAGACTGGATTTTTTTCTGAATCCAGACCGAATGAGATTTTATTCATTGCTGTTACCTCGTCATCACCATTATAACCATGTTCGCAGATTTTCGTCTTCTGTTAAGTGCATGTATTTTTTCCACATTTCGCAATTCCGCATGAATATGCCAGTTTTTCCACATTTCGAATCTGTTTTCCAGGGTATTTTACGACAGTTTTCAACAAAGAATCAGCCATGTCTGAGTTTCAGTTTTCCACAATTGTGGAAAACTGTTGTTTTCTCAAATAATCGCATAATCATAGGCTTTTTCGATGTGCAGAACTTGTTGAAGATTTTTCTGTTTCTCAGACTTTTCAACATTTTCATCGGTTTTCAACATCGTGGAGAGATTCTCCACAAATCTTTCCACCGCAAAAGTTGTGGAAAACTGTCGATAACTTCAGAAAAGCCTTATTTATGCTGTATATTTAACATATATTTGATTGTGGAGAAAAAAGTTATAAACATTTTTGCTGTGGATTTTATCCACAGCCGGGACTAAGATAGATCTGCATCAATTCCATTCATTTGATATGCAAGAAGGATTTTTTTATGAGCAGAAGCCGTGATCAGTATCTGAGCGATCTCTGGGATCAGACACTGAATGATCTGATAGCAAACCAGAAAGTAGAACCGGAGATCATCAATGCGTTTTACCGGACTGCGCATCTGGCTGAGCTGAATGATACGAAAGCAATCATTGTAGTTGCCAATATAATTGCTCAGCAGATTGTCTCGCAGTCTTCAGAACTCATCGGGTCTGCATTGATTGAACAGCTGAATCTGGATCATCCTCTGAATGTTGAAATCGTTCAGGAGTCTGATTTCCAGCGCCATTCTCAGGTCACTGAAGATGACATTGCTGAAGTAACGAATGATGAAGAATTCGCTTCCATGCCGATTCAGCCGGATCGTACGTTTGATAATTTCGTGGTCGGCGACTGCAACCGGGAATCTCAGGCGGCAGCACTTGCCTGTGCCTATAATCCCGGCAAGTATTTCAATCCGCTTTTCATCTATGGAAATTCCGGTCTCGGCAAGACACATCTCCTGATGGCGATCGGAAACTATGTAAAGAAGAATTATCCGGATAAGAAGGTCTATTATATTGAATCGCTGAAGTTCGTGGATAAGGTAGTCAAAGCCATTCAGAATAATAAGATCGATGCGTTCAAGCAGTATATGAGCAGCATGGATGTGCTGCTGGTCGATGATATCCAGTTCCTGGCGGGAAAAGAGAAGAGTCATGAAGTGTTCTTCTCCATCTATAACGAACTCGTCAATAACCGCAAGCAGATCTGCATCGCTTCCGATCGTCAGCCAAAAGAGATCAAAGGTCTGGAAGATCGTCTGATCAGCCGATTTTCCAGCGGTCTGTCCGTAGGCATCGATTCGCCCGAATTTGAGACCAGCCTGGCGATCCTGAATATGAAGATCAAGAACAGCGGCAATAATATTGAAGAAGTCGATGAGAGAGGGCTTGCCTATATTGCCAGCAATTTCTCCGGCAATGTCAGAGACCTGGAAGGGGCATGGAACCGGGTTCTGTTCTATGCCATCATGTTCCAGGAAGATAAGAGCTGCATCAAGTTCGAAACCGTCGTCAATGCCTTGAAGAATCAGGCAGTCGTATCAGATAAAACCGGTCTTTCTCCTGGAAAGATCATCAAGGCTGTCGCAGACTACTATGGTCTGACGAGACAGCAGATCACCGGCAAGACGAGAACAAAGAATATTTCCAATGCGAGACATATCTCCATCTATCTGTGCCGGAAGCTTCTGGATCTCTCTTATATCAAGATCGGAGAAGAATTCGGCGGCAGAGATCACAGCACGGTAATCAGTGCCTGTACCAAAGTCGAGAAGCAGATCAGGAAAGATACTGCAATGGCAACAGCCGTCGAGGAGATCAGAAAACAGCTGGGCAGCTGATTATCCACGATTCCGTCCACTTTATATCAACTGGCCGGAATGCTAAAATAAGCCCATCGGACCGTCATAATTGCAGGTTCTCCACAATTTCCACAGTCCTAATAATGATGATTTACCAGAAAAGAATATATATACATGCGCGCAAGACATGGAGGCGAAACTATGAGCGAAATGAATTTCCAGATCAGCAGGGATAAGTTCTACAATGCACTGACCATTGCGTCGAGAGCAATTTCTTCCAATTCACCGGTTCCTGCACTGACTGGAATCCTGATTACTGCAAGTGATAACGAGCTGCTGCTGACCGCAAGCAACGCAGTGATTTCCATTCAGATGACTCTGAGTAACGAAAAGGATCCGGATCTTGGTCTCAGCATTTCCGGAGAAGGATCGATTGTCATTGAATCCAGATTCCTGATGGACATCGTCAAGAAGATTGACAGCGATCAGATCAAGATTGAGATCATCGATGGAACGCTGACGCATTTCGAAGGAAATAAAGCAGAATACAAGATCAACTGCATCCGTCCGGAGGATTATCCTTCCATCGACTTCAGCGAACCTTCCACGAAGTTCGAGATCAATTCCGGAACGCTGAATGAGTTCATCACACAGACAGTCTTCGCTGCTGCAGTCAAGGAGACAAGACCTGTCCTGACGGGCGTGAACTTCAATTCGGATGGCAAGGAGATTGTATGCACTGGTACCGACTCCTATCGTCTTTCCAGAAGAACTGCTCCGATTGCTTCGGATCCGTTCATGATCACGGTTCCTTCCAAGACTCTGAATGAAGTGAAGAATATCTTCGCAGAAGATCAGACCGTGAAGGTGGCGCTGAATGACAAGAAAATCCAGTTCTCCAATGACAAAGTGATGCTGCAGTCCACGCTATTGGAAGGAGACTTCCCGGATACGAATCGTCTGATTCCGAACGATTTCACGCGGACCATGTTGATCAACAGAACGGTGCTGCTGGATGCGCTGGATCGAGCAGCGTTCATCAAGACGGATAACATCTCGACGATGAATCTGCAGATGACCGGAGCAGATGATATCTCTCTGTCCAACCGCAGCCAGGAGATCGGCGAGTTCCATGAAGTACTGAATGCAGTGAGCTATGAAGGAGATCCTCTTGATATCAGCTTCTCGGGTCAGTACATGATGGATGCGCTGAGAATCTTCAAAGGCGAGAATGTGAAGATTTCCTTTACGGGAGTCATGAAGCCGTTCATCATCACGGAAGAAGATGATTCCAGCGTGATTGAGCTGATTCTTCCGGTACGTACCTATATGTGAGAAAGAGGAAAGATATGAGTGAAGAACTAAAAGAACGCAGAGAGATGGATCCTGAATTCCAGTGGGATCTGTCCAGTTTCTTTGTGAATGATGAAGCATGGGAAACTGCATTTGCAGAATTTGAAAAAGACCTGGATGAGATTTCTTTCTATCGCGGCAAGCTGAAAGATGCAGAGACCATTGCAGCATATCTGAAGAAAGAAGCAGAATCTGAGATCAGGCTGGAGAACCTGTTTGTCTATGCAAGCTCCAGGCATGATGAAGATACGCGGGACAGCAAAGCGCAGGCGATGTACAGCCGGGCATACGGACTCTATGTGAAGATGATGTCCGCAGCAAGCTTTGCAGAACCAGAGATTCTGAGTCTCAGTGATGCAGAGCTCGAGATAATCAGAACTGCAGATTGTCTGAAGGACCATGCATTCTATCTTGAGAATCTGATCCGCCGCAAGAAACATACGCTGACCGCATCAGAAGAACAGCTGCTTGCCGGATTCGGCGAAGCATTTGCGGCAAGCTCAAATGCGGCGGGAGCCTTGATGGATGCGGATCTGAC
Source organism: Stecheria intestinalis (assembly GCF_009696165.1). Classification (GTDB taxonomy): domain Bacteria; phylum Bacillota_I; class Bacilli_A; order Erysipelotrichales; family Erysipelotrichaceae; genus Bulleidia; species Bulleidia intestinalis. The sequence continues at coordinate 62,299 of NZ_VUMN01000014.1, read as the reverse complement.
GTTTGAAGCTGCCGAAGATTCTGCTGGCGTGAAGCATGAGCTTACCGAGTCCAATTACATCCTGCTGGAAAACAGCCAGGACCGGGTGCTGCGCAGAAATGCATTCCGTAATTTCTATGCATCCTACAAGGGACATATTCATACGTTCGCTGCGACTTATACCGGGGCTGTGAAGACGGCAACCGCTGAAGCTGCTGCCCGTCATTATTCCAGTTCCAGAGAAATGGCGATGGAGAGTGATCATATTCCGGTATCGGTTTATGACAACCTCGTCGATACGATTCATGCACGCATGAATTCAATGTATCGGTACGAACGGCTGAGAAAGCGGCTTCTGGGAGTGGATGAGCTTCATTACTATGATTTGTATGCACCGTTAGTGAAGGGTGATACAAAGCATTATACGTATGAAGAAGCCCAGAAGATGGTTCTGGAAGCTGTGAAGCCGTTAGGAACGGAATACGGAAATACGGTAGCGCAGGCATTCCGGGATCACTGGATTGATGTGTATCCGAATAAGGGCAAGCGCGGAGGTGCATATTCTTCCGGCAGCTATACGAGCAATCCGATCATTCTGACGAACTTCACCGGCACGCTGGACAGTGTCTCCACCATTGCGCATGAGATGGGTCATTCCATTCATTCCTGGCTGACCAGACATACTCAGCCGGTATGGTATGAGAACTATACGATGTTCGTGGCAGAAGTTGCTTCTACGGTCAACGAGAATCTTCTGATCGAACAGCTGCTCAGCAGGGAACAGGAACCGATGAAGCGTCTGGCGCTTCTGAATCAGTACCTCGAAGGATTCAAGGGCACGGTATATCGGCAGACGATGTTTGCCGAATTCGAGAAAGAAGCACATGCGATGGCAGAGCGCGGAGAATCTCTCGATGCAGAAGCACTGAATCAGGTTTATCAGAACCTGATCAGACTGTATTTCGGAGAAGAACTGACGATGGATGATGAGGTTCAGTATGAATGGGCAAGAATTCCTCATTTCTATTCTCCGTTCTATGTCTATGTTTATGCGACTGGATACAGCACTGCCGCAGCGCTTTCTGAAGGAATCCTVAAAGAAGGAGAGCCGGCTGTGAAGCGGTACCTGGAGTTTCTTTCCATGGGCAGCAGTCAGTATCCGATTGATGAGCTGAAACATGCTGGTGTGGATCTGACGACGCCGGCACCGATCAATCAGGCTATTGATAAGTTCGATCGGATTCTGGAAGATGCAGAAAAGACAGCTGACAGAGCTGGTCTGTGACAGGCAATAGGAAATCGGTGATTCCGGTTTCCTTTTTTTTTATCATTCAGAGTATATGCATGCATGATGTTTTATGAGGGTGATCGGCATAGGTTTTTTCAAGCTGGTTCAGAGGGTCTGAAAACCGCCTGAAAGCGCCAGTTCATGCGGGTTTTGTGGTATAATAGATAAGGTCTTGAATGACCTGGAAATGAGTTCTCTGAAGCATGGCTGAAATACATACAGAATACATCAAGCTGGACCAGTTTCTGAAGCTAGCCGGCGTCATTAAAACGGGCGGAGAGGCTAAGCTTTTTATTGCGTCCAATGATGTTCAGGTAAATGGGGTCCATGAGGATCGCAGAGGCAGAAAGCTTTATCCTGGTGATATTGTCACTGTGAATGGGCGGAAGTTTTCGGTCGGATGATTGTGACAGATCTTCATCTCCGGAATTTCCGGAATTATGAGTCAGAGCATCTGACATTGTCTTCGGGTCTGAATCTGATTACCGGATGGAATGCCCAGGGAAAGACGAATCTTCTGGAAAGTCTGGTTTATCTTTCTCTGACCAGATCGCATCGGGTCAGCAGCGAGATACAGCTGATCAGGGATGGCTGTGCGTTTGCGGATATCGGATGCACGGTTGTCGACGCAGAAGAGAAAAAGCTTCGGGCAGTGATTCATCATGGCGGACATACGCTTTCCGTGAACCAGGTTCCGGTGAAGAGAAGCAGCGAGTTTGTAGGGCTTCTGAATGCGGTTCTGTTCAGTCCGGATGATCTTGGCGTTTTCTCGGATGCGCCGAGAGAACGGCGGAGAATCATGGATCAGGAGATTTCGAAGCTGAATGCGTCGTATGTATATCAGATGAACCGGTACCGGAATCTTCTGAAGGAGCGCAATACGCTGCTTAAGTCGTATCAGCCGGATCTTGCTTATCTGGATGTGCTGGATGAGCAGATGATTCAGGAAGAGATTCCGATCATCAGAGCCAGAAGGGCGTTTGCGGATGCGATCAATGATACGATCCAGAGTCATTATCAGGATCTGTCCATGGATCAAGCAGAGGCCTGCGTGGTGTATCAGACTAGTTTTGCTGAAGAGGATCTTGAGAAAGAGCTGAGAACGCTCTATCAGGAGAATCGTTCCAGAGATCTGGATAATCATGTGACCGGGATCGGAGTGCATCGGGATGATCTGGTTTATATGCTGAATGGAAAGAATGTGGTCCTGGCTGCCAGTCAGGGACAGAAGCGCCTGATGATGCTGGCATTCAAATGTTCCATTCTGGATTATATCCGGAAAGAGACCGGAAAGAGTGCGGTATTTCTGCTGGATGATGTGCTGAGCGAACTTGATATGAAGAGACAGGTGAGACTGATTGAGCGGATACAGAAGCCCTATCAGTGTGTGATAACGGCTACGGAGGTTCCGGCGTTTCTGAGAGATGGAACGCATAAGGAATTCCGGATCGAACATGGCCATGTGCTGGATGGGAGGAATACGTGATGGATGAGCAGGAAAAGAATGTGACAGTTCCCGAGGAAGAAGATAAGGACCATGCAGTTCTCGGAGAAGAGCTGAATACCAAAGTGACCCATGAGTACAGTGACAGTGATATTCAGGTTCTGGATGGTCTGGAGGCTGTCAGAAAGCGTCCTGGCATGTATATTGCGAGTACTTCTGCAAAAGGTCTTCATCATCTGGTATGGGAAATTGTCGATAACGGAATTGATGAGGCAATGGCTGGGTATGCGGACACGATCCGGGTGACGGTAGACAAGGATAATATCATCACGGTAGAAGACAATGGCCGCGGCATGCCGACGGGAATCAATGCCAAGACCGGAAAGTCCACGATCGAGACGATCTTCACGGTGCTGCATGCGGGCGGCAAGTTCGGCGGCGGTGCGTATAAGGTGTCCGGCGGTCTGCATGGTGTCGGTGCTTCGGTCGTCAATGCATTAAGTGAATGGCTGGAAGTCTATGTATATCATGAAGGAAAGATCTATTTCATCCGGTTTGAGCATGGCGGTCATCCGGCAGAGCCTCTGAAGGTCATCGGCGACTGCGATCCTTCAAGACATGGATCTACCGTACGATTCAAGGCAGATCCGCTGATCTTCAAGGAGACTACGGTCTATGATCACAATACGCTGAGAGACCGGCTTAGACAGCTTGCGTTCCTGAATAAAGGAATCCGGCTCGTATTTGTTGATGAACGGGAAGAGGATCCTGAAAAGAGAAATCATGAGTTCATGTTCAAGGGAGGTCTGAAAGAGTATGTTTCCTTCCTGAACAAGAATCATACGGTGATTCACCCGGATGTGATCTACTGTGAAGGTCATGAGGATGGCATCGAGGCTGAAGTTGCGGTTCAGTATAATGATGGCTATCAGCCTGCGGTCTATACGTTCTGCAACAACATTAATACGGTTGAAGGCGGAACGCATCTCGAGGGCTTCAATCTGGCTCTGAATCGTGTGATCAACAAGTATGCCAGAGATAACGGCTTTCTGAAAGAGAAGGATGACAATCTCACGACGGATGACTGCAAGGAAGGAATCACGGCGGTCATTTCCGTCAAGCATCCGGATCCGCAGTATGAAGGACAGACCAAGACGAAGCTTGGAAACAGCGAAGTGAGAAAGATTGTTTCGGATATCTTCGGCACTTCTCTGGAACGCTTCCTGATGGAGAATCCGGACCAGGCAAAAGCGATCATGGAGAAGGCTACGCTTGCGTCCCAGGCGCGTATGGCTGCGAAGAAGGCACGTGAGCTGACTCGAAGAAAGAGTGCGCTGGAAGTAGGTTCTCTGCCTGGCAAGCTGGCAGATTGCTCGAGCAAGGATGCAAGTATCTGCGAAATCTATATCGTCGAGGGTGACTCTGCAGGCGGTTCTGCCAAGCAGGGAAGAGATTCTCATTACCAGGCGATTCTGCCGCTTCGAGGCAAGATTCTGAATGTCGAGAAAGCGCGTCAGCATCGGGCGTTTGAAAATAATGAAATCCGTTCCATGATTACTGCATTCGGATGCGGGATCCTGGATGAAGTGGATACGAGCAAGCTGCGTTACAACAAGATTGTCATCATGACCGATGCCGATGTCGATGGTGCGCATATCAGAACGCTGCTGCTGACGTTCTTCTATCGCTATATGAAGCCGATTGTTGAGCAGGGCTATGTCTATATTGCACAGCCGCCTCTGTATAAAGTGCAGAAAGGCAATGCGGTGAAGTATGCATACACGGATCATCAGCTGGAAGTGATCAAGGCTCAGATGGGTTCTGGTCTTGGCATTCAGAGATACAAGGGACTTGGTGAAATGAATCCGGAACAGCTCTGGGAGACGACCATGGATCCGAAGAACCGGACGCTGATCCGGGTGACGATTGATGATGCCGAGGCTGCTGATCAGAACTTCAGCATGCTGATGGGAGAAGAAGTGGAGCCCAGAAAGAATTTCATCATTGAGAATGCGAATTTCGTAGAGAATCTGGATATCTGAGGAGGGTGAACTATGGCTAGAGATGATTACATGGAGTTTGACGAGTCACAGTTTGACCCGGGGCATATTACTGAAACAGAACTGTCCAAGGAAATCCGCAGAGACTTCCTGGATTATTCGATGTCTGTTATCGTTGCCCGTGCACTTCCGGATGTAAGAGATGGACTGAAGCCGGTACAGAGAAGAATTCTGTACTCGATGAATGAGATGAACAACGGCCCGGATAAGCCGTATAAGAAGTGCGCGCGTATCGTCGGCGATACGATGGGAAAATATCATCCTCATGGTGACAGCTCGATTTACGGGGCGCTGGTCTACATGGCTCAGCCGTGGAATATGCGTCAGGTGCTTGTAGATGGTCATGGCAATTTCGGTTCCATGGATGGCGATGGCGCAGCCGCCATGCGTTATACGGAAGCCCGGATGTCGAAGATTGCAGTAGAGATGCTGAGAGATCTCGAAAAGAATACCGTCGACATGCAGGATAACTATGATGGAGAAGAGAAGGAGCCTACGGTTCTTCCTTCAAGGTTTCCGAATATCCTCGTCAATGGTTCTTCCGGTATTGCAGTAGGCATGGCGACGAACATCGCACCTCACAATCTCGGCGAAGTGATTGACGGCATCCTTGCGGTCATGAATAATCCGGAGATCACGGTTATGGATCTGATGAACTATATCAAAGGTCCGGATTTCCCTACGGGTGCATATATTCTCGGCAGAAACGGAATCCGGAATGCGTTTGAGACGGGCCGCGGAACGGTGATTATGCGGGCAAAGACCAAGATCGAGGAGATGCCGAATGGCAAAAAGCGCATCGTGGTCTATGAGATTCCTTACATGGTCAATAAAGCTGCCATGGTGGAACGTATTGCTTCGCTGGTCAAGGAGAAGCAGATTGAAGGAATCACAGATCTTCGCGATGAGTCCAATATGGATGGCATCCGTGTCGTGATTGAACTGCGCAAGGATGTGCAGCCAGATGTGCTTCTGAATCAGCTGTATCGGCTGAGTCCGCTGCAGTCCAATTTTGCGGTCAACAATGTTGTCCTGATTCATGGTGCTCCGAAGCAGGCTGGAATCATTGAAATTCTGAAGGAATATATCATGTTCCAGGAAGAAGTGATTACCAGGAGGACGCAGTTTGATCTGGACAAGGCATCCGCAAGAGCACATATCCTGGAAGGATTGAGAATTGCAGTAGATAACCTCGATGCGATTATTCATACGATCCGTGATTCCAAGGATGCCAATGAAGCAATGCCGAGACTGATGAATGGCTTCGGGCTGGATGAGATCCAGGCAAAAGCAATTCTTGATATGCAGTTCCGCCGACTGACTGGTCTGGAGAGAGAAAAGATCGAGAATGAGTATCAGGAACTTCTGATTAAGATTGCTGACTACCAGGATATCCTGGCTCATCATGAACGCATTGAGAAGATCCTGAAGGATGAACTGACTGAGATCAAAGGAAAATATGCGGATCCGCGCAGATCTGAAATCATCAATGCACCGACGGATATGGAAGATGAAGATCTGATCCCGGTTGAAGATGTCATCATCACGATTTCAGAGAATGGCTATATCAAGAGGCAGACCAGAGATACCTACAAGGTGCAGAATCGCGGCGGCAAGGGGATCAAGGGCATGGGCCTGAATGAAGATGATCTGATCGATCAGTTCGTTGGCATGTCTACGCACGATAACATTCTGTTCTTCACCAGCAAGGGCAGAGTCTATCGCTTGAAGGGTTATAACATTCCGGAATATAGCCGGACCAGCAAAGGTATCCCGGTGATCAACCTGCTGCAGCTGGAAAAAGATGAGAAAGTCCGTGCGCTGGTTCCTTACAGCAATGATGCAGAAGCGAAGTATCTGTTCTTCGTAACAAAACTCGGACTGGTGAAGAGAGTTCCGATCGAGGAATTCTTCAGCATTAACAAGAATGGCAAGATTGCCATCACTCTGAAAGAAGATGATGAGCTTGCCTTCGTGAAGGGAACTGCCGGGAATGCAGATATCCTGATTGCTGGGACCAATGGCAAGGCAATCCGCTTCCGTGAGGATGAAGTCCGTCCTTCCGGACGTACGGCAATGGGTGTCAGAGGCTTCAATGTGGATGGAGGGTCCGTTATAGGCATGGCTACCTCAGAAGAAGGAAAGAAGATTCTGACCGTATCTGAGCATGGATACGGCAAGATGTCTGATCTCGGTGAATACCGTCTGACAGGCCGCGGTGCGAAGGGCGTGAAAACCATGAACATCACGGAGAAGACCGGAAATCTGGTATGCATGAAAGCAGTGAACGGCAACGAAGACTGCATGATCATGACTGATGATGGCATTATCATCCGGATCTCGCTGGCACCGCTGTCTACCACAGGCAGAAATGCACAAGGCGTGAGATTCATCAAGGTTGCTGACGGATCCAGAGTCTCTACAGTTGCAATTGTGGAACCGGAAACAGAAGAACCCGAAACAGAGGAATCTGGTCCGGAAGCTTCCGGGAAACCTGAACCTGAGAATTCTGAAAAGACTGAATAGTCAGATGAAAAGCAGAACACTAAGTGCTCTGCTTTTTTCAGAAGAGGCGTTCCTGATATGCTCTCTTGCGATAGCTAACCTGCTTTCCTTCGACCAGCTCATCGTCTTTCTGCAGGTGTCCGATCAGCATGGATGAATAAGGATCATGCATGGAGCGGTTGCGCAGGATCGTGCTGCGTGAATGATTGGCATAGCAGTACCTGCATCCATTCGGACATGTATCATAAGCTCCGATTGCCCGCTGATCAATGCACCTACATCCGGTTCCTGGTCTTGCATTATGGCAGGGAATCTGTTTCAGAGGCATGTCTTCTGCTTCGCTCAGAATCTCTGTGCTGAGGCATCCGCTTCTTCTGATTCCGTATCCCGTATAATCATCCGGATCTCCGCAGGTAGAAATCGTCATGCCATAGGATGCTGCAATTTTCCCGAATCCTTCTGCCAGGATGAGACGATCTTTCCTCGAAACAGGCTTCAGATCCGGAAACGTGACCTTCAGCTTCCCATACATATAGACAAAAGAGAAGATGCATCTGGAAGTATAAGGAGACAAGGCAGAAGCCATTGCTTCAAACTGCTTCAGGTGAGATTCAGCGCTATAAGGACCATAGATCAGCACCGGATCATAACGCCAGGCTGTCCGTTTCTTACCGACGATGTCTGACAGTTTCCGAAAGGTATCGACCGAAGCCTGTACCGAAGGAACATTCGGTTCAATATCTCTTCCATATGCAGTAATGGTATATAAACAATAAATAGGGTACTGACCCATGATCTCAGGCAGATAAGGAAGGATCGGTTCATAGTTCTTGGAACAGAATATGATCGCGTCTACGATCTCCGGACTGATCCGATATCGGTTCACCCTTTTTGGATAAAAAGGGTTTCGTACATCTACGAAACCCTCGTGAAGCCGATTCATGAACCATGGAGTGTAGTATTGGACAATATCTGTTCTCTCTCCGGCAGTCAGAATCATATAAACTGTGATTACTTTGCTGCTTTTCTGACAGCTGCCTTTTTAGCTTTCTTGGCCTTGGCACTTTCCATGTCTGCCAGAATCAGGTCAGTGATGTAGGCCTTTACTCCCGGCTGTTTCTCAAGCCAGCTGATGATCTTCTTCTCCGAGTCCTTGCTGTAGCGGATGGAGAAAGAACGGTAGTTTTCGCGATTGTACGCATTGTTGTACTCCAGTTTCTTTTCGTAAGTGTTCTTTTTTCTTGGCATAATTGTTCTCCATCGACGCTTCCCTTAGGGCGTCTTTTTGTGCTGACATTATAGCATGCATTTCTTTTCATTCATGCATACGGGTAGAAATAAAACCATTTTTTATTATTCTATGCATTCAAAAAATGTTATTTTTAAGTCTGTTTCTGGTCAGTATACTTCCGGAAGGCGGAATCCGTCATCTATGCGTGCAAGCTGTACACGGTGGATGATTGGCTGCACTTCGCCATTCACATCTGCAAGCATGTCAAGCTTCACGGTGCCATCTGTTTCCTTCGCTGCAATGATGTAGTTCGGGTTGATGGAATAGGAAGACTTCTGTTCCGTCAGAATCGTTTCTGCACAGTACAGTTTTCCATCCTGTTCCAGAAAGGTAGAACTTTCTCGCTCGAATGCCGCTGGGTAGTAATTCTCTTTCAGGTAATCCTGCGTAAATACCTTCTCTGCCATTGCTTTGACGTCATTGATCGTCTTCGGATCATAGTCTCCCATTGCCTGAACCTCATGATATCCTTTGACAGGCCCTTCTTCTTCGGAGACTTTGACATTGATACCCATCAGCCAGCAGAGGACCTCATTTTCCTGTGCAAGCAGATCAGTCAGTGCTGAACGGTATTCCGAGTACTGCGGATCATCGGCTGTGACCAGAGAAGGATCTATTTCGAACTGAATGCCGCCATTCATCCAGAAGCTTCCGCCGGTAGGGTTATAAATCATGAAGTATACCTGGTATTTGTCATTGACCAGGTACATGCCGGTGTAATAGATATTGCTGGTAGAAGAATCTACTTCGACCTGGGTCAGATCATCCAGGGAGCTGATCTCTGGAAGGGAGATCAGTTCAAGAGGAAGACTGGGAAAATGGATTCCCTGGTTTTCCAGTCTTTTTTCTGCATCTGAAATCGTATCCGTCTGGTAATCTGCAATGCAGTTCTGGATCATTTCCAGTTCTTTTTCTTCGTCTGTTCTGGTATCTTCACTCACAACCGGGCCATAATATTCATCCTGTGTGGTGGTCTGTGAGGTACTGTTCTGTTTGGAACATGCACTCAGAAAGAGTATTCCTGTGAGCATGAATATGAGGTGTTTTTTCAAGGAATTTACCTGCTTTCTGGTACATGATAGCATCTTTCTGCAGACCTTGACAAACCTGCCTGCCGATGCTTAAATGAAGCCATAAACAGTGATGGGAACAAGTAGTTTCCTGGTATTCTTTCAGAAAGTCAGCGGATGATGCGAGCTGACAGATGCCGGAATGAAATCCTTCCCGGAGTGAAACCAATCCTTTCCGGTGGCAGCCGTTATCTGCCAGTCTTGAGTGGTCTGAATTGTTTCACGTGAAACAATTTGGGCAAATAGGGTGGCACCGCGATCAACACATCGTCCCTTATCGGATGGTGTTTTTTATTTTCAGGAGGACTATATGATTGATATCAAGCTTATTCGCGAAAATCCGGAACTCGTGAAAGAGAATATTCGCAAGAAATTCCAGGATGAAAAACTTCCGTTAGTTGATGAAGTTGCTGAATTCGACAAGCAGTTCCGTGATGCAAAGACAAAAGGCGATGCACTTCGCGGCGACCGCAATAGGATCTCCAAGGAAATCGGACTTCTGATGAGAGAAGGCAAGAAGGACGAGGCTGAAGCAGCCAAGCAGAAGGTAAAGGATCTTGAGAAGGAACTCCAGGATCTGGAAGAGAGCGAGGAAAAGCTTCAGGATGAAATCAAGAAGAGAATGATGGTGATTCCGAACATCATTGACCCTTCTGTTCCGATTGGAAAAGATGATTCTGAGAATGTTGAAATTGAGCGCTTCGGTGAACCTGTAGTGCCTGACTTCGAAATTCCATATCATACGGATATTCTGGAATCCCTGGATGGCCTGGATCTGGATAGTGCAAGAGAGACATCAGGAAATGGATTCTATTATCTGATGGGAGATGTTGCTCGTCTGCATTCTTCCATTCTGAGCTACGCACGTGACTTCATGATTGGCAGGGGATACACGTACTTCATTCCGCCGTTCATGATCCACGGAAATGTCGTCAATGGCGTCATGTCCTTCTCTGAAATGCAGAACATGATGTATAAGATTGAAGGCGAAGATCTATATCTGATCGGTACTTCCGAGCATTCCATGATCGGCCGCTTCATGAATCGTACGCTGAAGAAGGATCGTCTTCCTTATAAGCTGACCTCCTACAGCCCGTGCTTCCGGAAGGAAGTCGGTGCGCATGGCATTGAAGAGAGAGGTTTGTATCGTGTTCATCAGTTTGAAAAGCAAGAAATGGTGATTGTCTGCGAGCCGGAAGACTCCAAGAAGTACTATGATGAGCTCTGGCATAACAGTGTAGACTTCTTCCGTTCTCTGGATATTCCGGTCCGCACGCTGGAATGCTGCTCTGGAGATCTTGCAGACCTGAAAGTTAAGAGCTGCGACGTTGAAGCTTGGTCTCCGCGTCAGAAGAAATACTTCGAAGTAGGCAGCTGCTCCAACCTCGGTGATGCCCAGGCAAGAAGACTAGGCATTCGCATCAAGGGAGAGAAGGGCAACTACTTCGCTCATACTTTGAATAACACGGTTGTTGCTCCGCCGAGAATGCTGATTGCCTTCTTTGAAAACAACCTTCAGGCTGATGGGACTGTAAGAATCCCTGAACCGCTTCGTCCTTATATGGGCGGCCAGGAAATTCTTGTCCCGAAGAAAGAAAAGAAGAACACTCTGTAATCTTCAGAGTTCTTCCCTCGTAAGACAGGAGAGTCAGACTCCTGTCTTTTTTATGAAGAAAGGGAAGATATAATAAGAGAGAACAACTAAAAATGTTTCACGTGAAACAATTGCCAAGACTATGAAGATACTGGAGATAGCAGGTCTGTTCGGAACCATATGGTTTCTATGCACAGAAGGATTAGGATACTGGAATATCGGAACAAATACGGGTCTGATTGTCTCAGTACTGATATTTCTGGCGGCAAAATATCACTGCCAAATCAGAGAATGGTGCAGCAGACATAAGAGCAGATTTTATAAAGTGATTTGCTCCATCTTATATCTAGTCATTGCTGCTGTCATTTCCCTGGCAGTGATTACAACCGGTCTGATCCTGTCCGTTCATAGCAATGGTCAGAAGGAGAACAGCACGGTAATCATTCTGGGAAGCGGCGTCAATGATGATGGCAGACCATCAGATGTAATGCGTGAGAGACTGGATAAGGCACTTGAATATCTGAATGATAACCCTCATTCAGCAATTATCGTTTCAGGAGGGCTGGACGATCAGGGAGGATACACAGAAGCAGAATCCATGAAAGATTACCTGATCGAACATGGAATCAAATCCGACCGAATCTATCTGGAAAACCAATCTCATTCCACCAGAGAAAATATCGAATATTCTGAAACAGTCCTGCAGAATAATCATCTCAGTGCCTCCGTCCTGATTGTCACTTCTGACTTCCATCTGTATCGAGCAGGATACCTTGCCCGGCATTACCATCTGGACTACGAATTGCTTGGTTCCCCGACTCCGTGGTATGTTCTGCCTTCTTACTGGATTCGTGAAATGTATGGAATTCTCCATGAATGGATTGCAGACTAATTCCCTAACGTCAAGATGTGGCATCTCCGAGGGCAGAACAGGGAAAATCTGATCAGAAAAATTGTGATGCTGAAATGAACGATGAACGAAAATGAGATTGGTAATGATGTGTAAAATAAAAATTCGATTCAGGAAAACGGACGTTTCAGCATTGCATGCCAGAAAATGGCTTATTTATGCAGGTTTCAGAAGGTCCTGAAAACGCTGATTCCGGAAGTTGATGAAAGCTTCTGTTTCCGGTATAATCACATTGGTACAGCAGACATGGTATACAACCTGGTCAGGTCCGGAAGGAAGCAGCCATACCTACTTATGTCTGCGTGTACCACTTTTTATTTCTATGAAAGAGAAGACTGCAGAAGATTTCATGAGACTTGCACTCCGTGAAGCGGAAAAGGCGAGAGTGATTGATGAAGTTCCGGTCGGGGCAGTGATCGTCCGTGATGGGAAAGTCATTTCGCGTGCACATAATCTCAGAGAGAAAAATCAGAAGGCAGATGCGCATGCAGAAATGCTTGCAATCCGGAAAGCTTCGTCAAAACTCGGGACATGGTGCCTGGATGACTGCGATCTTTATGTGACCCTGGAACCATGCATGATGTGCACCGGGGTAATAGGTCTTTCAAGGATCCATGCATTATATTATGGAACTAGTGATCCGAAAGGAGGAACGGTAGATTCTCTGATCCAGATCAAGACGATCCGCCATATCGGAACATATCCGAAGGAGATCCATTCCGGTATTCTGCAGCCAGAGTGCTCTGCGATTCTCTCTGACTTCTTCCGGGAAAAGAGAAAGAAGAAAAAAAGAGACAGAAATGAGTTCAGAAAGGCTCAATAACTGTATATCCCGTGCCGTTTATGTGTACGGGATTTTGTTATAATTGAAGTAGTTTGTGAGGAATTCCATGAGTCGTTTGGCACTGTATCAGAAATATCGTTCTCAGACATTTGATGAAGTCGTCGGCCAGGAATATGTCGTTCGCTCCATCAAAAATGCACTGAAGGAAAATAAAGTAGGTCATGCATATCTGTTCTGCGGTCCTCGCGGAACCGGAAAGACCACGATGGCTCGTCTGCTTGCCAGGGCAGTGAATTGCGAGAATCCGGCAGAAGCTCCCTGCGGCCATTGTGCAAACTGCAGAGCGGCAATTGAGGGAACGCACCCTGATATTATTGAAATCAATGCGGCAAATGAAACGCATGTCGAAGATATCAGAGATCTGATTGAACGGTCCCGTCTTGCACCGATGATGGGTAAGCATAAAGTCTATATCATCGACGAGGTTCATCAGCTGAGTACGAGTGCTGCATCCGCACTGCTGAAAACTCTGGAAGAACCACCGGAACATGTGATCTTCATTCTGGCAACAACAGATCCTCAGAAGCTGATCAATACGATTATTTCAAGATGCCAGAGATTTGATTTCTCGAAGGTGGATACGACGCTGATCAAAGATCATCTGCTTTTGATTGCATCAAAGGAGAATTTCCATCTTGATCAGAATGCGGCAGAGAAGATTGCAGAACTGTCGGATGGCGGCATGCGCGATGCCTTGAGTATCCTCGAGCAGGCAGCTTCTTATTCCGCTGATAATATCACGGAAGAATCTATCGATGAGATTTACGGACTTGCATCTGCTGAAGAGAAGATCGGTCTTCTTGATGATATCTTTGCAAAGAATCTGGCTGGAGTCCTGGATCGGATCACCAACTCAGAACAGCATGGAATTGATCTGAAACGTCTGACCGCAGATCTGATCAGTGCCTTGAAAGATGGGGTGATCTGGAATTACACCTCGGATGCTTCGCTGCTTCATGTGCTGACGGAACAGCAGGCTTGTCATGTATCAGAAGGACACTCTTCAAGAGAGCTGCTGGATATGATACGCACGCTGATGGATGCGCAGAACCAGTATCGCAATGCGCAGAGCACCGCTCAGGTATTCGAGATTGCATGCATGGAGCTTATTACGCCTTCTGAAGCGGTGATACGAACTTCTGAACCTGCAGAAGAAAAACCTTATGTACCTGAAAAGAAGAAAGAACCGGAACCGGTGAGCTTCCATGCAAGCATGAAAACGGAACCGGCTGATACGATTCCTTCGATAACTCCTGCGGAAGAGAAACCAGAACCCGTTTTGAAGACGGATTCCGGAAAGAAAATTGAATTGCTGGATCTCGATCACCTGACGGCATTCCTTGTCTCCTGCACAAAGGCAGACAAGAAAGCAGATGATGAGATTCTGAAAAAGCTGACAGGCGGAATTCAGATGAATCGCTATATCGGAGTGCTTCGGCAGTGTGATCTTGGTGCTTCCGGTGCGGATCGCATTCTGTTCATCTGCAGAACTCAGGCGGTGGTCAATCAGATTTCTGAGGCGGATTTCAACCGCGGGTTCTATGAATATCTGAAATCAAATGGAATTGATAAGATGCCGTTTGCAGCATCAGCGGATCTGTATGCAGAAGTGAGAAGTCATTATGCTTCGCTGATGAAGGGCAAAGCCCTTCCGGAAGCGATGGTGGTTCATCGCTATGAAGAACCCGAGAAGAAAGTAGAAAAAGAACTGACTCCGGAAGAGAAGACTCTGAAATTATTCGGAGCAGAGAATGTGGAAATCATAGAAGGAGATAAATGAGTATGGATATGCAGAGACTGATGCAGCAGGCGCAGCAGATGCAGCGAAAGCTTGCAAAGATTGAAGAAGAGCTGGACGCAACAATCTATGAAGGAAAGAACAATGGAGTGGAAGTCAAAGTAAATGGCAAGAATGAAGTGACTGAAGTCTCCATTGATGAAGATCTTCTGGATAAGGAGAACAAGGATATGCTGCAGGATATGGTCATGCTTGCAGTCAATGATGCGCAGGCAAAAGCAAAAGCTGATCGGGAAGCGAAGATGGGCTCTGTGACACAGGGCGTCCGCATGCCGGGGATGTAAAGAATGTATCCGGCTAGTCTGGAAAAACTGATTGAATGTTTCCGGAAACTTCCAGGAGTCGGTGCTAAGACTGCGGAGCGTTATGCACTTCTGATCAGTGAGATGGAAGAGTCACAGGTCAGGGAATTTGCAGAAGCACTGATTGATGTGAAGGAAAAGCTGCATCATTGCAGCATCTGCGGAAATCTTTCTGAAGGAGAAGAGTGTTCGATCTGCAGTGATCCGGATCGGAATCATAAGCAGATCTTCGTGGTTCAGTCTCCGAAGGATGTGATTGCCATGGAGAATACGGGAGAATATCACGGAGTCTATCATGTGCTGAATGGACTGATTTCTTCCACCAAGGGAATCATGCCGGAGGATCTGAATCTTGATTTGCTTGTGGAGCGCGCCATGCATGCAGAGGAAGTGATCATCGCTACCAATGCAACAATGGACGGAGAAACAACGGCAATGTATCTGGATCGTCTGCTGAAGCAGAAGTGTCCGGGTTTATTGGTAACCAGAATTGCCCATGGCTTGCCGGCTGGGGGAATGCTTGATTACGCAGATGAGATGACGCTGAGCCATGCGCTGTCTGATCGCAGAAAAATGTAAGGAAGGAAAGGGAGCTGGAATTATGAACAATGATCTGACAATTGCACAGGCAGCAAAACTGGAAGACATCTTCACGATTGCAGATCGTGCAGGGATCGACCGGAAGTATCTGGAACCTTATGGAAATGATAAAGCGAAGGTCTCTCTGAAGATTCATGATGAAATCGGCTCCCGTCCTGATGGAAAGCTGGTCCTCGTCACAGCGATCACGCCGACGAAAGCCGGAGAAGGAAAGTCAACCACGACGATCGGTCTGGCAGATGGTCTTTCAAAGATCGGAAAGAAAGCAATGGCATGTCTGCGTGAACCGTCTCTTGGTCCGGTATTCGGTCTCAAGGGCGGTGCTGCCGGAGGCGGCTATGCGCAGGTTGTTCCGATGGAAGAGATCAACCTTCACTTCACCGGAGACATGCATGCAATCACGACGTGCAATAACCTGATTGCTGCCGTTCTCGATAACAGCATTTATCAGGGAAATGAACTGAATAGCGATCCGGAGCAGGTTGTCTGGAAGAGATGCATGGATATGAACGACCGCACGCTCCGCGATATCACGATTGCGCAGAACAAGAAGACCAACGGAGTCGAGCGCAAGGATCATTTCGTGATCACAGTTGCGTCAGAAGTCATGGCAGTTCTATGCCTGTCTGAGAATCTGAAGGATTTCCAGAACCGGATTGGTGAGTGTATCGTAGCATATACGTATGATCATAAGCCGGTGACGGTAAAAGATCTGAAGGTTGATGGTGCAGCAGCAGTGGTCATGAAAGAAGCAATCAAGCCGAATCTGGTACAGACGCTGGAACATACACCGGTTCTGATCCATGGCGGTCCGTTTGCCAATATCGCACATGGCTGCAATTCCATCATCGCAACCAAGACAGCTCTGAAGCTTGCAGACTATGTCGTGACAGAGGCAGGCTTCGGTGCGGATCTCGGAGCTGAGAAGTTCTTCGATATCAAGTGCCGCACTGCCGGTCTCAAGCCGGATGCGGTTGTGATCGTTGCGACGGTAAGAGCTCTGAAGATGCATGGCGGAGTTGCGCAGGAAGATCTGGAAAAGGAAAATGTGGAAGCCATGCTTGCAGGTGCTTCGAATCTCGAAAAGCATATCGACAGCATCAGCCAGTATCATGTTCCGTATATTGTCGCGATCAACAAATTCGCAAAAGATACTCCGGCAGAAGTGGAAGCACTTCTGAACTGGTGCAGAGAAAAGGGATACCCTGTTGAAGAGTCTGATGGCTGGGCAAAGGGCGGCGAAGGAACGAAAGAGCTTGCTTCGCATGTCGTGAAGCTCTGCGAAGAACCGAATGCATTTGCGCCGCTGTATGATGTGAATGATTCCATCGAAAACAAGATCTCTCTGATTGCACAGAAGATCTACGGTGCAGATGGAGCTGAGTTCTCTCCGGAGGCAGAAGAGAAGATTGCATTCTACAAGGAACAGGGATGGGATCGTCTTCCAATCTGCATGGCCAAGACGCAGTCTTCGCTGAGTGATAATCCGGATCTCAAGGGCAGANCGACAGGTTTTGTCATCCATGTCCGAGATCTTTCTATTTCAAAAGGTGCTGGGTTCATCGTTGCGTATACGGGCTCTATTCTGACGATGCCGGGACTGCCGAAAGATCCGGCAGCGCTGCATATGGGAATTGACGAGAACGGAAACAGCTACGGAATCTTCTGAGAATCAGGGGTAGGAAATGAGTTCCATTGCGTATGCGACTGATCAGAAAATGATTGAATATCACCGTCTTTGCGGAAGCCGCAATATCAATTTCTGGCGGCTTTCTGCACGGACCGGGTTTTCAGATTTTCATAAGGGAGATCTGCTGTTTTTCTATGCCCGCGGATTGCGGGGAAAGAAGAAGGGTCTGGTCGGGTATGCGCATTTCGACAGCATGCATACGCTGAATCTGAAGCAGATGTGGAACCGCTACGGAACGCTGAACGGATATGACAATCTGCAGGATATGCAGAGGACAATCGAGAAGGCGTCGAGAGATCATAAAGTTCCGGAGAAGATGACGGGCCTGTATCTGACGGATGTCGTGTTCTTTCTGGAACCGGTATATCCGAAGGATATCGGGATCACGATCAATGACAAGCTGGAAAGCTTCACCTATCTGGATCAGGATGATCCATCGGTTACCGTCCGGATTCTGCAGGAAGCTGAGAAGATCGGAATTGATGTATGGTCCAGTTCGCAGAGCCGGGAGCGGGAGACGATTTTCCGCAAGGATGAACTGCGTCAGCAGATGGCATTCATCCATTCCGAGATTCTGGATCCTTCGCTGACCAGATCAGAAGAATCAAAAGCCAGGAGTCTTGCAAAGAGATGTCTGGAAGAGCAGAAAGACTTTGAGCTGATCCGGGGAAGCCATACGGATCTGATCCGCATTGATGAGAAGAAGATGATCATTGCGCTGCCGTTTGTTTCGCAGGCAAAAGATCATTCTGAGCGGCTGCTCGAATTCCTGGGAAGAGTGACGTATTATAGACTGCGGATCTCAGCAGAGAAGCTGAGGATACCGAAGACGGAATTCCGGATCCTGGAAGAAGAGGCACATCCGGAACTGGAGTCTTTCCTGGAAGAGCTGAACCATGAAGAATGATTATCAGGTAATTGTGATCGGCGGGGGCCATGCGGGAATTGAAGCAGCTCTTGCCTGTGCGCGTCTGGGGCATCGGACCCTGATGCTGACACTGAGTATTGAGAATATCGGCAAGATGCCATGCAACCCTTCGGTAGGAGGTCCTGCCAAGGGCATTGTCGTGCGCGAGATTGATGCGCTGGGCGGACAGATGCCGATTACGGCAGACCGTACTGCCTTGCAGTTCAAGATGCTGAACAGTGCGAAGGGCCCTGGGGTCCGGGCATTGCGGGTGCAGTCAGACAAGCTTGCTTATAAAGCGATGATGCAGGAGGTATGCCTGCATCAGCAGAATCTGACCGTCATGGCAGGAATGGCCGTGCGGCTGAATGTGCAGGACAGCAAGGTCACGGGAGTTACGCTGAAAGACGGAAGTATCATCACTTCTGATATCGTGATTCTGACAACCGGCACCTATATGGCTGGTCTGAACATGATCAGTGCTGAAGTGACGCCGGGCGGACCGGATCGTGAAGAGACGACGAATGAGCTTTCGCAGTCTCTGCGGGACGCAGGGCTGCGCACGTTCCGTCTGAAGACCGGAACTCCGCCGAGAGTGCTGACTGCTTCGATTGATTTTTCAAAGACGAAACTGGAGCCGGGAACAGATGCGTTCCTGGCGTTCAGCGAGACGACGGAGCACATCCGCCCGTTCAGTGAGCAGGTGCCTTGCTACATGACCTGGACGACTCCGGAAACTCATGAGATCATCCTTTCAAATCTGAACCAGTCTTCGATGTATTCCGGTGTCGTGAAAGGTGTAGGCCCGAGATACTGTCCGTCCATTGAAGACAAGCTGGTGCGCTTCAAGGATAAGCCGAGGCATCTCTTGTTCCTGGAGCCGGAGAGTCTTTCTCTGGATACGACGTATGTGCAGGGATTTTCCACTTCTCTGCCGAGAGATGTACAGGAGCGCATGACGCATACGCTGCCTGGCTTTGAGCATTGCATCATCAAGAAATATGCATATGCAATTGAATATGATGCGGTGGATCCCATTCAGATGAAGCCGTCGTTTGAGAATAAGTACATTGAGAATCTGTTTACAGCCGGTCAGGTGAATGGAACTTCTGGTTATGAAGAAGCAGCCGGTCAGGGTATTCTTGCCGGCATCAATGCGGCGAGAAAGCTGGAAGGAAAAGAGCCGCTGATTCTCGGCAGACAGGAAGCTTATATTGGTGTCCTGGCAGATGATCTGACGACCAAGGGAACGCTGGAGCCTTATCGTCTGCTGACCTCCAGAGCAGAGTTCCGGCTTCTGTTACGGCATGACAATGCAGAGCAGCGTCTGATTGAGAAGGGCTATGAAACCGGTCTGATCAGTGAGGAACGGCATGATAAGTATCTGGAAAAGCAGGCAAAGCTGAAGGAACTGAAAGATCATCTCTCGAATCTGACAGTAGAACTGGATGATCCGAAGGTCATGGCATATCTGAAAGAAAAAGGATATGAACCGGAAGGCCATATCGGCGAAAATGCTGAGAAGCTCGTGAAGCGGCCTGGCGTGACCAGCAGGGAGCTGCTGGAATGCCTTGGCGAAAATCCGGATCCGCGGACTGCTGAGAAAGCAGATATCGAGATCAAGTATGAGGGCTATATTGCCAAAGCAGAGCGGGAAGCGAAGAAGCTTGCAGCGATGGATTCGCAGAAGCTCGGCGTGAATTTCCGCTATGAAGAAGTTGATAATCTTTCCATCGAGGGAAGACAGAAACTGATGAAGTACAAGCCGGAGACGATGGGCCAGGCATCCCGGATCAGCGGGGTGAATCCGGCTGACCTTGCAGTACTGGCAATTGCGATCCGGCAGGGGAAAGGAGTTGCGAAATCATGAGATATCAGGATGTTGTTTCTTCTGTGTGCATCTATGGTCTGGAAGAGTCTGTGAAGGGATTTGAAGGAGAATCCGATCTTCCGGAGAAGTGTGATGAGGTTGCTGAACGGAATCTCCGTCTGGCGGATGTGAAGGCAGGCAGAGACAGTTTTCTGAATGGCGTGATTGTTCAGTTTGATCTGACCTTGACGAATAAGGCATGGAAAGATGCGGAGCGGTACCATTTTCTGACGTTTGTCAGCAGCCAGTCTTCGCTGCATCGGATCACGAAATTCGATCTGGATTCTGCTTATATCGAATATGTGGATCCGCGCATCATCGAGATCATGAAGGAAAAGACGAAGGCCTACAATGATCTGCAGGCTGATATTCAGAAGCTGAGTAAAGAAGGCAAGGATGTTTCCACACTCAAGGATCTTGCCAATCAGCAGTATCTGGAGATCATGTATTCCAATCCGGATGGATTCAAGATGACAGCTCGCATGACGACCAGCTACCGGCAGCTGAGGACGATCTATGCACAGCGCCGCAATCATCGTCTGCCGGAATGGCGGGCATTCTGCGACTGGATCGAGACATTGCCGAGTGCGGAGCTGATTACTGATGAAGCATAAGGGAACTCTGGGAAAGCTGCTGCTGAGCAGCTTTCTTCTGCTCTCCGGGTGCGGATCAGCGGCCGTGGAAGAAACGGCGACGGCTTCGCCTTCTGCTTCTGCAGAAAGCAGGCCGACGCCTGTGCCTGCGGTCAGTGCATCCTATGAACCGGTAAATCATTCACCGGAATATGGGGTGTGGTGGTCTTATATCGAATACCGCTCGCTCTGTTCTGAGGAAGATGAAACGGCATTCCGGGCTACGGTCGAAGAAGCGGTCCGGAACATGCAGGATCTTGGCATCAATACGATATATATCCATGCGGTTGCGTTTACAGATGCGCTGTATGATTCAGAGATTTATCCGCGCAGCCGCTATATGCCGGATACGTCATATGATCCGCTGGCGATCTTCCTGGAGTATGTTCATGCGGCCGGGATGCATGCGGAGGCATGGATCAATCCGATGCGTTCCGTGGCAGTCGGAGAAGAAGATCTGCTGACGGGAAATAATCCCATCAGGGGATGGATTGATGAGAATAATGAACGGGTCCGGCCGGTATCCGGCAGATGGTATCTGAATCCTGCTTATCCGGAAGTCAGGCAGCTGATTGTCTCCGTGGTGCAGGAACTGCTGTCGAAGTATGAGCTGGATGGCATTCACATGGATGATTATTTCTATCCATCCGGAACCGAGAAGAAGTTCGATGCCTATGTATATTCGACGGCACAGAAAGAAAATCCGGATCTGACCCTGGAAGCATTCCGAGTGGCAAATGTGGATCAGCTGGTCAAGGAGATTCATGATGCGGTGAAGGCAGTGAATCCTTCGATTCGCTTCGGAATTTCTCCGGCAGGAAATAATGATAATAATCATTCTCTTTACTATGCTTATCCGGAAGACTGGGTAGCCCAGGGAACTGTGGATTATCTGATTCCTCAGATCTACTGGGGATTCCTGCATCCGGTAAAGCCTTATGAGTCCACACTTCAGGAATGGCTGAAGATCACCGAAGGCAGCGATGTGCTCCTGATGCCGGGGCTTGCGGCTTACAGCATCGGCGAGACGTATGATCTCGGCAGTAAGAAGGCAAACCGGGAGTGGGTCACGAATGATGACATGCTGGAACGTCAGACGGCAATGGCACTCGATACCTATGGCTGCAGCGGCGTGGTGTATTACAGCTATTCTTCGCTGTGGGCGCCGACGGAAGATACCAAGAAAATTGTGGAAAACGAAATTGTCCACATAAAAAATTACATTTCGTCCCGCTGATGTCTTTCACCCGGGAAATAATCGTTGTAGAATGTCTGTACTGTGAGGTGAATTCATGACTCTGGAAGAATTGCGTCAGAAGGCGGGAGAGCTCGGGATCTCTCTTACGGATGAGATGCTCAGTCAGCTCAGTCAGGATGCAGTTCTTCTGAGGGAATGGAATGAAAAAATGAATCTGACTGCCATCACGGAGCCGGAAGAGGTATATCAGAAGCATTTTCTGGACAGCCTGATTCCGTTAGGCGAGGCAGAGATTCATGGCACGGTATGCGATGTGGGGAGCGGGGCCGGATTTCCCGGGATCATCTGGGCGATTGCGCGTCCGGACCTGAAGCTGGTTCTGCTGGAACCAACCGGGAAGCGGGTAGCGTTTCTGAATGAAGTCATTTCCCAGCTGAAGCTGCAGAATGTCATTGCGGTCAATGAGCGGGCTGAAGATTATGCAAAACAGCATCGGGAGTCCTTCGATGCGGTTACGGCAAGAGCGGTTGCGCCGCTGCCTGTATTAGCGGAATTATGCATTCCGCTTCTGAAGAAGAATGGTCTCTTCATTGCGATGAAGGGAAGCCGGGGCAGAGAAGAAGCAGCAGAAGCGAGACATGCGGTTTCCGTGCTTGGTGCAGAGAATGAGAAGATGGTCGATACTTCTCTGGAATCGGGAGATCTTCGCACGAATCTGATTTACCGGAAAGTGAAGAGCACCCCGGCAGAGTATCCGCGGCCTTATGCGCGGATTCATAAGAAACCGCTTTGATGGAGAGCAGTTATGGCAAGAAAGAATCTGTTTGACTTTTTTGATAAGAGCCGGACTGGTCAGGTTGTCAGTCTGCCAGTCAGTGAGATTCATCCTTCCCGCTATCAGCCGAGAGTCCGCTTTGATGAAGGAGCAATTAAAGAGCTCAGTGCTTCGATTCAGCAGAATGGTCTGATCACGCCGATCACGGTGAGACAGACCGAAGATGGCTATGAAATCATTGCGGGAGAACGGAGATGGCGGGCATGTCAGCTTGCTGGCATGAACGAGATTCCGTGCTATATCCTGTCGCCGGATGAAAACCAGGCCGCCGAGATGGCATTGGTGGAGAATATCCAGAGAGAAGATCTGACCGCAGTGGAAGAAGCTAAGGCTTATGTGCAGATTATGCGGCAGGCAGGTTTTACACAGGAGCAGGTTGCCGAGCGGGTCGGGAAATCCCAGTCTGCTGTGGCCAACAAGATCCGTCTTCTGAATCTTCCGCAGGAAGTGCAGGATGCGGTGGCTGACCGCAAGCTTTCAGAGCGTCATGCCAGGGCATTGCTTGCTCTGCCGGCAGAGAAGCAGACGAATGCATATCACTATATAGAAGAACATGGTCTCAATGTCAGGCAGACAGAGGCTTATGTGGAAAAGGTGGCAGGTCCTTCCAGAACGCACAGGCGTCAGAAGACCAGAGGATTTACGAGAAATATTCAGATCGGGGTCAACTCGGTGAACAAGTGCGTGAGCATGATTAAGAAAATGGGAATCGATGTCGTTACGGAGACGGAAGAAACCAGTACGGACGTCCGCATCATCGTGCGGTTCCCCAGGTAATGAATAAGGGGAAAGTGTTATGGGAAAGATTATTGCGGTTGCCAACCAGAAAGGCGGTGTTGGCAAGACCACTACCAGCATCAACGTCAGTGCCGGGATGTCCTATGTGAATAAGAAAGTTCTTCTGGTGGATTTTGACCCGCAGGGCAATGCGAGCAATGGCATCGGTGCAGCCAGAGTCGGGTTTGATCGGAACCATTCCGTGTATCAGGTTCTGATGGGCGATGATTTGGTAAGCAGCGCAGTCGTTCATCTGGATATGCCGCCGCTCGATCTGCTGCCGGCGACGATTGATCTGTCCGGGGCAGATGTGGAAATGGCGAGTTCCGAGTATACGGTAGGCAGAGAGAATCTTCTGAAGAAGAAGCTGGATCAGGTGAAGGATCAGTATGATTACATCATCATCGACTGCCCGCCGAGTCTGGGCCTTCTGAATACGAATGCTCTGACGGCAGCCGATTCGGTCATGATTCCGGTGCAGTGCGAATACTTTGCTCTGGAAGGACTGACGCAGCTATTGAGCACGATCCGGCTGGTGCAGAAGCTCTGGAATCCGCATCTCTCGATTGAGGGAGTGCTGCTGACGATGTTTGATGTCCGCACGAAGCTGAGCGTGGAAGTGCAGCAGGAAGTGCGGAAGTATTTCAAGGAAAAAGTATACCGGACGTATATTCCGCGCAATGTCAGACTGAGCGAAGCTCCTTCCAGAGGCCAGAGTATCTTTGAGTATGATACGCGCTCAGAGGGTGCGAAGGCATATATCAGCCTGGTTCAGGAAGTGATTACGCAGAATGAGAAGGGAGGACACTGATGGCGAAAGACAGGAAGAAGGAGCCTGCTCTCGGAAGAGGTCTGGACTCCATATTCGGTCATGATGTGGAAAAGTTCCTGGATGATATCCAGAACAATGCGACAGAAGCTCCAGGCAGAAAAGAAGTAGAAATTCCAGTCGGAGAGATTCGTCCGAATCCGTATCAGCCTCGGAAGGAATTTGATGAGAAAGCGCTGAATGAACTGGCAGATTCCATCAGGCTCCATGGGATCTTCTCACCGTTGCTGGTGCGCAAGAGCGTGCAGGGCTATGAACTCATTGCCGGAGAACGAAGACTTCGAGCAGCGAAGATTGCGGGCTTGGAAACAGTGCCTGCGATCTCGGTAGACTTCACGGAAGATCAGATGATGGAAATTTCCCTGCTGGAGAATATCCAGAGAGAAAATCTGAATCCGATGGAAGAAGCAGCGGCATTTGATTCTCTGATCCGCAGGCTTGGCTATACACAGGAAAAGCTTGCCGAGCGGGTCGGCAAGTCGAGAGAATACTGTGCCAATATGCTGAGACTTCTGAAATTGCCGCAGCCAGTGCAGGAGATGGTGACTGCCCGCAAGCTGACGATGGGGCATGTCAGACCGTTATTGAGTCTTGGCTCGGAAGATCAGATGTATGAGGCTGCTCAGGTCATTCTGAACAAGAAGATGAGTGTCCGGGAAGCAGAAGCTTATGTCAAGCAGCTGCAGGGCGATCAGGCTAAGATACATAAGAAGAAGGAACCGGAAAAGGATCCGATGATCCTGGATCTGGAAAGCCGCATGAGCAGCAGGCTTGGCACAAAGGTTACAGTCAGCGGGAAGAATCTGAGCATCCATTTCACGGATACCGATGATCTGAACCGGATCCTGGAACAGCTTGGAATGCTGGAAGAATCGAGGCAGGAGTAGTTCCTGTCTTTTCTTATGACTTCTGCTGAATACGTTCCGGGAAAAGTGCTATAACGGCATTGACAGGAGGTAGAAGTTCATATGAATGAAAAACAGCTGAATCGTATGCACAGCGGGCTTGGATTTGTTGCCGCACTGGATCAGTCCGGAGGTTCTACGCCGAAGGCACTGAAGGCCTATGGCCTGAAGGGAGACGAATGGCATAATGACGAGGAGATGTTTGATCTGGTTCATCAGATGAGAACCAGAATCATCACCAGTCCTGCGTTTACCAGCGAGCATATCCTTGCTGCAATCCTGTTTGAGAACACCATGGATCGCAAGGTGGAAGGCAGGTATACTGGCGACTATCTCTGGGAAGAAAAGGGAATTGTCCCGATTCTGAAGATCGATAAGGGACTTGCCGAAGAAGCAGATCATGTGAAGATGATGAAGCCGATTCCGGGACTGGACGAGACGCTTGAGCGTGCCCACAGAGAACGTCATATTTTCGGCACGAAAGAGCGTTCCGTGATCTATGACTATGATGAAGCAGGAATCCGGAAGATCGTGGATCAGCAGTTTGAGATTGCAGGGAAAGTAAGCAGTCATGATATGGTTCCGTTCATCGAGCCGGAAGTGGATATCCATAATCCGCATAAGGAAGAGTCAGAGAAGCTCTTGAAGCAGTGCTTCTTCGAGCATCTCAGCAAGCTGCCGGATTCTGCAAAGGTGATCTTCAAGCTCACGATTCCGACAGTTCCGGATTTCTATCAGGATCTGATGAAAGAGAAACATGTGGTCAGAGTCGTCGCCTTGTCCGGCGGCTATACCCAGGACCATGCATGCGAGCTGCTTGCCGAGAATCACGGCATGATCGCTTCGTTCTCAAGAGCGCTTGCTCAGGATCTGCGTCTGCAGCAGACCGATGAAGAATTCAATAAGACACTGAATTCTGCCATTGAGAAGATCTACCAGGCATCGATTGCCTGAATCTGATATGGAAACTGCAGGGAGAGCTGGTCAGCCAGCTCTTTTTTCTGGTCCGGCACAATGAAGTTTCTGATAAGATGAAGCTATGCTGAAAGGAATCGGGACAGACCTGGTATATATTCCGAGAATCCAGAAGATTCTGGATCAGGGAGGAGAAGCAGATCCTTTCTTCCTGCGTACTTTCACAGAACATGAACGCATGGAGGCTTCTTCGCGGGCAAAGAAAGCAGAGTTCTATGCTTCAAGGTTTGCAGTGAAGGAAGCGGTGTTCAAGGTGCTTGCCCCGATTCTGAAGGATCAGTCACCTGATCTGAGAAAGATCGAATCCCTGCATCATGAAGATGGTTCTCCGTATGTAAATACGGATGGGTATCTGAGACCATACCTGGAACAGGCAGGAATCAGAATGATTCTGATCTCAGTATCCGCAGATCATGAATATGCGTCAGCGATTGCGGCGGGTGAAAGCGTACACTGATGCAATCCCGGAAACAAGGTGACATAATGGGAGTTATGTTGATTGATGGATTCCGGATGGCCGGCTAAACTCAGATTATTCACAGATGTGAGCAATCACACTTGTGAAAAAGAATGAAAGTTTGAAATTTCAGATTGTGTAAACGCTTTATGGCGGGTAAAATGAATTCTGGTTATGAATGACCGCAGCTGGAAACTATGCTGGATTCTGACAGGGATCGGGATTCTGACAGGACTCCTGGATCGAGCATATGCGCTCGGATTTCTTCTGGGAGAAGCAGTCTCCATCCTGCTTTATCGGCATAATGAGTCTTTCTGGACAGAAATTCTGCATCAGGGAAAGACCGGAAGATGGACGGGCATGGGAACGTTTGCGATTCACTATGCAATCATGGCTGCGGTGCTGATACTCTGTGCAAAGCTGCCTGGCATCTTCAATATCTTCGCATGTGCTTTGGGATTGCTGATCATCAAGTTCAGCATTCTGCTGGATGCAGCAATAGGCAGAAAGAAGGAGCAGTAGAAAAATGGAACTGACAGTGCAGACAGATGTATATGTCATTATTCTTGAGACCATTCTTCTTGGAATTGCATTTGTTGTGATCGGGAAGAAGATTGATAAGCTGGATCCGATGCAGAAACCGAAAGGGTTTCTGGGAGCAGTGATCCTTGGCTGCAATTCCGTGTTCCATTCGGTCGAACAGAATGTCGGCACGAAGACTTCAAAGAAACTGACTCCGTATATTCTTGTATTGTGGATTTATATCTTCTTCTCCAATATTATTTCCCTCTTCGGACTGGAGTCGCCGACTGCGAATCTGAGTGTCACGCTGCTGCTGGCATTTATCACCTGGGTGCTGATCCAGATCACGGAATTCAGATATGGCGGCGTGAAGGCTTATTTCCATTCGTTCATTGAGCCTCTGCCGGTGATGCTGCCGATGAATATTATCGGCAAGTTCTCGACGATGATTTCGATGTCGCTGCGTCTGTTCGGCAATATCACGTGCGGCGGCATCATGATGCAGCTGATTTATCTGGGTGCGCAGCTGCTCAGCAATAAGATTGCTTCGTGGTTCGGCGCAGCCGGTTCGGTGTTCAACTTCATGGCACCGGTGCTGACCCCGCTGCTGCATGCATATTTTGATCTGTTCTCTGGTTTCATTCAGACACTGGTATTTGTTACGCTTACGATGGTGCTGATCGGCAATGATATGCCGGATGAAGCAAAAACAATCGATAGATAAAACTGAAGGAGGAAAAATCTATGGATGGAAAGACAGTAGGAGATGGACTTGTTGCAATCGGTGCAGGAATCGCCGTTCTGACAGGTTTCATGACCGGCCGAGGCGAAGGTGAGGTTGCAGCGCATGCCTGCGATGCAATCGGAAAGAATCCGGAAGCGGAGTCCAAGATCCGTTCGACGATGATTCTCGGTATTGCTCTTTCTGAGACTTGTGCAATTTACGGACTGCTGGTCGCTATTCTTCTGATCTTCGTCTACTGATCGGAGTGAGTGACCGATGCTAAATGTAGACATTATCGGCAAGCTCGTGCCGAATGTCCTGACGTTGATCGTACAGTTATGCAGCACTCTGGTCCTGTTTCTGCTCGCAAAGAAATTTTTATGGAAGTCGGTATCCGGTTTTCTGGACAAGCGCCAGGAGAAGATGCAGGCAGATCTGACTGCATCTGAGACCGCGCGCAGGGAAGCGCAGAGCGACCGCGAAGCTGCGGCAAAGCAGCTCAGCGATGCTTCCGGGAAAGCGGAGGAGATCGTCAATGCGGCAGTAAAAGAAGCGCAGAGTGAGAAAGATCAGATTCTTGCTCAGGCTGCTAAGGAAGCTGATCAGGAGAAGCAGAAGGCTCATGAGCAGATTGAGCTGGAACGCTCCCGGATGTATGCAGGCATGCGCAGGGAAATGGTAGATGTGGCCATGGCTGCTGCCAGCAAGCTGATCGGTGAGAAGAGCGGTGCGGATCTGGATCGTCAGGCAATTGATGAATTTGTAAAGGAAGCTTCCGGCCATGACGAGTGAACTTGCGAATCGCTATGCCCAGGGGCTGTTCAGCCTGGCAGAGGATGAAGGAACTGTAGAGGAAAAGAAGGAAGCGTGCGAAGCGCTTCTGGAGGTTCTGGATCAGTGTCCGGATTTTCTTATGTTCCTGCAGGCGGTCCGCGTGACGGAAGAAGAGAAGAAGGCGATGATCTGCAAGGTGTTTTCGGGTCGTCTGGATCAGGATATGGTGCATTTCCTGGAGCTTCTCGTAGACCGGGGAAGAACGTATTATCTCCGGGAGATGCTGCAGGCTTATATCGTGCTTGCCAACGAAAAGCTCGGCATTGAAACCGCAGAGGTTTCTTCTGCAAGAAAGCTGAGCAAAGAAGATCTTGAGCGCATCCGAAAAGCTCTGGAGACGAAGACCGGAAAGCAGGTTGTGCTGAAGAATCAGGTGGATCCGAAGCTGATTGCTGGAATTAAAGTCCGGATCGGGAATCAGGTTACGGACGCAACTATGAAGACAAGAATTGAAGGACTCAGAGAGTCGTTGCTGAAAGGAGGACTGGCATGAAGCAGATCAGACCGGAAGAGATCAGCTCCCTGATCAAACAGCAGATCAGGGATTATGATGAAAAGCTTCATTCGGATGATGTAGGCTACGTCATCAGTGTCGGTGACGGAATTGCCATGGTCCAGGGCATTGATCAGGCAATGTCCTCAGAACTTCTGGAGTTCCCGCATGGCGTCATGGGTATGGTCATGAACCTCGAAGAAGATCATATCGGTGCCGTACTGCTTGGCAGTGATGTAGGAATCCGTGAAGGTGATGAAGTGAGACGTACCGGCCGCATTGTTGAGGTGCCGGTCGGAGATGCGATGCTGGGCCGGGTGGTGAATGCCCTCGGACAGCCGATTGATGATAAGGGAGAAATCCATACGGAGAAGACTCGCCCGATTGAGCGGGTTGCTCCGGGAGTCATGACAAGACGTTCGGTTTATCAGCCGCTGATGACTGGCCTTAAGGTCATTGACTCGATGATTCCGATCGGCAAAGGTCAGCGTGAGCTGATCATCGGAGATCGGGAAACCGGCAAGACGGCAATTGCGATTGATACGATCATCAATCAGAAGGGCAAGAATGTCTACTGCATTTATGTTGCCATCGGTCAGAAGGAATCCACGGTTGCACGTCTGGTGCAGAAGCTGAAGGAAAATGATGCGATGAGCTATACGGTGGTCGTGGATGCGAGTGCGTCTGAGACCGCGCCGCTGCAGTATATTGCGCCTTATGCAGGCTGTGCGATCGGCGAAGAGTGGATGGAGCAGGGCAAGGATGTTCTGATTGTCTATGATGATCTGTCCAAGCATGCAGTTGCTTATCGTACGATGTCGCTGCTGCTCCGCAGGCCTCCGGGACGTGAAGCATATCCTGGTGACGTATTCTATCTGCATTCCAGATTGCTGGAGCGGGCTGCCAAGCTGAATGATGAGCTGGGCGGCGGTTCTCTGACGGCTCTGCCGATCATTGAGACGCAGGCGGGTGATATCTCCGCATATATTCCGACGAATGTCATTTCCATTACCGATGGTCAGATCTTCCTGCAGACGGATCTGTTTGCAAGCGGTGTAAGACCGGCAGTAGATTCTGGTCTTTCTGTTTCCCGTGTCGGTTCGAATGCGCAGACGAAGGCGATGAAGAAGGTTTCTTCTTCGCTGAAGCTGGAGCTTGCTCAGTACAATGAAATGCTCAGCTTTGCGCAGTTCGGGTCCGATCTTGATGCAAGCACGAAGAAGATCATCGAGCATGGTGCCAGAATCACGGAGCTCCTGAAGCAGCCGCAGTATCAGCCGATGTCCATGGCGGAGCAGGTGCTTTCCCTGTTTGCAGCGAAGAATGGGTATCTTGATCAGGTAAAGACCGAAGAGGTTTCTTCGTTCGAGCGCAAGATGCATGCGTATTTCAAGGCAAATCATCCGGAAATCATCGATGAGATCGAGAAGACTGGTCAGCTCAGTGATGAATTGAGTGCAAAGATCTCAGAGGGAATGAAGGAAATCACGGAACAGTTCAATCTTGCCAGAGGAGTGAACTGATATGGCTACCTCGAAGCAGGCGCTGCGTTCCCGCATCAAATCTGTCAACAGCACGCGCAAGATCACGAAGGCAATGGAGATGATTGCCAATGCCAAACTGTTCAAGCAGCGCAATGCGATGGAAGCGAATCGGGAATATTCAGAGAGGCTTCAGGAAACCGTGAATGAGATTGTCGCAAGGAACCCGGATGTGGATGAAGTATTCATCACCCGGCGTTCAGAGAATCCGAAGAAGTTCACGATCGTATTCTGTTCTGATCTGGGGCTTTGCGGGGGCTATAACTCTGCAGTGCTGAAGATGGCAAGAGAGACGCTGAAGCCGGAGGATCCGATGATTCTGATCGGAACATCGCTTTATCGGCAGTTTCAGGAACAGGGGTTCCATTTGCTGAATGAGGAACCAATCAGTTCTGATCGCCTGGATTTTGCAAAGCTCAAGGAACAGGTGAAGATCGGCGTGCAGATGTATCTGAACGAAGAAGTCGGCACGGTTCAGGTGCTGTATACGAAGTTCATCAATACGATGAAGTTCGAGCCTGCTGAAGATGTGCTGCTTCCGTGCGAAGCGAAGCTTGATGACAAAGAGCCGGCTGGCGAGCATCAGGAGACATTGTTTGAACCGGATCCGATCACGATCCTGGATCAGCTGATTCCGATGATGATCGAAGATGCTGCATATTCGGACTGGATGGAATCCACGACGTCAGAACAGGGCAGCCGCCGGGTAGCGATGAAGAATGCGACAGACAATGCAGATGATCTCAGCGAATCGCTGATGCTGGAATACAACAAGGCAAGACAGGCTGCGATCACGCAGGAAATCACGGAGATTGTCAGTGGTTCCAATGCAGTGTAAGGAGGGAATCGAATGAGTGAAACAGGAAAAATCGTGCAGGTCATCGGACCTGTCGTAGATATCCGCTTCCGGCCGGAGAACTTGCCTTCCATCCGGAATGCAATCAAGATCGAGGCTGGAGACCACGAGATGACCGCCGAGGTTGCACAGCATATCGGAGATGACATCATCCGCTGCATCGCGATGTCTTCGACCGATGGACTCGTCCGCGGCATGACCTGCATCGATACCGGTGCTCCGATTGAAGTTCCGGTCGGCGATGAGGTGCTGGGTCGGATGTTCAATGTGCTCGGCGAACCGATTGACGGACTGGGACCGGTGAATGCGAAGAAGTATATGCCGATTCACCGCGAGGCTCCTGCCTTCGCAGATCAGACCACAGGGTCTGAGATTCTTGAGACCGGCATCAAAGTCATCGACCTGCTCTGCCCGTATTCCAAGGGCGGCAAGATCGGTCTGTTCGGCGGTGCCGGTGTCGGCAAGACTGTCCTGATGCAGGAACTGATTCATAATATTGCCATCGAGCATGGCGGCCGTTCCGTCGTTGCGGGTGTCGGAGAACGTACCCGTGAAGGCAACGACATGTATTATGAAATGAAGAATTCCGGTGTCCTGAAGAATACCGTTCTGACCTATGGCCAGATGAATGAGTCTCCTGGTGCCAGAATGCGGGTCGCGCTTTCGGCACTGACGATGGCAGAATATTTCCGTGATGAAGAACATCAGGATGTGCTGCTGTTCATTGATAACATCTTCCGTTTCACCCAGGCTGGTTCGGAAGTATCCGCACTGCTCGGACGTATGCCGAGTGCAGTCGGCTACCAGCCGACCCTGGCAACGGAAATGGGCCAGCTTCAGGAGCGCATCACGTCGACCAGACAGGGATCCATCACTTCCGTGCAGGCAATTTACGTGCCTGCTGACGACCTGACTGACCCTGCACCGGCGACAACCTTCTCTCATCTCGATGCTCGTCTGGTCCTGGATCGTTCGATTGCCGCATTAGGCATCTATCCGGCAGTTGATCCGCTTGGTTCTTCGTCCCGTATGCTGGATCCGCTTGTCATCGGTGAGGAACATTATCAGGTTGCCCGCCAGGTACAGCAGATTCTGCAGCGCTATAAGGAACTCCAGGATATCATCGCAATTCTCGGTATGGAAGAACTCGGCGAAGATGACCGCAAGGTTGTCAACCGGGCTCGCCGGATCCGCAACTTCCTGTCGCAGCCATTCTCCGTGGCAGAACAGTTCTCCGGTATCCCGGGTGTCTATGTGCCGGTCAAGGATACGGTACGTTCCTTCCGAGAGATTCTGGATGGCAAGTATGACGATCTTCCGGAGCAGGCATTCCTGTCAGTTGGAACGATCGAAGACGTTGTCAAGAAAGCAGAGACTCTGAAATGAGTACGATCCGCTGCCGCATCATGACTCCGAAGGGAGTCTATAAGGAAATGGACGCTTCGATCGTCAACATTGAGACGGAAGCGGGCCAGCAGGGTATCCTGCCGGAACATATGCCGTTAGTCACAATGCTGAAAATCGGCAGAATGACCACGGATGAAAATGGGAAACGCCAGGAATATGCCATTGCGGVCGGTCTGTTCTATTTTCGCGGCAACAAGGCGGAAATACTGACCGACGCAATTGAAGAAAAGAGCGAAATCGATGTAGACCGTGCCAAGGCCGCTAAAGAGAGAGCAGAAAAACGCCTCGCTTCCGCTGATCCGAATATTGATCAGAAGCGAGCGCAGGTTGCTCTCATGAGAGCGATCAACCGGATCTCTGTCGCGGAAAGAAAATGAGTCCGGAAAAGAAAGAACCATTTCTGACTGCCGCTGCTGCAGTGATTCTGATGACCGCAGCGGGGTGTCTTGCCGGAAAGCTGCAGAAGAATTCCGGGAAGAAAGATCAGAAATAATCAGAAATGACCGATGCGGGTAAAAAGCATCGGTTTTTCGTTTCCGGAAGCTCCGGAAATTAGCAGATAGAAATGATATCTGCTATTGCTGGTGATAGAAAAAAATATTCATGTGGTCCTTGTCACTTTTGCTTAGAATGAACAATAATGCTTTAATGAAGCCGTTATTTCATCATAAAGAAAATTTTTAAAAAATTAGCACTCAGCTATTGACACTGCTAATCAAATGACTATAACAATAGGTGTAAGGTGAAAGACCTCGGGAGGTAATGATATGAGATATTTACCAAGAAAAAATGTATTCGATGATTTCTTCGATGACAGCTTCTATGGAAATGGAAATCTGATGAAGACAGATATCCGTGAGAAGGATGGCATTTATTCCCTGGATGTCGAACTGCCGGGGTACAAGAAAGAGGATATCAAGATCTCTCTGTACAATGGTAA
This sequence comes from Stecheria intestinalis, assembly GCF_009696165.1. GTDB lineage: Bacteria > Bacillota_I > Bacilli_A > Erysipelotrichales > Erysipelotrichaceae > Bulleidia > Bulleidia intestinalis. The sequence continues at coordinate 28,222 of NZ_VUMN01000014.1, read as the reverse complement.
TCTGACCATCAATGCAGAGCATAACGAGACCAAGGAAGAGAAGGATGCCAAGGGCAATATTCTCCGTCAGGAGCGTTATGCAGGCAGTCAGAGCAGAACTTTCTATGTTGGCGATGGTGTGAGGGAATCCGATATCCACGCTAGCTACAATAACGGTGTGCTGACCGTTACAGTGCCTTCTGCTGAGAAGAAGGAAGAGGAAGAAAAGAAGTATATCAGCATTCAGTAATCAGTGCATTTCATTGATTGATGCAGATTGAAAAAGGAGATGACTCATGATGATGTTTATGCCTGATGTCAGAAATGATTTTGATCTGTTCGATGATGTATTCCGTTCTCCGGTGTTTGATCTGGAGCCGGCAATGAAGACTGATATTTCCGAGAAAGACGGAAAGTACCTGATGAAGACGGATCTTCCTGGATTCAGCAAGGAAGATATCAAGGTTTCTCTGAAGAATGGTACCTTGACCATTCATGCACAGCATGATTCGAACAAGGATACCAAGGATAAGAAGGGCAGGCTGATCCGTCAGGAGCGCTACAGCGGTGCTTATACCAGAAGCTTCTATGTAGGTGGCCAGGTAAAGGATACCGATGTGCATGCGTCCTATAAAGACGGTACGCTGAGCCTTGAGTTCCCGGCTTATGATGAAACGAGAAAGCTAGAGAACAAGGCTGAACCGATCGCAATTGAGTAAGCAATGTCTGCTGCAGAGTGCAGCAGTGAAAGTCCATACGTCCTGAAAGGACCGACTTCTTCCGGAAGATTTCCGGTACCTGCGAAAAACAGGGATATAGATAGAGACAGCATCGTCTGAGATGATCAGACGCATCGTGCAAGCCAGGCAGAAAGTGTCTGGCTTTTTTTATATAATGTGTGTACCGGAGGGTTTATGACCAGACGATATATTCAGTCTTTTATCTCAATGAAATATGCCAGAGTCCTGCCGATGCTGTCGTTTGTGATCTTTGCCTGTGCCTTCATCTATTTCAGAAAGGGAACACAGAACGCGAAGACTGCAGCACTGATTGCGGCATGCATTCTGATTGTCGTGATGTTTTTCTATTACAAGGCGAAGTTCACCGTGAACCGGGAATGGAAGAAGATTCCGGATGCGAAGGAGTTTGATGATTCGATCATGCTCGGCTATGCGTTCCTCCTGGAGCAGCGGATGCTGGTATTCGACCGGAATCATCTTCATCTGTATGTCTATGAGAATCTGAAGAAGGCATCGCTGCAGGAAGAGAATCATGGGAAGCTGATGATGCATGTCACAGACGGGAATGATGATTCTGCGTTTGAACTTTCCACGAAAGAGCAAGCCGGAAGAGTTGCTGCATTTCTGAAGGCCCATCATCCGGATCTGGAACTGGAAGGAGTGAATGCTGCGGGAGAAGGGACTCTCCGCAGCATTGATCCTTACCGGAATGAGAAGTGAAGGCATGCCTATGAATGAGACCATTGCAGCAATTTCCACTGCTCCGGGTACCGGAGCAGTATCCATGATCCGGATCAGCGGACCTGATGCATTTGCGATCGCTTCTTCGTTAAGCGGGCAGGACTTCAGCAATATTCCGGGATATACGATCCGTCATGGCGATGTCAGAGAAAACGGAAAGATCGTGGATGAAGTGCTGTACAGCTTCTATCGGGCGCCGAAGTCTTATACGGGTGAGAATGTCGTCGAGATCAGCTGCCATGGCGGAGTGTATATCACCCGCAAGGTTCTCTCCTTAGTTTTCGGGGCAGGTGCGAAACCTGCACGCAGGGGAGAGTTCACGGAACGGGCTTATCTGAATGGCAAGATGGATCTGAGTGAAGCAGAGGGCATCAATGATCTGATCAATGCCAGGGATTCTGTGAATGCGGTATCGGCTGTGCATTCGATGAAGGGAAGCGTGAAGCGGATTCTTGATCCGCTGGTGGAATCGCTGACACAGATTCTGGCACAGATTGAAGTGAATATTGATTATCCGGAATATGAGGATGTGGAACAGCTGAGAGATGAAGAGATTCTTCCGAAAGCAGAGAAGTGGCTGGAACAGATCAATCAGCTGATTGATACGGCAGAGAAAGCGGTGATGATCCGTTCAGGGATTGATACGGTGATTCTCGGAAGACCGAATGTCGGCAAGTCTTCGCTGCTCAATGCCCTGCTGGAAGAAGATAAGGCAATCGTTACTGAAGTTGCCGGAACGACGAGGGATCTGGTGGAAGGATCGGTCAGAGTAGGCAATGTGACGCTGAATCTGATTGATACAGCGGGCATTCATGAAAGCAGCGACCGGATTGAGCAGATGGGAATCGAGCGTTCGCTGAAGGCACTGAAAGAAGCAGATCTCGTGATCCTGGTTCTCGACAGCAGCCAGGGCATCACGGAGGAAGATCGGAAGCTGATGGAGCTCGTGAAGGATCAGGAATATATTCAGGTATATAACAAAGCAGATCTGAATCAGATTCCAGGAACAGTTTCCATCTCGGCAAAGAATCATGAGATTCAGCCGCTGATCGAAGAGATCGAAAAGCGGTTTGCGGAAGGAATTGCGGCTGCCGGAAGCGATACGCTGAACAATGAGCGTCAGATCGGTCTGGCCATTCAGGCAGAAGAAGCCATGAGTGCTGCGATCAGCGAACTGAAGGAAGGAGCAGAGCCAGATCTTGTCACGATTGATCTTCAGAAGGCCTGGGAGTCGCTGAAGGAAATCACAGGAGAAGCAGGCAGAGAGAATTTTCTGGATGAGATCTTCAGCCGGTTCTGCCTCGGAAAATAGCTATGAGATATGTTGACAGTCATGCTCATATCATGAGCGAGGAATTTCAGGAAGACTTTGATGCCGTGATTTCTCGCATTGAGGAAAAGCATATCGACCGGGTGATGATCATCACGCTGAAGCCGGAGGAGACGGAGAAAGCAATTGCCTTTGCGAAGAAGGATCCCGTCCGCTATCAGGTGGCTGCAGGCATCTTCATGGATGATGTGCTGAATGTGAATGAAGAAGTATGGAACCGGTTTGTTTCCATTGCAGAACAGCCGGAAGTCATTGCGATCGGAGAGATCGGTCTGGATTATCACTGGGAGAAGGATCCCGGAATTCATGAATTGCAGAAGGAATTGTTCATCCGGCAGATTGATTTAGCCAACCATCTGAAGAAACCGATTCTGGTGCACAGCCGGGATGCTATGCAGGATACGTATGATCTCATGAAGGCACATCGTTCCAGAGGGCTTCTGCATTGTTTCTCGGGAACGAAGGAAATGGCGATTGAGTTCACGAAGCTCGGCTATTATATTGCGCTGGGCGGAGCGCTGACGTTCCATAACAGCAGACATGCCAAGGAAGTATGCAGGGCGGTGGATGCAAAGTATCTGCTGACGGAGACGGATTGTCCGTATATGGCACCGGAGCCGGTCAGAGGGACACGAAATGAGCCATCGAATATTCCTTATATTCTTGCATGCATGGCGGAGCAGCGGGACGTGGATAAAGAAACGATGAGCCAACAGGTCTTTGCAAATTATGAACGCTTCCTGGGAGGTCCGGATGAAGAGGATTGAACAGGTGATTGTGGTGGAAGGCAGACATGATACGGAGAATCTGAAGAAGTACTATGACTGCGAGACCATCGAGACGCATGGAACCTGCCTGTCGGAATTCACGATCCGTCTGATTCAGAGAGCTCAGAAGGCAAGGGGAGTGATCGTGTTCACGGATCCTGACAGTCCTGGCAACCGGATCCGGCATGCGGTCAATGAGGCAGTGCCGGGCTGTCTGAATGCATATATCGACAAGGAACTGGCTAAGACCGCGCATAAGGTAGGAGTGGAACATGCCGGCCAGCAAGCGCTGGAAGATGCACTCTCTCATCTCGTGAAGGAACGCCCTGATCAGGAAGAGGAGCTCACGATGCAGGATCTGTATGAGCTCGGCCTCTCTGGAAGAGAGAACAGCAGCCAGCTGAGAGAGCAGGTCGGAAGAGCGCTTCATCTGGGCAATGGCAATGCCAGGACGATGTGCTCGCGGCTGAATAGTCTTGGCATCACGAAAGAAAAGCTTCAGGAGGTTCTGAATGGCTGATCGTTATATATCTGCTCCATCCAGGACGAAGGAGATCCTGGAGAACTATCACCTGCGTGCAAAGAAAGGATTCGGCCAGAATTTTCTGGTGGATCCGGTGATCGTGGAACGCTGTGCCATGGTGAGCCATTGCGAAGGGGCAGTGATTGAGATCGGTCCCGGCATTGGTTCATTGACGGAGCAGCTGGCCAGATACAGCAGGCACGTGACGGCGTATGAAGTGGATCCGGATCTGATTCCGGTTCTGGAAGATACGCTGTCTGCGTATGACAATGTCGAGATCATTCTTCAGGATTTTATGACGGCGGATCTGGATGCCAAGGTGGCAGAACTGAAGAAGGAGTATGGCAGCGTGTCCATCTGTGCCAATCTTCCGTACTACATCACGACGCCGGTGCTGTTCAGGATCTTTGCGAACGGACAGATCCCGTATATTACCGTCATGGTGCAGAAAGAGGTCGGAGAACGGTTTGCGGCGAAGCCGAATTCTCCGGAGTATTCGGCGCTGAGTGCAGAGGGGCAGTATCTGTATGAGATCCGCAAGCTGTTCACGGTGCCGGGCAGATCGTTCAATCCTTCTCCGGCGGTGGATTCGGTGATTATCCAGTTTTCCAGAAAAGAGATCCGCGATACGCAGGAAGAACTGAATGCGTATTTCGATCTTCTGAGAGGCTGCTTCAGACAGAGAAGAAAGACCATCAGCAACAATCTGAAGGAATACCTGCAGGATGCCGGAAAGAGTGCAGAGGCATTGAAGAAAGCGGGCATTGATCCTTCAAGAAGAGCACAGTCATTAAGCGGGGAAGAGCTGCGGAGAATTTACGAGGTGCTGAAATGAAAGAACGTTGTTATGCAAAGATCAATCTCTGTCTGGATGTCGTGCGCAGAAGAGAAGATGGATATCATGATCTGAAGATGGTCATGGTACCGATTGACTTCTATGATGTGCTGGAGATGGTTCCGGCCAAGGAGACCACGATTTCCCTGAACCGGTATTATCTGCCGGTGAATGACAAGAATACCGTGATCAAGGCAATCCATGTGATGCAGGAACATTTCGGGATCACGCAGCAGTATGCATGCGTGCTTCAGAAGCACATTCCGACCCAGGCCGGGCTTGCCGGGGGCAGTGCGGATGCGGCTGCGGCAATCCGCATGATTGCACGCATGGAACATCTCTCGACGACCCGTGAAGAACTGATTGAATGTGCAAGAGAAGTCGGAGCGGATGTCCCGTTCTGCCTGATCTCGAAGCCGGCTCTGGTCGAAGGCATCGGCGAGAAGATCGAGCCGTTCCCATGCCATCCGGATTTCGGCGTTCTGCTTGTGAAGCCGAAGCGGGGCGTCAGCACGAAGACTGCATTTGAGAAGCTGGATTTCAATACGATCGTGCACCCGGATGTAGAAGCGATGAAGAAAGCGCTGGAAGAGAATGATTATGATGGCGTGATTGCTTCGCTCGGCAACAGCCTGGAAGAAGTATCTCTGAATCTTGTGAAAGAGATCCGGGAAGTGAAGGAAGCTATGGTGGATCTCGGGTTTGATGGTGTGCTGATGTCCGGAAGCGGTTCGACGGTATTCGGCATCACAAAGAGTCCGCGGCTATTGAGAGATGCTTCCGAAACCCTCAGGGCGGATAACTGGTTTGTGCGCACAACCCGGATTCTTTCATCAGGGGCAGGCGTATAATAGGTCAGGGGAATTCATATGAAGAATGCAATTATTCTGGCAGCAGGAAAAGGAACGAGGATGAAGTCCGATCTTCCGAAGGTGCTGCATCAGGTACTGAAGGTTCCGATGGTTCAGCTGATTCTGAACAGTCTGAAAGAAGCAGGGGCAGAGCGGATCATCACGGTGACCGGCTACCGGCATGAGCTGGTTGAGCAGGCACTGGCAGGGCAATGTGAGTTTGCACTGCAGGATCCGCAGCTTGGAACAGGACACGCAGTCATGCAGGCCCGCCAGCTGGAACATGAAACAGGAACGGTGCTAGTCGTCAATGGCGATGCGGCAGTCATTCAGCCGGAGACGCTGAAGCGTCTTTATGAAGCAGTAGAACACGCGGACATGGCCGTGCTGACGGTTTCTCTGGAGAATCCTTCTGCTTATGGAAGAGTGATCCGGAAAGCGGATGGAACGGTTGAGAAGATCGTGGAATTCAAGGACTGCACGGAAGCAGAGAAACAGGTTCATGAGATCAATACCGGGATCTATGCATTCCGGACTGAGAAGCTTGAGGCTGGTCTGAAAGAGATCCGCAATGACAATGCCCAGCATGAGTATTACATTACGGACCTGGTTGAGATCTTCCGCAATCATGGCTGGAAGGTGAATGCTGTCGCAGCAGAGAATCCGGAAGAAGTGCAGGGTGTCAATGACTGCGCCGAGCTGGCTGCTGCTTCGAAATGGCTCAGAAAGCAGATCAATGCGAAGTGGATGAAGGCTGGGGTTCAGATGATGGATCCGGACACCGCATACATCGGACCGGAGGTCACCTTTGGTCATGATGTGATTCTTCATCCGTGCGTGGAACTCTATGGAAAAACCACCGTCGGAAACAATGTCGAAATCGGGATGGGTACCTCGCTGACAGATGCTGAAATCCCGGATTTCACGAAGCTCGGGACGGTAGACAAGAAGGCTTTTTAAGGGTAAACTACAAGACGCAAACGAAAGGCTGTCATCTTCTGTTCGGGGCCTTTCCGATAGAGTAAAAAGGGAGACTAACATGGTTAAGGAAACGGTCATCTTCGCTCTTACATCCAGCACTGATCTGGCAGCTGCAATTGCTAAAGATCTGGGCCTGCCGCTTGGCAAAATCAAGGTCGAACATTTCGCAGATGGGGAGATCATGGTTACACCGCAGGAGACTGTGCGCGGACGCTCAGTATTCATCATTCAGAGTACCTGCCCGCCGGTGACCGAACACCTGATGGAAGTTCTTGTCTGCATTGATGCGCTGAAGCGTGCCAGTGCCGGAGAAATCAATGTCATCATGCCGTATTACGGCTATGCGCGCCAGGACCGCAAGGCTGATGCTCATCAGCCGATCACGTCCAAGCTGGTCGCAGATCTGCTGCAGACTGCTGGCGCAGACCGGATTGTAACGGTGGATCTGCATGCAGCACAGATCCAGGGATTCTTCAACATCCCGATTGATGATCTGACCGCAATGCCGCTGCTCGGAAGATATTTCCGCAACAAGAATNTTGACCCGGATAAAGTAGTCGTCGTATCTCCGGACCATGGCGGAGTAGTCAGAGCACGCAGAATGGCAAACATCCTGCATGCGCCGATTGCGATTGTCGACAAGCGCAGACCGCGTCCGAATGAAGTGGAAGCTCAGAGCATCATAGGCGATGTGAATGGCAAGGACTGCGTGATCGTGGATGATATCTGCGATACGGCTGGTTCTCTCTGTGCGGCATGCGACATGCTGAAGAGGAATGGAGCCGAGCACATCTATGTGGGCATCACTCATGGTGTCTTCTCCAGAGATGCAATCGAGAAGATAGAGCGTTCTCCGATTGACGAGCTCGCGATTTCTGATACGATTCCGCTGAGCCCTGAGAAGAAGGCTAAGACCACGAAGATTGTTCAGCTTTCCATGGCTGATGTGCTTGCTGAGACGATTGATGCGATTCAGAATCATACTTCTGTATCCCGCGTCTACGACATGTACGAAGATCAGAACTGAAACCGATTGAAGTGCGATTCCGGAATCCGGGAATGCACTTTTTTTCTGCGTGAAAAGCCTGTGAGCTGGATTCAGCAATTACTGATCGCTGGTTCCGGATCATAGAAGCTGGAATCGTGTTTCAGAAAATGTTCATGTTTTTCTTGGAAAGACTTGGTTCTCAGCATAGATCCCTGCTGAAAATGGCACAGGTGTGAATCCGCGTCCATGATATACTGAAACAGACAAGAGAAAGAAGAAGGATCGATCTGATGAGTGAGACACAGGCACAGGAACAGAAAATCACATTGACACTGACCCCTGAGGAAGTGAAGGAAGAACAGCAGACCCAGCTTCAGAATCTGGAAGAAGAAAAGCAGGAAGAACCGAAGAAGGGAAAGACCTCGGAGAGATCGGCGATCTGATGACGACACTGGTTCAGGAACTGAAGAGCACAGCTCCGGATGAAGAGAAAAACAAGGGATTCTTCGGCGGATTGTTCAAGAAGAGCGGAGATAAAGTTTCGCAGTATAAGGCGAAGTATGACAAGGCAGAAGTCAATGTCGATAAGATTGCTTCAATTCTGGAAGATCATCAGATTCAGCTGCTGAAGGACATTGCTCTGCTGGATCAGCTGTATGACAAGAATGCACAGAATACGAAAGAGCTGTCTATGTATATTCTGGCCGGCAAGAAGAAGCTTGCGGAAATCCGTCAGAATGAACTGCCGGAGTTAGTAGCCAAGGCAAATAAGAGCGGTCTCCCGGAGGATGCGCAGGCAGCGAATGATCTTGCCCAGGCATGCGATCGGTTCGAGAAGAAGCTTTATGATCTGGAACTGACCAGACAGATCAGCGTGCAGATGGCACCGCAGATCCGCCTGCTTCAGAACAATGACACGCTGATGACCGAAAAGATCCAGTCCACGCTGGTCAATACGATTCCGCTCTGGAAGAACCAGATCGTGCTGGCCCTTGGCATCGATCACAGCAAGGAAGCGATGGAGGCAGAGCGTGCGGTCACGAATATGACCAACGATCTGCTGAAGAAGAATGCCGAGACGCTGCATCAGGCAACGGTGGATGTTGCAAAGGAATCCGAGCGTGGAATTGTCGATATCGAGACGCTCCAGCATACGAATGAGGAACTGATCAAGACGCTGGATGAAGTCCTGGAGATCCAGAAGGAAGGCCACCAGAAACGGCAGGCTGCAGAAGAGGAACTTCAGCGGATCGAAGGAGAGCTCAATGCAAAGCTTCTCGAGATCAATGTGCAGAAAGATGTCACAAAAAACGGCAGCATCGAAGCCGGAAAGCAGCAGTAGCAATCGTCTGCGGAGAGAGTACTCTCCGCTTTTAAAAAAGAAAAAGGAAAGGATAGGATCATATGAAATACGATTTCACGAGCGTTATGGACCGGCATGGCAAGGACAGCATCGCTGTAGATGTTCCGGAAAAAGGAGGACCTCAGGGCGAGACCAGAGAGGGATTCGACCGGATTCCGATGTGGGTTGCCGACATGAACTTTCCGACCTGCCCGACGATTCTGGAAGAGATGCAGAAGCGGGTTGCGCATCCTGCGTTCGGGTATTTCAGCCCGACGGAGGAGTACTATCAGTCGATTATCCGCTGGCATTCTGTCCGCAATCATGTGGAAGGCATCAAGCCTGAGAACATCGGCTACGAGAATGGCGTGCTTGGCGGGGTCGTGAGTGCTCTGAATGTGCTCTGTTCCAAGGGTGATAAAGTTCTTCTGCACAGCCCTACGTATATCGGCTTCACGCATGCACTGACGAATAATGGCTATGATATGGTGCTTTCTCCGCTGGTGAAGGATGAGAATGGTGTCTGGCGCATGGATTATGAAGATATGGAAAAGAAGATTTCCGAACAGCATATCCATGCGGCAATCATCTGCAATCCTCATAATCCGTGCGGAAGAGTCTGGACGAAGGAAGAACTGGTCAAGGCTATGGAAATCTTCGAGAGACATCAGGTCTGGGTGATCTCTGATGAGATCTGGAGCGATCTGATGCTGAATGGGCATGTCCATACCCCGACCCAGTCAGTCAATGAGTATGCGAAGATGCATACGGCCGCAGAATATGCGCCGAGCAAGACGTTCAATCTTGCTGGTCTGGTGGGTTCGTATGACATCATCTACAACCCATGGCTCAGAGACCGGGTCAACAAGGAGTCTTCGCTGTGTCATTATGATTCGATGAATGTACTCTGGATGCATGCCTTGATCGGTGCGTACAAGGATGAGGGCATGGAGTGGACGGATGAACTGAAGTCCGTGCTCAGCGACAATGTCAACTTTGCTTATGACTTCATCAAGGATAAATTCCAGGGAGTCACGCTGTCCAAGCCGGAAGGAACTTATATGCTGTTCCTGCATTGCGAAGACTGGTGCAAGGAGCACAATATGACCATCGAGCAGCTGCAGCGCAAGGGCGTGGAGTATGGCGTTCTCTGGCAGGATGGCAGACCGTTCCATGATCCGTATGGGATCCGCATGAATCTGGCGCTGCCGACCAGCCGGGTAAAAGAGGCATTTAATCGTCTGGATCGATACGTATTCAACGCGAAGTAATCATCAGCAGGGTACATTCTCTCTATGAAACAAATGAAAATAACTTTGTGGAAGAGAGAATATGAAAGTATTTTCACATAATGCGATGTTGCGCGCTTACATTGCTTTATGTTAAAACTACTGGTGTATGAAAAAGCTCCTGAAGACAATTTTCGCGGCAGGAATCTCGTTATTCCTCCTGGCGGGTACGCAGCCTTCCTTCGCGTTCATCAACGCTGAAGAAGGAGATGGAATCACTACTTATACAGCAGGCAATCCTTACTACGGCGGATGGTCCAACTGCACATGGTCTGCATGGCAGCTGGTATATCAATCTACCGGATATGCACTTCCGTCTCTCGGCAATGCCGGAGAATGGTTCTACAACGCGATGATGATGGGATATGAAGTCTCTCAGACGCCGCGTGCTAACAGTGTCGGTGTCTGGACAAGCCATGTCGTCTACATCACGCAGTATGATGCGGATTCGAATATGCTCTACATGCAGGAAGGCGGATTCCTCGGCGGCTATAACGAAGGCTGGATTGCAGCGAATAGTTCGAGAAGCGGTCAGGGCTTCCTTGGGTATATCTATATCCCGACCGATGGCTATACTCCGGTTGCGATCAGCTGGGATGACCAGGCTGCGATCGCAAAGGCTTATCAGCAGGCAACGCAGCCTCAGGAGCAGTCCGCAGTTTCTGTTACCGAAGATGAAGTGACAGAGATTGAGAAGGATGTTGTCAGAGTCGATGATGCGCAGTCTGATGAGACCGCGAAGAAAGAAGATCAGCAGGCAGCTGCAGAAGTAAAGGCGGAAGATAAGCAGCAGACTTCTTCCGAAAAGCTGAAGCTGTACTGATATCAGAAAACTGAAGAACTGAAAAAGGCGGTGATAGAATCATCGCCTTTTCTGTTAGTCAGTTCTTCGGATTATGGTCCAGGACGTCCGGGATGACGTTCTTTTCAAGATCGTCGATCGTTTCCCGGAAGGCAGCAGGAATGACCACTGCGAGAGTATGATCATCAACCCGGTAAGTGATCATGATCGGGTCGCCATGGTATTCCATGATGGTCGTGATGCAGGACAGATCCAGACTGCGGTAGCGGGAGATGAAGGTGTCCCGGGAGGGCAGTACCGGTATTTCCATCGGAGTGTAGTGATTTCTCAGAAAGAGAATCACGCCATGGCTGCTGATATCATCGTCCTTCAGAATGTCCCAGACACAGCCGAGCATGTCTTCATGAGATAGGTCTGCAGCAGGGTACAGGTATGTGTAGGAGTCGTCTGCCTGTATGATAGTTGTCTCTTTCATGGATAGAAATCCTCCTGAATCTCAATCACATTGTAGCACGATGAGTTTCATGTTCCGTGGTATGATGGAACCATGAAGCAGATACTGACCCTGGATCTCGGGGGATCATCCATCAAGCATGCACTGCTCAGTGAGTCGGGCAGCTTTCTTTCAGACTATGGCAGGCATGAGACGGATACGGAAAGCGCTGACGGTCTGAAAGAGAAGCTGAAGGAGCTTCGCAATCAATATGCCGGACAGTACGATGGGCTGGCGGTTTCAATGCCCGGAAAGATCAATACCAAAGAAGGACGATGTGTGACTGCCGGAGCTTACCATCGGCTGGATGGCACGGATATGAAACGGTTTCTTGAAGAGATCTTCGAGGTTCCTGCGGTCATTGCGAATGATGGCAAATGCGCAGCATATGCCGAGGCGGAATCCGGATCATTGAAAGACGTAGCCAACGGGGCTGTCATCGTATTCGGCACCGGGATCGGCGGCGGCATCGTGCTGAATCATAAGGTCTGGATGGGGAGCGATTCCGGGGCTGGCGAGCTGAGCTGGCTGCCGACGGATTTCAGAGGAATCTTTCAGAAAAACAGAGAACTGTATACCAGTATGTGGGGCGGAAACTGCTCGGCACACGCCCTGACGGTACACTTTGCAGATAAGAAGGGCATTCCGGAAACCGAGATGGATGGGGAACGGTTTTTCCGGGATCTCAAGGCTGGAGATGCTGATGCGGCCGAGGTATTCCGGGACTTTGCACAGCAGTGTGCTGCGGGGATCTTCGCCATGCAGTCGATGCTGGAGCTGCAGCGGTTTGCGATTGGCGGCGGCATCAGTGCAGAACCGGAAGTGACAGAAACGATACGGGCAAATCTGGATGAACTCTTTGCAGAGAGTTCCTGGATTCCCTGCAGCAAGCCGGAGGTTACGGTATGCAGATATGGCAACCAGGCAAACCTGATCGGGGCGCTGAATTTCTATCTTGATCAGCAGTGAGGGGATTATGAAAACAAGACAGAGCATTATCCTGATGGCAGCGTGCATCATGCTTGCAGGCTGCGGCAGTTCGTCTTCTGAAGCAGAAGACACCACGAGCCAGCCGGCTCTGACATCGGCACCGGTCGTGACCGTCGAGAAGATTTACAGCGATCTCGGGTATGATGAGACCATCGAGCAGGGACTTGATGTCGATCATTCCAGTTCGGTCAGTGATCTGACACTGTCGGAGATCCGTTCATGGTCCATGGGCAGCGGCCAGGCATCTCAGAATGAGACTTGGTATGTGAAGACGGAAGGAAACGCCCAGACCTGGGTCAGTGAGGGAGGTTCTGTCACGAAGCTGATCTTTGATGATCAGGGAAGAATTCTTTGCTGGTACAGCCAGGTAGGGGATGAAGAGAGCGAGTCACAGTATTACTACGAAGATGATAAGCAGATTCAGGTATATACGGGGGTGACGCCGGCGGTGGTCACGCTGAGCCGGGATTATGATTATCCGATCTATTTTCCGATCAATTCCACGGATCGCACGGTGACGTATACCAAGACTTCAGATGGTCTGATCATTGAGGCGGCTTCGGAATCGAATCCGGCTTATGGCAGCTCGAAGAGCCGGAGCGTGTATGAATATTATCCGGATGGAACAGTATACCGGCAGCTGACGTATGATCGCAATGATCAGCTGGAGTCGGTAGCAGTCTATGTCTATGCGGAAGAATCCGAGGCAGAGGCAGATTTCAAGGAACATGCCGATGCGGATGCGGCGAAGAAAGCGGAAGAGCTTGGAGATAACCGCCCGGATCAGCTGCAGTATCTCGAAGTGCTTCTGAATGATACGCCGGTGCGCTATCGGGCATCGGATGATGGCAGCATCTATATGCGGTTCAATGCCGGGATCTATGTGTATGTGGCAGACACCAGGGACGTGGATGGAACAACCTGGTATTCCGATGGTACCTACTGGATCAAAGGCGATTCGCATGTCCTGCTGAGAACTGCAGAAAAATAAACACAGACAGACCTCTAGATGAGGTCTGTTTCAATCAGAGAGGTCTCGTGTGATATGATTCTTGCGTGACACATGAACAGAACAGATAAACAGAGAATGGCTGCAGAGACCATTCAGAGATACAGAGTTTCAGAAACGATCCGCAAAGCCGACGTGCTCAGCCGGCTGGCGAAACCGGATGATCTATATGATGAGAATGGCGTGATCTGTCTTGGACACTGGGGCATTATTGCGGTATTTGCCTCAAAGCCGGACCTGGAGAAGACGATGGGAGCCGAGGCAATTCCGGTTTCCGAAGAAGAGCAGATGCTTTCTCTTTGCGCGAAGATCCAGGAAGAGACTTCAGAAGTCTCGTTTTCGGATGCGAAGAAGGAATATCTCGCCGCGACACGGGTGTTTCAGAAGCGTGCCAGGGAGCAGGAAGAGAGTCATAAGCTTGTCCATCGGCTGAAGGCAGCCCGCCGCAGCGTGAAGCTGCAGAATGACTGGCTTGGCAGAGAAAATGCCCTGCGTGCCCGCCGGGCAGAGTCCAGCACGCGCATGCTGGAGGACTATGAAAAGGCTGCAAAGGAAAATGCGGCGAAGCAGAAAGAGCTGATCCGCCAGCTGACGGAGCTTGGCGAAGAAAAGTCTCGCAATGAGAAGAAGATCAGTGAATGCGGCTTTTCTTCGAAAGAATACTCGGAACAGCTGGATCAGTATAAAGAAGCGGTCCGTTTCCGCGATCATCTGTTTCACCGGGATTATGTCCGTGAAATCGAGCAGCGGCGGAAAGAACTGAAAGAAGCGATGGCGGAACAGGAACGGATTCGCCTGGAGCTAGAAGCGGAGCAGCAGAAGCTGAATCAGCAGGAAGCAGATCAGAAACAGGAACAGGAAGCACTGCAGCACGAACAGGAGAACCTGACCCAGGAGAAGAACCAGGCACAAGCTGCTCTGGAATCCGCAAAGAGCGATCTTGCGTCGGGAACATTCATGCTGCAGCAGAGTAATGTTCAGACAGACTCGATGGATCTGAAGATCGGCAGAGCACAGAAAAAAGCGGAGGCAGCTGAGAAAGCACGGAAACAGGCAGAGCAGGATCAGTATGAAAAAGCAGTGAAGCTGCTGCACGCATGGCGGGCAGAGTCGAAGGTGCTGAAGTACCAGTTCTGCGGCATGCTTGCAACGGCTGAGATGACAGAGTCTCTGTTCTTTGCTTCAGAGATGCTGTGTGCTTCCGGAACGGCTGCACTGAAGTGGCTGAGAGAGATGGATCCTCAGGCAAAGTACGGGATTCTCTGCACTTCTGACTTCAGAGATCCGGAGGAGTGTTTCCGGAAGATCATTCTGCTCTGAGAAGAAAAAAAGAGACTGCGGCATGATGCCACAGTCTCTTTTCTTCTTCTGCGCGATGTTTATCTTTACAGTTTCACAACGTTGGAAGCCTGCGGGCCGCGGTCGCTCTGCGTGATGTCGAACTGAACAGACTGTCCTTCATCAAGAGTCTTGAAGCCTTCGCCCTGGATTGCAGAATAATGAACGAATACGTCCTTGCCATCATCAGTTGTGATGAAGCCGTATCCCTTCTCTGCATTGAACCACTTTACCTTGCCTGTAGCCATTACTCTAAAAAATCTCCTTTTCAATTGTACTCGGCCTCTAAACAAAAATTCCATGCTTCAATCGAACTTCGATTTCTGCATGAAATCTTGGTTGAGCTTGAATACAGTTATTAATTTAACATTTCTTTGAAAGACATACAAGTGTTTTTTCATAGAGGGAAAGTGAAAAAAATTACATTCCTATGCGGTTTTCGGCGTCTCGTATCTTTTCAAAGGAGCGTTTCTTTACTATAATATTTTCACGAAAAGCGACGAAAAGAAGAGTAGTCCGGAAGAAGGTCTTCCAGAGAGCAGAAATCTGGTGAAAATCTGCGGCAGGAATCCGGATGAAGATGGCCTTGGAGCTGATTCTGTGAAGAGCAGAGTCCGGGGATTGCCCGTTAACGCGCATGGAGTGGTCTGAGCAATCAGGCAAGACAAAGGTGGTACCGCGTGCAAGGCGTCCTTTCGCAGGGCGTTTTTCTTTTTGAAATTCCAGGGAGGTGGAAACCATGGAGAATAAGGGACCTTATTACATTACTACTGCGATTGCCTATACTTCCGGCAAACCGCATATCGGAAATGTCTACGAAATCGTACTGGCAGATTCCATTGCCCGCTACAAGCGGCAGATCGGCTATGATGTCCGTTTCCAGACCGGAACAGATGAGCATGGTCAGAAAGTAGAAGAGAAGGCAAAGCAGGCAGGCGTATCCCCGAAAGAGTTCGTGGATAAAGTATCTGCAGAGATCCGTCAGCAGTTCGATGTCATGAATCTCTCTTATGACAAGTTCATCCGCACGACGGATGAGGATCATGAGCGGTCGGTGCAGCATATTTTCAAGAAGCTGTATGACCAGGGTGATATCTACAAAGGCAAGTACAAGGGAATGTACTGTCAGGAGTGCGAGGCATTCTATACAAAGAGCCAGCTGACGGCAGATGGAAAGTGCCCGGTCTGCGGTTCTGATGTCAAGCCGATGGAAGAAGAAGCATACTTCTTCCGCATGAGCAAATATGCGCCGAGACTGATTCAGTATATTGAAGATCATCCGGAGTTCATTCAGCCGGAGAGCCGCAAGAACGAGATGATCAACAACTTCCTGAAGCCGGGTCTGCAGGATCTCTGTGTTTCGAGAACCAGCTTCACGTGGGGCATTCCGGTTTCGTTTGATCCGAAGCATGTGATCTATGTATGGATTGATGCGCTTTCCAACTATATTACCGGTCTTGGCTATGATCCGGATGAGCCATATACTGAGCTCTACAAGAAGTACTGGCCGGCAGATCTGCATCTGGTCGGAAAGGATATCATCCGCTTCCATACCATCTACTGGCCGATCATGTTAATGGCACTTGGCGAACCGCTGTCGAAACAGGTATTCGGTCATCCGTGGCTGCTGACTGGCTCGGATAAGATGTCGAAGTCCAAGGGAAATGTCATCTATGCAGATGATCTGGTAAATCTGTTCGGTGTTGATGCGGTGAGATACATCATGCTGCATGAGATGCCGTTTGCTCAGGATGGTCATGTTTCCTATGAGCTGATGATTGACCGGATCAATTCCAATCTGGCTAATAACCTGGGCAATCTCGTCAACCGCACGATTTCCATGCAGAACAAGTATTTCAATGGCAAGGTGACGAATCCTGGTGTTTCTGAACCGGTGGATGAGGAACTGAAGCAGAAAGCAATGGAAACCGTGAAGACGGTTGATGCCAAGATGAGCGAGCTCAGGGTGGCTGATTCGATCGATGCGATTTTCGAGCTGCTGGATCGCAGCAACAAGTATATTGATGAAACCACGCCATGGAGCCTGGCTAAGGATTCCGAGAAGGTTTCCCGCCTGGCTACGGTGCTCTACAATCTGCTTGAAGCCATCCGTATTTCTGCAGTTCTTCTGAGACCGTATCTCCCGGAGACAAGCGAGAAGATTCTTGATCAGCTGAATACGCAGAAGCGTGACTATGATTCCATTCAGGAATGGGGCCGGATGGAGACTCTGATCTCCGTGACTCCGACTCCGGAAATTCTCTTCCGGAGACTGGATGAGAAAGAAGTCATGGCCAAGGTTGCGGTGATTGAAGAGAAACAGCAGGAGGCTATGCGCAAGCTGAAAGCAGAGACGGAGAAGAAGCCGGAAATCGCAATGGAAGATTTCGGCAAGCTGGATCTTCGGGTTGGCAAGGTCCTCTCCTGCGAGAAGCATCCGAAGGCTGATACCCTGCTGATCGAGAAAGTAGATCTTGGCAATGGCGATATCCGTCAGATCGTATCGGGTCTTGCCGGAAGCTATACGCCTGGCCAGATGATCGGCAAGAGCATCGTTGTGATTGCCAACCTCAAGCCTGCAGTCATCCGCGGGGTAGAAAGCCAGGGAATGCTGCTGGCAGGAAAGAACAAAGACGAGATTGCAGTCGTCGAAGTAAACGGTCTTGAGCCGGGCACAAGAATTCAGTAAAACGAATTGTTCAGAATTTCTGAACAGTGCACTTGATCAGGTGTTATCTGCGAAAAAAAAGAAGCCGGATTTGCGGGAAGTCATGATTCCTGTGAATCCGGCTTTTTCTGTTCCTGTTGACATCAGATAATACAGATGGTACAGTTCAATCAGATAGTACAGATAAGACAGATGATCGAAGGGAGGCCGCATGTTCTTATTGAATATTCAGAGCAAAGTTCCGATCTTTGAACAGATTGAGACACAGATCATGCGTTTCATAGAAACGGGTGTGCTGGCACCTGGGGATCGGCTGCCATCGGTGAGGCAGATGGCGATTGATAACGGGATTAATCCTAATACCGTTGCCAAGGCTTATGCAAAGCTCGAGCAGGATGGCTATGTCAATAACATCCCGAAGAAAGGGGTTTATGTGGCAGAAGTGAAGCAGACACGGATGATCGATGATCGGGTAATGGCTGTCATGAAACAGTGGAGAGAGGAAGGAATCGCAAAAGAGACGATTCTGACATGCGCAGATGCTGCATATGGGGAGAAGACAGATGCTGAAAATTGAAAATGTATATAAAAACTTCGGAACAACTGAAGTTCTGAAAGGATTGAATCTGGCCGTACAGGAAGGTTCCGTCTTTGGCCTCGTCGGGGTCAACGGGGCAGGCAAAAGCACGCTGCTGAGACTGATCTCCGGTGTCTATGAAGCAGATCAAGGTACCGTTTCTTTCAATGACCATGACACGTTCCGGGATCCGAATATCCGCCAATCCATCTCCTTTGTCAGTGATGAGCCTTATTATCCGATCGGGGCGACGATTACGTCGATGAAGAATTTCTATGCTTCACTCTATCAGTTCGATGAGGCGTCATTCCGGAAGTACTGTGAGATCTTCGGGCTGAATCCATCGATGCGGATTCTGAACCTGTCCAAAGGGATGAAGCGAAGAGCAGCCTTGCTGTTTGCGCTTTGCACGCATCCGAAGCTATTGCTGCTGGATGAGGCTTACGATGGTCTGGAGCCGATTGCCCGGCTGCATTTCAAGCAGATTCTTGCAGATCTGGTGGAGGATGAGAAACTGACGGTAATCATTTCGTCGCATAATCTGCGGGAACTGGAAGACATCTGCGACAGCTATGGCATTCTGGAAGATGGTGTGATGCTCACGTACGGAGACCTGATCGCTTCCCGTGAGAATATCAATAAATATCAGGCTGCCTTTGCCGGCAATGTGCCGGCAGATGTATTCAAGGATCTGGATGTGCTGCATCTGGAGATTGAAGGGCGTGTCGTCAAGGCGGTCATCCGGGGCAGTCAGAGTGAGGTTCAGAAGAAGATTGAAGCGCTGAAGCCGGTGCTGATCGATGTGCTGCCGGTGAGCTTTGAAGAACTGTTTATCTATGAAGTGGAAAAGAAGGGAGAGCATCATGAATAAAAGCTATTTCCGATTTCTTGTGCGGTATCATCGGGTGCCGCTGGTGTTCTTCTTTATCTTCTACATGACGATTGCGCTGTCTTCCTTCATGACAGGTCCGTCTCTTTATGCACCGGATCACGGAATGAATTCGATTCTGTCCAGTACGTTTACGGCATGCATGGTCATGAGCGTTCTGCTGACGTTCGGCATTCCCATTTATCTCTTCACCTGGATGCACACCAAGAAGAGCTGCGATGTCTACGGAGCTCTTCCTTATACGCGGAAAGAGATGCTGGTAACGTCAATGACTGCTGCCTTCCTTGTCTGTTTCGGATTCTTTTTCCTTGGAACAATTATTCCAGCGATCATCGGGCTGGCACACGGGGAGCTGTATCTGTCTGGCTATCTGATTGCACTAGCAGAGATGGCCCTGGGAAGTGCGGTCCTGCTATTGTTCAATACCGGGTTATATCTGGTTGCCAACAATGCACTGGATGGAGTGGTCATGCTGGGAGCGTATCATTTTCTGCCGGTGATGATCATGCTGACGGCAGGAAATGTGTTTTCGAGCCTTGTGGCAGGGCTTAGCACTCCTGACCTGGAGAAGATCAGCTGGCTGTCACCAGTCTACACGACAGGCAGTCTGGTGGGCAGTGCTATTTCAGATGCATTGCCGGTAAATCTGAATGTGCTTGGGCAGGATTCCCTGCTTCCTCGGACACTGATCCTCATCGGGTTCCTGCTGGTTTCCATTCTCCTTCTGAAGGCAAATTATCTTGACCGCAGACTTGAGCGGGCTGAACAGCTTTCAGACAATACTCTTGCATATCCGCTGGTGATCCGGATTTATACGGCACTGTGTCTTCTGATCCTGGCAGCAGGCACGTTCAGAGGCGATGTGGAATTCATGATGTTTATCCTGATCTTTGCGGCATTCCTGGTCTCGCAGTTTGTATATCGGAGAACGATCCGGCCGAACTGGAAGATGATCATCCAGTTTCTGATTCTGACGGCGAGTGCATTTGCGATCGCTGGCATCGGCTGGCGGACAAAAGGATTTTTCATGGCAGAGCGGCCGATTGATTACAGCAATGCACAGTCGATTTCCTATTATACGTGGAACGATGATGATGAAGGCAGCGTAACTTTGGAAATAGATCTGAAGGTTGATGACAGCGATACAAAGGCCGCAGAAATGTTAGATAAGCTGCGTCAGAAAAGCATCGATGAATTTTACGGCGGAAGGGAAGAACAGGAAGACGATCTGGAGAATCAGTTCTCCAGCTATGGCACGCTCTCCATTGAAACAGATGAGGGAAGCTGGACCTATGACATCAATGCGGCAGATGCGCTTTCCATCGATGATCTTTGCACACTGGCAAAGTACGGCACCCTGTCAATCGATCAGTATTCTTATTCCTCGGGTATGGAGAAAGAGCTTACGCTCGATGAATATCGTGAGCTGATCAGAAAGTAAATATGAATCTTCGCCTTAATCAACAAGACCGGATTGTCTATGCGGATGGCGAGGCATTGCATCTGACGAAAAGTGAGTGCGGCATCCTGTCGGTGCTGATGGCGCACCCGGACTGTGTCGTGAGCAGTGAGCAGATCTACCGCGAAGTCTTTGCTCAGGAACCCTATGCATGCAGAGGAACGATCTATGTCCATGTGCGTCATCTGCGTGCAAAGATTGAGCAGGATCCCGATTGTCCGCAACATATCCTGATGGCTTGGGGCAAGGGGTATCTGTATCATCCATGATCCGGAAGAAGGCAGATCATCCTGCAAACGATTTGCCAGCAGAAAAGCATCGGGCAAACTGTCTGAACTGGTCTGTCCGATGCTTTTTCTGCGTGAGATAATTCATCCATTAAGATTCTGCAAGCACCATTGCCCGGTTATAAGAAGCCTGCTGTGCGTCATTCAGCCGACTGACCACTTCCTGGGGTTCTTCATCCGGATAGATCTGCTGCAGAAATTCTTTCAGTTCGGAAGTGTCAAATTGGTAGAGAACAGGGTCATAAATAGAAGAAGAAATCTCCATCTCAAGTGAGGCTGGTTCTTCCCGATAGGCATCAGAGATCTTCCAGCAGCTGAAATCCGCAGTAGTGAAAGTATAGACACTGCTGAGCGAATTGCCTTTGATATCACCGATATATTCTGCGCCGATTTCAAGAAGCTTCTGACATCCCGAATTGCAGGTAAGAGAAAGAACATCAGAGTTCAGATCAGAAATGCTGCAATCCTGGACAATCTCAATTTCCTGCTTATTCAGAGTTCCTTCATAAATCTGTTCAACCTGAACTTTCATAAGAATCGAACGTCCGGCAGTTCTGAAGGATAGCGGACGAAATCGTATTACTGTACCATCAGAATCAAATAAGCTTGCATATTCTTCAGGGTTGCGAAGCAGAGAATCAGCTGTGCCCAGCACATTCAGAGATTCGGAAATAGGCAGATCATCTGTGATTTCTTCTTGCGGTCTGACCTCCTTTGAAAGAATCCTTCCGAACAGAAGGCTGCAGGCAGGAAACAGCAGAAGCCATGCATACTTCAGCTTTTTCAGATGCGGCATATATGATGCTCCTCGATTTCGTAGATTTCATCAGAAAGCATTTCAACTTCTGCTGCGTCATGGTTGACGTAGAGGATCAGTCTTCCTTCCTCTCTCAGCTTCATCAGAAGGCTCATCAGCAATTCTTTTGATTTTCTGTCAAGACTGTTGGAAACCTCATCCAGAAGCAGAATCTGCTGTTCTTCCATGATTGCCTGGATGATCGCAAGCTTCTGCTTCATTCCAAGGGAATACTTTCCGACCGGCATATTTCTTGCTGAATAGATTCCGAAAGTCTTCATCCACTGAAGCATCTCTTCTTTTGTGACCTTTTTGCGGAATCCTGCCAGATATTTCAGATTCTCCAATCCGGAAAATGATTCAATGAAAGAAGGCTTTTCGATACTGACGCCGATATTATTCTGATAGACGTCCGTGCGCAGAACAGGCTTTCCATTAATCATGATTCTGCCAGCATCCGGAGTCATAAGGCCGCAGATGCATTTGAGCAGAACCGACTTTCCGCTTCCGTTCGGACCAGTCAGTCCGATGATCTTTCCGCCTGTCACATGCATGTCTGCATGGTCGAATATGATAAGCCCATTGAATCCTTTGCATAGTCCGCAGATCTCAATCTCCGGCATCCTCGCTACCTCCTTTTCCGGCATTCAGAATGATTGCAATTGCAAAGCCAAGACACCCGCATAGCATTGCAAGAGACAGCGGGGTGTATTCGAATAGATTGACTCCTTCGATAAATGCAGAAACAATTCTGCTGTAAGAGTGATCAGCAGTGCATTGACGTATCTGCCAGACATGCAGAAGAGAAAATCTTTCAGCAGTGTCCAGAAACATGACCATAGCAGAATCTTCATCATGCAGAATGACCAATTGGTGATACTGCCTGCAAAAAGATCAAACACCAGCAGAGGAATGAAGCTGATCAGAAAATACAAGAAGCAGATCAGCAGATCCAGCTCCACCATGGTGAACATGGCATCACGCTTTCCATGCATGCGTACATGGACATACTGTGAGTGTGTTAAACGATAGGCAGACGTCTCATTGATGATCATCATGAGGATCGGAATCAGCGTGAAGATGCTATCGGTGTAATAGATCGAGAGCATTTCAGCAACCGGAGAACTTAACCCTGGAATCAATACGGAAGCGATCAGTACCAGATTGCATAGCAAGAGGATCCTGGTCATCCTGAATTTCAGAATCCATTTCATATCGTGATGTCCTGGTCTGACCGCTTGCGAATGACACGGCATAGCAGAATCACAAGAAGAATCGGAATCAGAAGACGAAACAGACTATCCATTGCAAATCCGAGCGAACTGTTTCGGACAAGGATCTGAGCCGAATCTGAATAATTCACCAATGTTCCGATTCCAGAAATCGAGGTGGCGATAATCGAATCGAGAATCATGATCAGAAATGGGGTACAGCGGATCAGGACACCGTTAGAAGAATAGGTCGAGATCAGAAACCCGCAAAGAGCGAATGCAATATTGAAAATGCAGATCACTGCCACATAGTAGCTGATAAAGATAAAAGGATGACTGAAATAGGCCAGAGAAAACTCGACTCTGGAAGAAGGAATTGATACCACCGCTGCCATCGATGGATCGGCGGACTTCATCGTAATAAAGAGACATCCAGCCGCACTCAGAAAAAACAGAACCACATCCAGAGCGGTATTTCTGATTACTTCATTTCTTTTCCAGAGAAGGAAAGGTTTCTGAGGAGTTCGCACAAACAGATACTGGGCAGCAGAACGATAGAACACAAACATATTCCCATTCAGAAATCCGCATAGCAGGGGAATCCCCCAGATCATGAAGTTAGGAATCAGATTCGCTGCAGAATAATTGAGGATATACCAGTCAAACATGCTGATATACTGTGTCCCATAATTCCTCTTCATGTCGAGAATCATGATCCACTGAGCAATGAATCCGGCTGAAATGATAATTGCAAGACGTAAAGCTCGTTTCTCTTTTTTTGAATGAGACATGAGTGCTCCTTTCCAGACCAGATCCTGGCAGCATGCGTTTCTGAAGTTCTAAGAACGTTTTCTGCCGCAAGTTGTTTTATATGATCAGGTGTTCTTTTCATCTGAAGGATTGAGTGCATTCATGAGAATAGGCCTCCCTCTTCAGAAAGGTGATATCGCTGCTTGCGATAGGAATGATCATGTCTGAATCAGCCGATATCCCATACCGTTCCATGAAAAGGACTATCCATGCTTGTGAGGTAAATAGATTCTCAAAGTTAATGTCATCGTGAAACTCTCAGGCTGAGATGCGTTGTAAAACCAGAGGCTAGGTGGACTTGCAAATTCTGACATGATTCATTGAATCTAATGCCTAAAAGCCAGAAGTTATATAGCCACGATCACTTGCAGTGATGTTCAAAGTTATTCAGACCTTCAGGTTTCTCAATCCTTCGATATTTCCGAAAATCTGGCTGATAAAAACCGTGGAAGGAAAGCGAGGCGGATTCAGCTTTTCCAACGAAGATCATAAAGTGAGCTATTAGTGAAAATAAATAAGCTGAAATGGATTTCATAATTTAAATAATAATTGAGAAAACTGACTTCAGTGATGGCTTGTGATGAAATGGCGAAAAACGTGATGAACGGTTTACTCTGTCTGTTAAACTGAAATCAATGATTGAAAAACTGGCAGACCATATCGCGGATCAAATCGATTCACAGCTGCAATTGAGTGATACTGATAGAGAGAATCTATTCAGAGGGATCCTAGTAGTCTTATGTGATGCGGCTGATTTTTTTCCTATCCTTGTATTGTCTTTCATTTTGAATACAACAGGTACGGTGGCGTTTTATATCCTGCTTTCTTCTGCGCTTCGGCATTATTTTGGCGGGCTGCATGCAAAAACATTGCCGAGATGTGTCTGCACAGGACTGATAATATATTATGCATGCATGGTATCTGTTCGGTTAATCAATCAGATATGCTTTATTTCAAGCTTTGGAGTTGCTTCTTTCTGCTTCCTGGCAAAAGAAAGCAGAAAGGGAAAGACATTCAGACAATCCATAAGATTGAAATTGAATGTTCCAGGTTTATCAGGAAAAACAATTCTGCTTCTGATACTTCCATTTATGATGGCGATACTATCACTTTATGACAGAATCTTTGTAAGAATTGCGGTATATCTGCTCACTATTACAGCGATTCAGGTATTATTGCAGAAAGAGGGGATTGTATGGAGCCTTTAAAAGTCGCAATCATTGATGATGAAAAGAATGATATTGAAATAATCAATGAAAAGATCAATTCGATTTCGAAAAAGGAAAATATTCCATTTAGCTGTTCCTCATTTCTGAGTTCGGATTTACTTCCGGAGATGCCGTTTGATATCTTTGTCATCGATATTGATATGCCGGAGATATCCGGATTTGAGTTATCCAGTAAGCTGTCGGCATCTTATCCGTTCAGCAAAATGATCTTCTGTACCAATCACAATGATCTCGTATTCAGTGCGTTTGAAATCAACACGTTTTATTTTGTCAGGAAAGATCATCTGGAAGAAGATCTCAGAAAAGCATTTGATAAATACTTCAGAACATGTTATCTCGGCTTTTTTCAGATGAGCGATAATCGTCGTATTCCGCTGGCAAAGATTTTATTTCTGGAAATTTCAGGAAATAATCTGACGATTGCCTTTCAGGATGGCAAAGAAATAGAGACACGGAAAACACTGAAGTCAGCATTAGAACAGGTCCCATCTGATCAGTTTATTCAGATCTCAAAATTCTGTGTGGTTAATCTCAGCTATGTGCAGGATGTCAGAGGGATGAATTGCATATTGAGTGATGGGAAAAAGCTTCAGATCTCAAGATCAAGGAAAAAAGCAGTTCTGGAGAAGTTCGATCAATTCCTGGCAAGCAGATTATGAATACTTTTAATACGGTAATCAATTTATATGAGACGTTCCTATTCGCCGCCCTGTTTTATCGTGTTTCAGATAGCTCCTCCAGGCAGAAACTGATCGCATGCGGAATATACTGGATTTTCACCTTCATTTTCGTGCAATATGCAAATCGAGTATCGATTACACTTGGATTTTATCAGCTGATTGTGGATGGGGCTGGAATCATGTGCTTGCTTGCGGCTTCAAAAAAAAGATTCAGCCAATGCCTGATTCTTGCTGTGCTGCCAGACTTGCTGGTTGCTGTTTTCAATACAACTATTACCGTGATGGGATCGATTATTCTGTTCCATGAAGTTGATGGACCAAGGCTGGTGAGTTCATATTCTGTGCAGATGACTATTCTGACAAAGATTGCTGAAACCTTTATGTTTTCAGCAATAGCAAGAGTCCTGAAGAAGAAATCGGTTATTCAGCTGAATGCACTTGAGGAGTATCTGATCGGAAGCATGCTTATTCTGTGTGTTGCAATCATTGATTCTATTGAAGCGATGCTCTTCTATAAAGCTTATAATCCTGCATGTCTTGCGGTTACTATTGTCTGCATCGGCACATTATCATTGCTGGTAATCGTGGTGCTTGTACATTTCAATCAGAGAAATACACTGCTGCAGCAACAGCAGAAAGAAAATATGATGATTTCTTCCGAGCTATTATCGGCAAAAGGCAAAGTACGTGCGCAGTCAGACTTGCTTTCTCTTCGTCATGACTTATCACATGTGATCACGCTCCTTCAGAATCAGTATGCGGACGATGAAAACATCATAGCATTATCCGAAAAGCTGAAAGAGACGGATATTCCGGTATCGACTCCAAGTTCTGCAGTCAATCTGATCTTGAATGCAGAACGTCATAAAGCAGCACAGAATCAAATCGAAGTGAGCTATGTGCTGAATATTCCGGAGAAACCATTCGTGACGGATGATGATCTTTATGTTCTACTAGTCAATCTGATGGATAATGCAATCGAACATATCGGGGCAGAACGACGCATAAAGCTGGAAATTTTCTCAAACAGAGAAAGGTTTATAGTGAAAATAGAAAATTCAGCAGAAGCAGACACTGCTGAAGTAAAGAATTCAGAAAGCCACGGATTCGGACTTTCGGCAATACGATCAATTACGTCCAGATATGGCGGAACTTGTTCATTTCAAAAAGAGAATGAGGAGTTCGTGGCATTCGCTGTTCTGCATCATAACGAAGAATAGAGATAAAACTCAGTGCTGGATTCCAGATACTATCTGAAATCCCTTGTGATAAGTTGCTGATTATCGGGATAACATGCATAAAAGAAACTGCGACAATGAAGTAAACTATGCATATGAACACGAATGAAATAGATAATGTATTTATGGAATCTGTTCCAATTCGATGCTAACAATTCAATAAAAATGCATGTTGAATATGAGATTGCACAGAATTGATATAGTCACATAGATCGAAGAAGAATGGAGGTTATGATGAGAAGAACCGGCATTCAATGAATCCCGGGATATTCTCCCGGGACAGTATTGATTCATTCAATTTCTCTGACATCAGATTCAGGATTAGGAAAGGGACGATTATGAGGAAACTCAGAAGAGTCCTCAACGTGGTATTGCTTTCGCTTTCTATCTTCTGTGTGCCGGTTCTTGCTAGAGATACAGATGTGAATCTGGTAAATTTCTATATTCCTGCACAACAGAAACTCGCGGAATATTACCTCGATGCTTATTGCCATGGAAGGTATCTCTTTGTAAACCTGGTGAAAACGGGGAGTAAAACTGACAAAGTAAATTTCCGGGCGGTTGACAGCTCTGAAACACAGCTGACTACTTGGGGAATGGCAGCAGAAGGAGGAGGAAAGGCAACTGCTGTCTTCACTGATAACAGAGTTGAAAGAACAGTCCACAAAGTATATTTCAAGAGTGCCGAATACAATTGGGGCGGATATACCATCAACGGCACGATGACATACTAGAAGTAAGCGTCTAATACAGGGTGAACTTATTTCATAAGAGCAGGACAATATAATGAGCGCGAAGGCGACCGGACTTTAAAGAACCCAGTGCTGGGTCAGTAAAGCTCGATCGCCTTTTG
Organism: Stecheria intestinalis; assembly: GCF_009696165.1. Lineage (GTDB taxonomy): Bacteria > Bacillota_I > Bacilli_A > Erysipelotrichales > Erysipelotrichaceae > Bulleidia > Bulleidia intestinalis. The sequence goes on along the minus strand of NZ_VUMN01000014.1, from coordinate 527 downwards.
ATGGCGAATCTGATTTACGCAGATGGCTGTATCAATTTCTTCTTTCCATCCACAACCCGGACCTTCGGAGGCTTGTCTGGACCGGTTCCCATGTAATCAACGATCTCTCGCTTCTTACCGGCTTCATATTCATGATAGGAATCGCTCCAGGGCATCAGTTCTTTCAGAAACGATTCTGTAATGCGGGCAGATCTGTTTCTGTCCATCATGCGATCGATCAGATACTGAAAGTAGATTCTCGGATTGGCATGGTTTGCCTTTGCCGTTTCTGCCAGGGATTCGATGATCGCATTATCTTCTGCTCCGGTGATGGAATAGCTGAATAGAGAGTTCATCCTGAGCTGGCAGATACTTCTGACACTTCGTTCGGCAGCTTATGTTAATGTAGGTATAATTTTCCTTATGCCCAGCTTCTATTTATCATTAGTTTCCTTGCAGAAGCCCAGTTTTACTGATTTTTATAAGAAAAATGTAGGCATAATCTTTCTTAGCGCAGTCCGAAATTCCTGGCAATTTCCTCTTCATCT